>JAYGGC010000250.1:0-35552 GCA_046581525.1 Roseibacillus sp. | reverse complement strand
CGGAGAGGGGAGTTGTCGGCCGACCCACCGCCTCCATTGTCGGAGAAAAAGATCACGATGGTGTCCCGGGCGAGATCGTGCTGGTCGAGGAAGGCGAGGATCTTGCCGATGGACTCGTCCATGCACGTGATTGAGGCCCGGTATTCCTGAATGCGCGCCTCCCTGGTGAGCGATTCGGTGGCCTCCGCGAAGGGCGTGCCGGAGGCGTATCTCTTGCGGCGGATGGTCGTGTAGCGGAGGCCCTCGAGGGGGTAGAGGTCGCGGTATTCCACTGGAGCCTGCGCGCCGGAGCGAATCTTTGGATCGAGATTGGAGGCGCTGTGCGGGGCATTGAAGGGGAGGTAGAGGAAGAAGGGCGGCTGAGGGTCGGGAGGGTTGACAGGGGAGGGCTTGGTGGTCCGGCGGCCCGCCACCTCGGCAAGGAATCGGAGCGCTTCACGCTCGAATAGGTGGGTGCAGTACGTTCCCTTATCCTCGGTTGTGAGCGTGTTGTTGCGGTACATGCTGGGCACGCCATAGCGCTCGTGCGTGTAGTAATCGATGCCGGTATTCACGAAGCCATAGAAGTCATCGAAACCGCGGGCGAGGGGCAGGAAACGCTCGAGGGAGCCGAGATCCCATTTGCCATAGATGGCACTGAGGTATCCCTTCTGCTTCAGCAAGGCGGGGAGGAGAACTTCACGGGGGTCCATCCCTCCGATCCGTTCAAAGGACGATTCGTATTCGGCGGGGGTGTAACGGTGACCGTAGTCCGGGGCCTCGTTCCGGATCATGTCGAAGATCCCGTTGCGCTGCGGATAGCGTCCGGTGAGGAGACTGCCGCGGGAGGGAGTGCAGGCCGGCCAGGTGACGTAAAAATTGGTCAAGCGCACTCCTTCGGATGCAAGGTGATCGAGATGGGGGGTTTTGAGGGGAGTGTTTCCGAGGCAACCGAGGTCGGCGAAGCCCTGATCGTCAGAGACGATGAGAAGGATGTTGGGAGCGCCGAGGAGAGAATGACATGGACCAAGGAAAAGAGCGAAGAGGAGGGCGAGACGGCTCATGCCGGACAGCGAAGCAGATCTCTTCGGATGGGAAAACCGGAATTACGCACCAACTTTGCCCTGGCCCCTGCGGAGGCTGCCCGGATCCCGGGGAACTCACGAAACCTGCCCCGGTCGGCGACCGAGAAACTCTGCCGCTGCGGTGCAGGTTCGCTTGTGATCCTTCGCTCAGAGAGGAGCGGGGGCAGTGGCGCTGAGGGATTCGGCGGCCTGCCGGAAAGCCTCGGAAACGGGGGATTGCGCCGGTTCGAGCAGCGCCACCGGCTGGCCGTCGTCACATCGGCGGCGAGTCTCCGGATCGATGGGAATCTGCGCCAGGAGAGCGACCTTGAGGCGTTCCGCTTCCCGCTGTCCGCCGCCGTCGCCGAAGAGGTGATATCTCGTGCCGTGCTCACACTCGAACCAGGACATATTCTCGATCACGCCAAGAATGCGGACGTTGACCTTGGCAAACATACTGATCGCTTTGCGCGCGTCGATGAGGGCGACTTCCTGCGGAGTGGTGACCACCACGGCCCCATCGAGCGCGATGGTCTGCACGATGGTGAGCTGGATGTCGCCGGTGCCGGGCGGAAGATCGAGGACGAGGATGTCGAGGTCGCCCCAGACTACGTGTTGAAGGAATTGCTGCGTGTAGCGGGTTGCCATCGGACCACGGACGATCACGGGCGAGTCGTCGCCGAGGAGGAAGCCCATGGACATGAGCTTGATGCCATGAGCCTCGATCGGAATGATGCGCTCCTGCTCGTCGGCCATCGGTTGCTTGTCGGACACCCCAAACATGTGGGCGATGGAGGGGCCGTAGAGATCGCAGTCGCAGAGCCCGACTTTCAGGCCTTGCCTTGCGAAGGCGACCGCGAGGTTGGAGGCGACGGTCGACTTGCCCACCCCACCTTTTCCCGAAGCCACCGCAATGACTCTCTGCACGCCCGGGATGGATTGCTTTCCGGCCACTCCACCGGGGGTGTTTGGGGCGCCGGGAGGATCCTGGATATCGATTCCGATCTGCACCTTGTCCTCTCCGCCAGCCATCTCATCGAGAGCGGCGTGGCATTCCTTGAAGATCTGCTCCGGGACCTTGGGGTCGCGGGTCTGTACCTGGATCCCGATGATCGCGATCCCGTTTTCCACCGAGATCGATTTGACGAGGCCAAAGGAAACGATGTCGCGCGAGAATCCCGGGTAATTGATGGCGGAGAGAGCGTTGCGGATGGCGTCTTCAGTCATGTGGAGGGCGGGAATTAACCACAGGGCGTGCAGGCGGCACAGCGGCTTTTTTAAGAAATGCTCTTACTGGTAGCTTTTCCGCAGATGGCTCGGGAGGATGCCAATCTGTTCGCGGTATTTTGCGACCGTGCGCCGGGCTACCTTGATACCCTGCCCAGTGAGGGCCTTTTGTATGGCGGAGTCGGAGAGCGGCTTGTGGCGATCCTCCCTCGACACGATTTTCTGAATCGCCTCACGCACCCCTTCATTGGAGACCTCGTCACCAAGCGCGGTTTTGTAGCCCGTGGCGAAGAAGCGGCGCAGTTCCATCACGCCGTGGGGAGTGCGGGCGTATTTCCCGGCGACCGCCCGGGAGACCGTGGTGGGATGAACTTTGATCGCATCGGCAATCTCGTTCATGGTGAGCGGTTTCAGACTGCGGGGACCGTGGGCAAGAAACTCAATTTGGCGCAGGATGATCTCCTCTGAGATTGCGAGGATGGTGCTCTGGCGTTGGTCGAGGGCCTTGATCAGGGTCCGCCCGTCGCGGAGTTGATTGCGCAGGTAGGTGCGCAACTTGCGATCGGGACTGGTGGCAACCAGGTCCTTGTAGGTGTCGCTCAGGCGAAGGCGGGGCAGGTACTCATTGGTGAGAACCGCGGTCCATACTCCCGCCTCGTTCTTCTCAAAGGATACATCCGGGATGATGTAGGGATTGCTGGACGGATCAAAGCTCGTGCCCGGAGCGGGGTCCAGCTGGGCGATGTGCTCGGCAGCCGCAGCGACATGATCGATACGGACCCCCAGGGCGCGCGCAATCTGGGGATAGTGCTTGCGGGCAAGTTCGTCCAGGTGGCTCTCCACGATCTTGAATTCGAGGGAATCGAGACGCCCGGCGCGATGGAGCTGAACGAGCAGCGATTCACGAAGGTCGTCCACCGCGATCCCAGGCGGATCGAAGCTTTGGAGCAGCCGCTTCGCGCGTTCCAGATCGTCGATGGGAATCCGCAGGCGCTGACCGAGCTCGGAGAGCGGATCATCGAAGAAGCCGCGTTCGTCCATGTTGCCGATCAGGGTCAGGGCGGCGGTACGGAGGTCGGAGTTGGGTGCCGAGAGATCGAGTTGGCCTGCGAGGTGTTGCTGCAGGGTCTCGGGTGCCACGATGGAATTGTAGAGATGCTCGCGGCGTTCCTCGTCGTCGGGCGAGGAGGAGGTGGCCCGGCTTTCCATGATGGCGAGTTCCCGTAAATCATCGTCGGGGGAGGCTACCACCTCGTCGGCCTCCGGATCACCGGGTTCCATTTCGTCGAGGGAAACGGAAGCGGACTCGTCCTCAAGCACGGGATTGGTTTCGAGGGTCTGGCGAAGGAGCTGTTGGAGCTCCATGGTGTTGGCCTGCAGGATCTCCAAGCTCTGGCGCATCTGGGGCGCCAAGGTCTGCTGCTGGGACAGCGTCTGTTGGAGATAGTTTCCCGGCATGATAACTGCTTCGAGTTCACAGTGCCACCTCTCCGGGAAGATGCCAGTTAATTGAAGCAGTTTTTGTGCCAATAGGAAGGGGGTGAGACGGGCTCTCTGGAGGGTGGGGCCCCAATATCGATATCTTTTTGCCTCATGTGGACATCTTAACAAGATTGTGGACAGTTAGAATCCTGATCGTTTGACGCGGTAGGTTGGTTTGGGAGTATGGGAGCCCTTCATGAGTGACTTTGAGGCGATCAGGGAAAAGATGGTGAGCGCCGGGGTGCGGGAGGCTGCAATTCGGGCTTTTGAACTCAGTTATGCCAAGCTGGTGAGTGATGAGAGCGGGCTCATTTCCGAAGAGAGCATTGAGGCGATCGAGGACTTGCCCTTGGTGGGGGCTGAGGAGGGCGGCGCCTTTGATCCGGAGCTCCTGAGCCAGGCGGTGGTGATCAAGCTCAACGGCGGGTTGGGAACCGGAATGGGGCTGCGGAAGGCCAAGAGTCTCCTGGAGGTGAGAGAGGGGCTGACCTTTCTCGATATCATCGCCCGGCAGATCGTGCATCTGCGCAAGGAGACCGGGGCGCAGGTTCGCTTTCTCCTGATGAACAGCTTCAGCACCAGTGCGGACACCCTGGCCCATCTCCAGCACTACGCCGCAGACAACCTGGCGCGGGAGGAGGAGATCGAGTTGATGCAGAACCAGGTTCCCAAGATTGACCGGAAGAGTCTCGGAGCGGTGAGTTGCCCCGACAACCGGGACCTGGAGTGGTGTCCTCCCGGGCATGGGGATCTCTACCCTGCGCTGATCGGGAGCGGGTGGCTGGACAAGTTGTTGGAGGGCGGAGTGAAGTACGCCTTTGTCTCCAACAGCGACAATCTCGGAGCGGTCCTCGATGCGGGGATGCTCTCGTATTTTGCCGAGAGCGATGCGCCCTTCATGATGGAAGTGACGCGACGAACGGAGGCCGACAAGAAGGGCGGGCACCTCGCGCGAAGAAAGAGCGACGGCCGCTTGATCCTGCGTGAAGTGGCGCAGTGTCCGGAAAGCGACCTGAAGAGTTTCCAGGAAATCGAGAAGCATTGCTTTTTCAACACCAACAATCTCTGGGTGCGGCTGGACCGGTTGAAGGACGCTCTCGAGGCGGAGGGCGGGGTATTGCCCCTGCCCATGATTTGCAACAACAAGACGGTGGATCCGCGCGACAAGGAATCGACGCCGGTGTTTCAATTGGAAACCGCGATGGGCGCGGCGGTCGAGTGCTTCGAAGGCGCGATTGCAGTCAACGTTCCGCGCACGCGCTTTGCCCCGGTCAAGACCACCGCTGACCTGCTCGCGCTCCGCTCGGATGCCTATCTCCTGCTCGACGACGGTCGTGTCATGTTGCGCGAGGAGCGGGACGGCATTCCGCCGGTCGTGCAGCTGAGCGACGAGTACAAGATGGTCGACAGTCTCCGCAAGATGGGCGTGCCGTCGCTCCGAGGCGCGCGCAGCCTGACCGTCAAGGGAGTGGTGCGCTTCGGACCCGATGCCGTGATCGAGGGCGATATCGGGCTCCACAATGAGTCGCCAGATCCGCTCGTGCTTGATCGGCTCGCACGTGATGAGCTGATATGCTGCAAATAAGTGGTATTAGTTAATGGATAGCTTTTCCATTTATGACCCCATGACGTGATATCCGGGCAGGCAGATTGATGACTAAATAACGATTTTCAGACTATAGGGCTTGTCATCCCAAGGAATCCGAATAATTGGATCCCGACATGGCACCCGACGGACGGATTGAATTTCCAGAATATGATTTTGATGGTTTGATATTCGACTTGGATGGGACCTTGGTCGATTCCATGCCGATTCACTTTGAATCATGGTGTGAAGCGCTCTCCTCGCATGGGGCGCCGGGGATCCTCGGAGAGGATGTCTTTTATGCGATGGGCGGACGGCCCACCCATGACATCGTGGTGGATCTGAACGGAGAGCACGGACTGAAGTTGGATCCGGAGTCCATCTGTTTTGCGAAGCGGGAGTACTTCATGAGCAACCTGCACAAGGTGGAACTCTACGAAGAAGTGGTGGAATTTGCGCGGGCCCACGCAGGCAAGGTGCCACTCGCGGTGGCCACCGGGAGCACCCGGCTGGGCGCCGAGCGCACTCTCCAGGCGGTGGGGCTCAGCGACCTGATTGACGAAGTGGTGACCGCGGATGATGTGAAGTGCGGGAAGCCTGCACCGGACATCTACCTCGAAGCGGCGGTCCGGATTGAAGTCGCACCGGAACGTTGTGTGGCCTTTGAAGATGCCCCGGCGGGAATCATGGCGGCGCAGTCCGCTGGGATGCTCGTGGTGGCGGTTCCTACGCCCGTGCGGGTGGTTTGATCAGTCGAGGGGCGCAGGCGTGCGTGGGTGAGAGGGCCGGCAAAAAAATATTCTCGCGCACCAGTGATTGGTCTTGCTTATCGACGGGAAAATCTATTGACTCGCCCATGGCGGATTTGACTTTGGGGCTGTCTTTTGACGATGTCCTTCTCGTGCCCAAGAAGAGCGCGGTATTGCCGACCGAGGCAGTTCTCGAGACGGCCCTCACAGGGAAGATTTCCTTGAAGATTCCAGTGGTCTCGGCGGCGATGGATACCGTCTCCGAATCAGACCTGGCGGTCGCCTTGGCCCGGGAAGGGGGCATGGCGGTCATTCACCGGGCGTGCACCATCGAGGAGGAAGCCGTGATCGTGTCGCGGGTAAAGCGCTCGGAGAGTGCCGTCATTCAACAGCCGCTGACGGTGACCCGTGAACATTCCATCGGAAACCTCAAAGGCATCATGGAGGAGCAGGGATTCTCGGGATTCCCGGTGGTGGATGAAGGCGGCTTGCTTGTTGGGATGGTGACCGGGCGTGATATCCGGCACTTTGCCAAGGACGAGGCCAAGGTCGGGGAGGTCATGACACAGGGAGACAAGCTGATCACTGCTCCGCCCGACACGACCCCGGAGGCCGCACGGCGTATTCTCTACGAACACCGGATTGAGAAGCTGCCCCTCGTCGACCGTGATGGAAAGTTGGTGGGGTTGATTACGGGAGGCGACATTGAGAAGCAGATCACCTTCATGGATGCCGCCAAGGACCCCAACGGCCAGTTGCGCTGCGGGGCGGCGATCGGGGTGGGGGCCGAGTGGAAAGAGCGCGCGCAGGCTGTGATCGATGCGGGTGCCGATGCCCTCTTTATCGATGCTGCTACCGGACACACCTCCCGGGTGTTGAAAGTGGTCGGCGAACTCGCTGCGATGTCGGATCGACCGGTGGTGGCAGGGAACGTGGTGACCGAGGAAGGGGCGAAGGATCTCGTCTCGGCGGGGGCCAGCGCAGTGAAAGTCGGGGTGGGGCCGGGTTCGATCTGCACCACGCGCGTGATCGCGGGGGTAGGCATGCCGCAGTTCACCGCCATTCTGAACGTGGCGCCGTGGTGCCGGGAGAACGGCGTGCCCGTCATCGCGGATGGCGGGATTCGCTACTCGGGCGACATTGTGAAGGCACTGGCGGCTGGAGCCGACATCGTGATGCTCGGTTCGCTCCTCGCCGGCACGCGGGAGAGCCCCGGGCAGACCGTTCACTTCCAGGGAAAACGCTTCAAGACTTACCGTGGCATGGGCTCGATCGGGGCGATGATGAAGGGCGCGGGCGACCGCTACGGGCAGGGTGCGAGTGGCAAGCTCGTGGCCGAAGGGGTGGAAGGACGCGTGCCCTACAAGGGACCATTGGCCGATGTGGTTTACCAGTTGATGGGCGGTCTGCGCTCTGGAATGGGCTACGTGGGAGCCTGCGACTTGGCGTCCCTCCGCTCGCAGTCCGAGTTTGTGCGAATCACGCAGGGTGGACTGCGGGAGAGTCACACCCACGACATCGTAATCACGCGGGAGCCGACAAACTATCAGCCGATTAGCTAGCGCGTCCGGTGGTCAGTGATCGGTAAGCAGTAATTTCCCACATTGGTATGGAAGAGACGAAACACGTCGCAGTTGTCGATTTTGGAGGACAGTACACGCAGCTCATCGTGAGGCGGGTGCGCGAGCTGGGATTCTTTGGGAAGTTGTATGCGCTGGAGGAATTTGCGGAGATGGGCGCGCCAGGTGCCATCATCCTCTCGGGGGGGCCCAAGAGCACGGGCGAGCCCGACGCTCCGGATATCGACTTTGAGCAACTCAAGGCCTACGGCGTGCCGGTGTTGGGAATCTGTTACGGAATGCAGTTGCTGAACATCAAGTTTGGCGGGAGCGTGGAAGCGAGTGACCGGCGGGAATACGGCCCTGCGATGCTGATGCCGGTGAAGGCGGAAGGTCTCTACGAGGGGGTCTCCCACCAGTCCCAGGTGTGGATGAGCCACTCCGATACCGTGCAGAATCTTTCGGCCGACGTCGAGGTGCTCGCCAAAAACCAGCATGGCACGCCAGTGAGCTTGAAGTGGGCCGATCGCTTTTATGGAATCCAGTTCCATCCGGAAGTGACGCACAGTCATGAAGGACTTCGCATCCTGCACAACTTTCTCCTGCAGGCGTCGTCGTTGCAGGAGTTTCGGATCGACGATTTGAAACGCGAGTTGCTGGACGAGATTCGTGAGAAGGTGGGAGAGAAGCGGGTGGTCTGCGGAGTGAGCGGCGGGGTGGACAGCACCGTGCTTGCGGTCCTCTTGAGAGAGGCGGGGATCAACATGCGGGCGATCTTTGTCGATCACGGACTGATGCGGAAAGATGAAGGGGAGGAAGTTCGAAGTAATTTCCATCGCATGGGGGTCGAGATCGAAACGGTCGAGGCTTCGGAGCGATTCCTTGGAAATCTCGCCGGGGTGAGCGATCCCGAGAAGAAGCGCGAGATCATTGGAAACCTCTTCATCGAGGTTTTTTGGGACACGGTTGGTGATGCCGACATCCTGGCGCAGGGAACACTCTATCCGGATGTGATCGAAAGCGCCTCCAACCAGAAGACCAAGGCCTCGAAGATCAAGACCCACCACAATCGGGTCGAGCGGATTCTCGAACTGCAGGCGCAGGGGAAGGTGCTCGAACCCTTGGCGGAGTTGTTCAAGGACGAGGTGCGCGAACTCGGCATGTCGCTGGGAATCCCGCATGACATTGTGCATCGGCATCCCTTTCCGGGACCGGGACTGGCAGTGCGCTGTCCCGGAGACATCACCGGGGACAAGCTGCGGATCATCCGGGAGTGCGATGCGATCTTCATCTCACGGCTGAGGGATCACGGCTGGTACGACAAGGTCTGGCAGGCCTATGCGGCGCTGGTGCCGGTCAAGACGGTCGGAGTGAAGGGCGATGAGCGGAGTTACGAATTTGCGGTGAGCTTGCGCGCGGTGGTGAGCGAAGATGCCATGACCGCTGACTGGGTGGAGCTTCCGTATTCCATTCTGCGCGAGACGAGCTACCGCATTCTCAACGAGGTGCCGGGGGTGAACCGGGTGCTTTACGACGTCTCGACCAAACCCCCGGCGAGTATCGAGTGGGAGTAGGGGGAAGAGGGGAAGCCGATGGACGACGGTGGGAAAGTCGAGGTTGAGAGGTCGGACGGATTTACCAACGGGCAAGAGCGCAACCTCCTGCTCACCGCGCCCCTCGATGGATCTTCACGCTTCGAATTCGCGGTGGAGCTCACTGTCAATGGTCATGCCATTTCCATCCCGACCCTGGTGGGGCGGCGTTACGTCGTGGAGGTCTCCAGCGATCTCATTCAATTCAGTGAGGTCAACTCGGTCAAGGGAACCGGCGCCCTGCAAGTGATTGCGCTGGGGCCAATCGGGAACGCCCAGTTCTACCGCGTGCGCGTTGAGTTTGCGAACTAGCAGGCGGTCGACCGGGCGAGATAGTGGGCAGCACCTACTGCTCGTTGCCGACCATCTTGACGGGGATGGGGCCGAGGGCCTTTCCGGTAGCAAGGGTCATGTGCGGGAAGGGAATCTCGATCTGCTCACGGTCAAAGCGCTCCTTCAGTTCGCGGGGCAGGGAGTTGCGGAGAGTGCCATAGTCTTCCTGCAGGCACCATGCGCCGAGCACGAAATTCAGGGAGGAGTCACCAAAGCCAGTGAAGACGATGAGCGGGCTGGGCTCGTCGAGGCACTGCACGTTCTTCTCGGAAATATCCTTCAAGACGCCGAGGACATGGCCGATGTTCTCGTCGTAAGCGACCCCGATCTCGAGGCTGAATCTGCGAATGGGGTGGCGCGTGACGTTGATGACCTTGGTTTTGACGAGGGTCTCATTCGGGATGCGCACCGAGCGGTTGTCGAAGGTGCGCAGGGTGAGGGAGAGCAGGCCGATGGTATCGACGGTGCCGCTGATGCCTTCCACCTCGATGACGTCGCCGAGTTCAAAGGGGCGTTCGCCGATGAGAAAGAAGCCGCTTATGATGTTGGAGAGGGAGGTCTGTGCCGCAAACCCGATGGCGATGCCCATCACGCCCGCGGCGCCGAGGATGGCGCCGAGATTGAGTCCAACCTGGTTGAGGGCGATGATGCAAACGAAGGCGACGCCGAGGTAGCGGATGAGCTTGCGCAGGATCATGACCCCCTGCGTGGAGAGACGCGGGCCAACAAAGCGGGTGGCGAGTTTGTTGATGATCGCGACGAGGATGAACCCAAGGAGGAGGATGGCTCCCGCTCCGCCCGCTTTCCAAAGGAACACGGGATTGTGGAAGTCGGGAACTGCGAGGAGGTGGGCCAAGACGGGGGGGGGTAGTGAATGACGTCGATGACGGAGGAAAATGCCCTGCGGATCTTGGAGTGACGCGTCTTGCCGGCCCGAGCCGGGGTGATCTCGGGGGCGTCGGCTGCCGGGTCGAGAGGTTTGCCCGCGTAGGTGACGTCGTTTCCCTCTTCGTCATCTTCGCTGATCCGAATGCGACAGGCGTTCGCCCAGAGACGTCCCTCCTGGTTGAAGACCGAGAAGTGTCCGAGGTCGAGAAAGAGACGATCGAAGACGAAGGATTCCGCGCTCTCATTCTTGAGATCGACCGCGAGAATGATGTCGTGCTCCGGCCAGTCGGTCGGATCGTAGACACGGCGAGCCCGGGTGCGAAGGGAGTAACAGACTTCGCCTGCGGAGCGATCGCCATGCCACGTCTTGCTGAGGGAATCGGTGGGGATGCTGGTGAGCTTGCGGAGAGATCCTTCGCTCTGCCCGTGCACCTCGATGGAGGACGGAATGCCGACGTAGAAGAGAGAGTGACCGCCCGGGGAGATGGTGAGGGCGTTGTACGGCCTGGCAATGACGGGATACTCGGGGAACCCCGGTCGCAGTTGGACCAGGAGATCATTTTCCACGCAGTCCCAGCGCTCCCATTCGAGGCTGCTGGGGAGATCGGCGGTCCCGCCCTCAGCGGGGAGTTCGTCGTGTTCTTCGCCCTGCCAGCTGCAGATACGCATTCGTCGTGGCGGTGGAGAACGATGAGGGTGAGTGGTCCAAAACTGGTGCGAATCCACCGGCCCTCAGGGAGCTCACATTCGTCCCAGGACAATTTCAAAGCCACGGACTGACGATGGGAAATGAGGTGTGCAAGTCAAGCAACCGCGACGGAGAAGATGAAGCCATGGGAATAAGCCTGTGAATAATCGAGGTGAGATTGAGAGACTGAGCGGTGCAATGTTTGGCAAGATCCCTGCGTTCTTTCCCAGGGCGCGATAGCTTTGCGTTGACGATGCCGGTTGCCCCCACTAGGTGGAGTGCAAGGCGATGAATCTGACCAAGACAGCTTATGGAACCTGGAGCGGGGGACGCTTCATGCACTTCGGCGAAACACTCGAGGAGGACCGCTACCTCGAGTGCATTCGCCTGGCTTATGAGAGCGGCGTTCGCACCTTCGTGACCGCTGACGTTTACGGCCAGGGCAAGGCCGACGTGGCGCTGGCAGAGGCCCTCGCGGGCTACCCGCGCGATTCCTACTGCCTGGTGGGGACGATCGGGCATGATTTCTACGAGGGGTCACGGGATGGGAGCAAAGGCTATCCACGCTTCACCGATCCCAAGCTCCGCACGGGAGCGGAGTACCGGAACTTCCTCCGCATGGCCTGCGAGAAATCGCTCACGAACTGCCGGACGGATCACTTCGACCTGCTTCTGCTGCACAACCCGGACGAACTGGGCTACACGCAGGAGGAGGTGTGGAAAGGGATGTCCGCGCTCAAGGAAGAGGGAATGGCCGAGCGCCTGGGTGTCGCTCCGGGCCCTGCAAATGGCTTTACCCTCGATCTCATTTACAGTTTTGAGCATTTTGGCGAGCTCATCGACTGGGCCATGATCATTTTGAATCCCCTGGAGCCGTGGCCAGGTCAATTTGTCCTGCCAGCGGCGGAGAAACACGGGGTCGATTTGCTGACCCGGGTTGTCGATTATGGGGGGCTCTTCCACGGCGACATGAAGCCGGGACATGAGTTTCGGCCGGGAGACCACCGTGCTTATCGGCCGGCAGGGTGGGTTGAGGCGGGGCACGAGCGGATTCAGGGGATGAAGCCCATCATCGAGAGACACGGCCTCTCGCTGCTACATTTCGCCTCAATCTGGAACCTCTCACAGGAGCCGGTGAAGTGCGTGGTGCCGACCTTTATCCAGGAAGCAGGGGACGAAGCGCGGCCGATCGAAGATAAAATTCGCGAATTTGGGCAGTTGCCGGACGTGATTCTGAGCTCCGAGGAAGTCGAAGAGATCCGTGCTGCAGGCGACAATACCGGATGCATGACTCTGAAGGGGGCCAGCAAGCGACATGAAACCAGCGAGAGGCCAGATGAATGGCCCATGCGTTCTGAGTTGATGGAATTGGCGGAACGATATGGACTGGGAGCCGAGTGGTAGGGCGAGGTAATGTTCAAGGAGAGTAGAAGTTCAACATTTTTGACGTATCGTCTGCAGTCGGTTAGACTGCACCCATGCTTATGAAGTGTCCTCGTTGTGTTCAGCGGGTTCACCGCTCGGCGAGGCAGTGCCCGCACTGCGGATTCGGGATCGCGGATGTGGATCGCATCTTTGGAGAGCAGGATGTGCGCCTCAAGTGCCTGACCGACGCGGCCGGAGTCCTGAAGAAAAACGAGCGGGTGGCGGCACGGCGGATGCTGAGCGATTTCCAGCGGAAGTTTCCGCAGTTGTTCTTCGGGCTCTATTTCGGGACCTTCAAAGAACTCCCGAGCCTTCGACAATTTGGATTTTGGCTCCTCAATCGCGGGGCCTTCGAGGATGTGGAGGTTTCGCGACCGAACGAGGCAGGGATCCTGCTGAGCATCGACGTGAGTGGAAAGGCCGCGGGGATCACCTTTGGTTACGCGCTGCAGCCGTTCCTGGACGATGAGGTGACCTTCAAGGCCCTCTCCGCCGCGCACCCTTACTTTTTGCAGGGCCAGTGGCTCCGGGCCAGTGAGGTCGTCGTGAAACGAATAACCAAGACGCTGGCGAAGCAGGCGCGGCGCGCGAAGCGTGACCCCGAGGCCTTCGAGCCGGCTCATCAACCGGAGACGGAAGGGGTCGGGGAGATTCTCGAGCGTATCCGCGCCAATCACCGCACCGACCAGAGTAGGACCCAGGTATGAGCAATGGCGTCGTCTGCGGAGTGATCCTCGCCCTCCTCACCGGAAGCGTGATGGGGGAGACCTCCTCTGCTGCCAGCACGCCAAGCAGCACTACCAAGTTGCCTCCGTTGCCGGCCTGGAGTAACTCCGATTCTGAGAAACTCAAGAGGGGTGAGCTCGTAGCGGGCCAGGATTTCTTTGGCCCTCCGCCGGTGATCACGCCCGGCGATCTGCCCGACATTCCCGAAGGGGCCCTCCCCAAGCCCGTGATTGAGGAGCCGAGGCGGGATGAAGACGAGATCGAGATCGCACCGGAATTCCTCGCACGCTACTTCGAGGCGATTCCCACCGATGCTGACGGGGAACCGCTCTCCCTTGTGGATCCGCAGGAACTCCTTGCCCGGCAGGAGTTTCGTGATCGCGAGAGCTTCCTCAAGTATCACTCCGGCGAGTCCAGGATCGACATGTTTGTCTACCTCTTTGACGCCCGCCAAGAGCTCCCCGACGACCTCACGATCGAGGCGGTGTATGAGGACCTCTACGCAAGCCTGGGGCCGACCGCGGTGATCTTCTACCATCTGGGTGAGCCGGAGCGTGCGCAATTTCTCCTGAGCCGAGAGATTCGGGCCGTGGTGTCGGAGGACGAGCAGAAGCGTGCCCTTCGGGCCGCGGTCGAGGAAGCCTTTGAGAAGAGTGACGTGGCCTACCAATTGGACAACTTCCTGGTGGAGCTCTCCATTCGGCTCTACTGGATCGAACGAGAATTGGCGGGTGCGGAAACGCGGCCTGAATCGGAAGCCGAGATCGAGGAGGGTGCGCTTGCAAGCAGCCCGCCCAAGGAAGACAAGGTGCCCAGAGTGATCGGGCGCGCCTTGTTGTTCGTCGCAATCATGACGGGAGTCGGCCTGTTGGGTTGGCTGGGTCACTATCTCACCGCCCGCCGGATTCGGCACTTCTTTCCAGAGGTGGAAACAGGTCCCCTGCTCGGCGCACCTCATGCCGCCGGGGTAGGAGCGGTAGTATCGTTCAGCAGTGCAACGCTTCCGCCTTCGCAGCAGCGGGACCAGGTGCCTGATTACCTGCAACGGATGTGATTGCAGGGTGCTGCCGGACCGGGATCTCGAGGTGATGGAGTGGGAAGAGTGCTATCGGGGGGAGGAAACTCCGTGGGACCTGGGAGCCGCGGCGCCGCCGTTGCTGGAGCTGTTGGAAACGCGTCCTGCGGAGATTTGGGGGGAAGGTCGGGTCTTGGTTCCCGGATGTGGGTTGGGACACGATGCGGCGGCCTTGCAGAAGAGTGGGCACGATGTCCTGGGGCTCGATCTGGCACCGAGTGCGCTGGCGGGTGCGCAGGCTCGATACGGCGCGGAGGTGATCTGGTTGGAAGGAGATTTTTTCGACCCCGAACTTGCCAAGGCGCATGCGGTGGGCGCGATTTTCGAGCACACCTGCTTCTGTGCGATCGATCCAGAGCAGCGTGGAGACTATGTGGAGGCGGCGATGCGGTGGCTGAAACCAGGAGGCAAGCTGGTTGGAATCTTCTTCCTGGACCCTCCCCGGCGGGAAGATGGCGAGGCGGGGCCGCCGTATCGCGTGGGACGGGATGAGATCCGAAAATTGTTCGCAGGGGGATTCCGCATTCTGAGCGAAGTTTCCCCAAAGCGCACCCATCCCGAGCGGGAGGGGAGGGAATGGGTCGTGGAATTTGTCCGAATGTTTTGACTATCAACGCGCAAGCCAAAGCGCTTTCTCCTTGCAAAGGAGCACGTCCTCGCGAATCTAGGAAGCGCCCCCTTGGGGGGTTAAGACAGCCCAATTGACGTTGGCTACGGGTTAGGGGGTTTCCCGGGCCAGTTCACGCCGTTGGGCTGTCTTTTTTCGGGTTTGCACGTTGAAGCACCCTCTTTCGGGACGTATCCTACCCCAGTTAGAATGATCGAGGTTATCACCCGTTATGGCTGGCGGCGCTTGACCGGTCCGGCTGCTCTCTTCGCCCTCCTTTCGGGTCCCCTCTTCAGCTTCGCGCTGGCGGAGGGAGATGACCTAGAGAGCGATCGCCCTTATTTCAATAGGAAGGCAGTACCTGAAAATATTCGGGATCTCCTTAAAATCCAGGAAGCGCTGCAAAACAGCCTTCCCCGTACCCGCAAAGCGACGGTCGGGATCGACATGGGTGGGGGGGCCGGAAGCGGCGTAATCGTGAGCGAGGATGGGATCGTGCTGACTGCGGCGCACGTGAGTGGCGGGGTGGGCAAGGAGTTGACCATCATCCTTGAGGACGGCACCAAATACCAAGCGACTTCGCTGGGTCTGGTAGCCAACACGGATGCAGCCATGATGAAGATCAATGAAGAGGGCACCTACCCCTACGTCGAAATTGATTCCAAAGACACGGCGCAGCTGGGCGATTGGGTTTTCGCACTGGGACATTCCGGAGGCTTCGATAAGGAGCGCGGGGTCGGAGTGCGCATCGGGCGCCTGGTGAGAATGGCGGATCAGACCATTCAGTCGGACTGCAACCTGATCGGCGGAGATTCTGGCGGTCCGCTTTTTGACATGAAGGGGCGCCTGATCGGAATCCACAGCCGGGTGGGCGGAGTCCTGGAACAAAACATGCACGTCCCCATTCGCGAGTTTCTGCGCAACTGGGAGATGATGAAGGAGAGCGAATTTGTGGGTGAAGGCCCATTTGCTCAATTGCCGGTGGCTTTTCTTGGAGTAGGCACGGAAGACCGGGAAGAGGGCGGGGTTGTGGTCAAGGTGGTCGGGGAGGACAGCCCGGCAGAGAAGGCCGGACTGGAGGTGGGGGACATCATCCTCGCCATGGACGGTGAGAACCTGGAGAACAAGGAGGAGTTCTCAGCCAGCATCAAGGAGCAGGAGCCTGGCTCCAAGGTGACCTTGAAGATTTTACGAGATGATGAAGAAGTCGAAATCGAAGTTGAGCTGGGCGAGAAGTAGCCTGGTGGTGCTGGGCCTTGGACTTGCCTCTACACCCGTTGCAACGGGGCAGCAGTTGGAGGCGCATCTCCGGCTCAACGGATCCGAGGTGCGGAAGGCGTTTGAACCCCTGCGCGCAATTCTTCAGCAGAGTAGCGCGGTAGTTTACGACGGCTGGAAATCGGTCGCCTACGGTGTGGTCATCTCTTCGGACGGCTACCTCCTGACCAAGGCTACGGAAATTGAGGGAGCCAAGGATCTGAATGTGCGCGTCGATCAAGCTCACTTCAAAAGTGTGAAGGTGGTCGCTACCACCGTAGAATGGGACGTGGCGCTGCTCAAGGTGGAGGCCGAGGATTTGGTGCCGGTGACGTGGTCGAATGCCGAGGAGCCGGCGCACGGGACGTGGGTCGTCTCGAACGGATCAACGAGTCGGACCCGTCGCCGGGTGCGGGTCGGCATTATCAGTGCCAACGCGCGGGAAGTGGGAGGAAAGGCACCGGTTGTGCTCGGAATCACTCTGAAGACCGACAAGGAGGACAACACCCTCTCGATTCGCGAGGTGCAGGACGAGTCCGGCGCCGCGGCTGCGGGTTTGGAGGCCGGGGATGTCATCCTCTCGGCGGATGGGAAGGAAGTGGGCAAGATTGAAGAGCTTCTGGAAGTGCTCTCCGACAAGGAGCCCGGCGACCGGGTGAAGATCGTGGTCAAACGCGATGACGAAGAGAAGGAGTTCGATGTCGAACTGCTGGCGCGCGAGAAGGTTTTTGAAGAGCAGAAGACCCGCAACGATCAGATGAGCGGCCGGTATTCCAAGCGGCGCAGCAACTTCAAGCGGGTCCTCCAGCATGACCTGCCGCTTTCCGCGCGGAGTGTGGGCGGACCCTTGCTCGATCTCGATGGCAAGTGCATCGGGATGAACATCGCCCGAGTGAACCGCAGCGAGACGTTCGCCATTCCAGCCGCGGAGTTGCAGTTGCTGATCGGGGAATTCCTCCAGAATGAGGGAGGGAGTTAGACCCTGCAGGGGCCTGTGTGGCGCTCCGCGGAGGCTTGCGCTTCTTCACGGAGAGTGGAGAGCGTTCTCCTGATGGAAGCGAGCGATGGACGTTGAAAAGTGCCTGCGCTGGGAGGCCAAGGAGGCAGGGTCAGACCTTTTCAAGAAGTTTCTCAGCCTTGCGGATGGTGGCTTGGCTCAGCTTGCCGTTGACGCGGCGCGAGTTGTCAACCAGTTGCTTGAGATCGCTGAGAGCCTTCTCAGCGGTCGCGAGGGACTTCTTGGGACCTCCGTACTTCTTGTCGCTGAAGTAATTCGTGAAGGTGGTGCCGGCCCGGCTGAGACAGAGGCGCCAGCCCTGAAATGCAGTGGTCTCGTAGGTGAAGCGGGTGAGGTTGCGTTTCGATTTCATGAGCTCAGCGAGCCCGAGGATATGACTCGCGAGGCGCCACAGTCCAATCTAAAAATGGTCGGAATGTTAGAGTGCCGGGCGGGTCCCCTTGTTAGGCTTCAGGACTGGGCGGCGAAGAGCTCGGAGATTTGGGTTGCATTGCGGCGCGACATCGCCTTAAGTCCCGCCCCGCGAGACTCAAAATCGCCGTAGGTCCTCCGGGCAGCCCGCATCGCGGTGCCTGTCATGCTCGCCGGAGGGGAACCCGGCCACCCAATGAAACACATGTCTGAAGCACCAGTTGCTGAAACTGAAGTTAAGGAGCCCATTCGGCTCGACCGGTTCGAAGTTCCGAACCGCCTGATCAAGAACGAAGACACCGCCAGCGAGACATACGCGCAATTTGTGGCGGAACCCTTCGAACAGGGCTACGGCCACACCATCGGAAACTCCCTGCGCCGTGTCCTGCTCTCATCGTTGGAAGGCGCCGCCATCACTTCCGTGCGGATCGCCGGCGTGCAACACGAATTCTCCACTCTTCCCGGAGTGGTGGAAGACGTGACCGATATCGTCCTGAACCTCAAGAAAGTGAAGTTCCTCCATCACGACAAGGAGCCCCGCGTGCTCTCCATCAAGGTGGACAAGGCCGGACCGGTGACGGCCGGAGACATCGACGATGACAACATCTACGAAGTGCTCAACAAGGATCAA
The DNA here is from genome assembly GCA_046581525.1 of Roseibacillus sp. Classification (GTDB taxonomy): domain Bacteria; phylum Verrucomicrobiota; class Verrucomicrobiia; order Verrucomicrobiales; family Akkermansiaceae; genus Roseibacillus_B. The sequence continues at coordinate 17,256 of JAYGGC010000250.1, read as the reverse complement.
TTGATCTGCACCCTGGACCGCAAAGTGAAGTTCGACTGCGAATTCGAAGTTCAGGTCGGCCGCGGATTCCGCACCGGAGATGAGAACAAGCGTGCGGAGATGCCCATTGGCGTGATTGCCATCGATTCCATCTTCTCCCCCGTGACCCGCGTGAAATATTCGGTTGAGGACACCCGGGTGGGGCAGATGACCGACTACGACAAGATCATTATCGAAATCTGGACCGACGGCCGGGTTGCGCCCCACAAGGCTCTCCTGCACGGTTCCGCCATCCTTCGTCACCACCTCGACGTCTTCGTGAACTACGACGACGATGCGGTTGAATTCGAGGAAGCCCCGGCAGAGCAGAGCGAAGAAAATGCTGCGCTCAAGAAGCTGTTGAACATGAGCGTGAACGAGATCGAGCTTTCGGTGCGTGCCGCGAACTGTCTCAACAACGCCAACATCACTTCGGTGGGCCAGTTGGCAATGAAGACCGAGGCGGAGATGCTCAAGTACCGCAACTTCGGAAAGAAGTCGCTCAACGAGATCAAGGACAAGCTCTCGGAGCTCGGGCTGAGTCTCGGAATGACCTTCGATCCCTCCCTCCTGACCGGACCGATACCTTCGGTGGCGACTCCGCGCCTTGGCGTGGAAGACGAAGCCCCGGTGGGCCTCGCTGATCTCATCGCCCAGAACATCGACGAATAACAATCACTCTAAGATCTTGCCATGAGGCATCGCAAAAAAACCGGCAAACTGCAACGGAACGCCACCCAGCGAAAGGCTCTCCTTTCCAGCTTGGCCTGTTCCCTGATTCGCGAGCGGCGAATTCGTACCACCCTGGCGAAAGCGAAAGCTCTTCGTCCCGTGGCGGAGCGACTCGTTACCCTCGGGAAGCGGGGTGATTTGCACGCTCGGCGCCAAGCTGCCAGCTTCCTTCGCCAGAAGGAAGCAGTGAGCAAACTCTTCGAGGATGTCGCCGGCGCCTGCGCAGATCGCCAGGGCGGATACTGTCGCATCGTCAAACTCGGACCCCGTCACACGGACTCCGCGCCGATGGCCTACATTGAGTGGGTCGATCTCGCGGTGGATCTCGGCGAGGAGGACGAAGACGAGAGCGAGGAGTAGGAACGGCATTCCCGCCAACCACCTTTAAGCGACGACACCCTCCCGGAATGGGAGGGTGTTTTCATGTCGGGCTGCTATGACCTGTGGGTTTGGAGTGAGATGAAGGGGGGGCGCTCAGAGCTTCTTCTTGAGCGCGGCGTATTCGCGCTGAAAATTGAGGAGTTCGGCTTCCTTCTTTGAGATCGACTCGTGGATGTCCGCGAGGCGACGCAGATTCGAAGCAAAGTGAACATTGCTTCGGGTAGTGCGGACACCCGTCTTCTTCATCCAGTTACTGATGCTGAGGGGAGTAATCCCAAACTTCTTGGAGGCTGCAGTAATACCTCCCCGGCCGTGTTCAGCATTGGTCTTTTCGACAAAGGCGACAACCTGCGCTTTCTCCTTGTCGGTATAACGCTTGCCTTTCGATTTCCTGCTCATTGGGATCCACACGTTTCCTTTAGTTCTCTTCATTTACAAGAAGAAATACTACTGGAAAGCCACGCTGTTGCTTTATCTCTCCAGCGCAGCAAGCTAGCTATACAAAAATAGTGGGGATTCAGTCCAAGTAGCAGGCCACGTGAGAGTAATCCTTTAAAATTCCTGCCTCGATGCGCTCTTCTAGTCAGGAATGGCTACCCCTCAGAAATCCGCACCGAAGTGCCGGTGGGGACGAGATCGTAGAGTTCGATCACGTCGCAATTCTTCATGCGGACGCATCCTTGAGAGGCCGCAGTGCCGATGAGATCTTCATGATTGGTGCCGTGAATGTAGATGAAGCGTTCGTACGAGTTTGCGTTATCTGAATCGAGTCCGCCGAGGCGCAGGATGCGGGCGATGATGAGGTCAGATTCGCAGAATTGCGCGGGGTTCCATGTTCCGATTGGTTGGCGACTTTGGAAGACAGTGTGGAGAGGAACCTGATCACCAAATTTCTCACACACTTCGAACGTGCCGAGGGGCGTCTTAAAGCTACCTTCCTCGGTGCCCGCTCCGAACCTGGAGGTCGAAACCGGGTAGGTCTTGAGGAGGTCGTCATCCTGCCACAGCTCCAAGCTCTGCGTTTGAAGCGAGACGCGGATGTGCAGGGCAGTGGACTTGGTCGTCACTGTGGAGTCGGAGAGAGGGGCTGGTCGGGGACGGCGCAGGGAGCGGACGCGGTGCGGTCTGACTCCTTGGCTTCAAGATCCAGCTTCTCGAGGAGTTCCATGTCGTGCTGAACCACCGGATTGGCGGCAGTGAGCAGCTTGTCGCCGTAAAAGATCGAGTTGGCTCCCGCAAAGAAACAAAGGGCTTGGGCTTCATCCGAGAGCCGCGTGCGGCCGGCGGAGAGCCGCACCCGGGCACCGGGCACCGCAATGCGGGTCACCGCAATAAGACGGGCGAGGTCGAAGGCGTCCACCGGATTGTTCCCTTCCAGTGGGGTGCCCGGCATGGGCATGAGGGCGTTGATCGGGATGCTCTCCGGGGGAGGATTGAACTCGGAGATGACCTCCAGCATGCGCAGGCGATCTTCCACCGTTTCCCCGAGGCCAAGAATGCCACCACAGCAGACGGACATGCCGGCGTCCTGGACGTGGCGGATGGTGTTGAGACGATCCTGGAAGGTGTGAGTGGTGACAATGTTGGGGTAATGTTCCGGAGAGGTGTCGATGTTGTGGTTGTAGGCCGTGACTCCCGCCTCCTGCAAAGCGACGGCCTCCTCCGCGCCGAGTTCCCCGAGGGTCACGCAAACCTCCATTCCGAGCGACGCGACATCCCGCACTATCTCGAGGACCGATTCGAAGCGCGGGGTTCCGGCGCGAACGGAGCGCCACGCGGCCCCCATGCAGAAGCGGGTCGAGCCGTTGCTCCGGGCCGCTCGGGCCCGCTCCATGATGTCCTCCTTCTCCATCAGCCGTTCGGCCTCCACGCCCGTGCTGTAACGCGCGGACTGCGCGCAATAGGAGCAATCCTCGGAGCATCCTCCGGTCTTGATCGAGAGCAAGGTGCAGAGCTGCACGCTGGAGTCCGTCCAGTGCTCCTCGTGCACGGATCGGGCCAGCTGGAGGAGCGCAAAGAATGACTTGCGGTAGAGTTGATTGAGGTCGGGATAAAGCATGGGGAGGAATGAGATCAGCGCATCCAGCGCCCGTTGGTGGTGGGCAGGAGCGCTCTTTGGCTGACGACACCGTAGTCCGTTCTGCCCTCCGCGCCAATCAGGTGGATGCCGAGAGCCTGCCGCCATGTCAGGTTCATGCTCTGGCCAGTGTGGCGGCGCCAGCTTTTGCATCGGGGCTGAGGGGAGAACACGCGTCGCCGAATCTTGGGGAGGTCGCGCTCGTGGATCCACGCTTTGGAGACCCCCAGGATCTCATTGCCATAGTCGAGCATGAAGGCGTGAGGGTTGGAGTGTCCGAAATAGTCGAAGGTCAGGATGGATCCAGTCGGGCGGCTGTTGAGGGCCGCGATGGCCTGTGGTCCTGAGCCGACCCAGATGAGGAGCGCTCGGTAGTCGTGAGCGCGCTCCTTGATCCACTCGACGAAGGGTTGCTGGTCTTCCTGCCCACGGGTGACATCGCGGGGGCGATAGACGATCCAGGTGATGCGCGCGCCTTTGCCGAATTCGCGACGACGGTCGAGCATGCGGAGGGTGGAGGCCCGAACAAATTGTGCCCACCACTTGTCGTGTGGTCTCGCCTTGATTCGAAGGCGTTCCCGTTGCCGCAAGGCGGGTCCGCCCGCCATGATGACGTGCTCGGCGTTTTCCGGCGGAGCGGAAAGGGCGACGTTCGGAGGAAAGACCAGGGCAAGTCCCAGCAAGGTGGCGAGGCTGAAGAGCGCAACCATGTTCGTGGGGTGGTTCAACGCACCCATGAGCCCGACACGGAAGGGAGGCGTCCCTGACCAACCACCGCATAGTCAGTCTTTCCGGCGGCCCCGATGAGGTGCACTCCGACCCTGCTATGCCAGACCTTGCTCATGCTCTCACCAGTGTGGCAACCGTAGCTTTGGCAGACCGCATTCTTGGCAAAGACACCCCGGCGGATCTTGCCGAGGTCTCTCTCGTGAATCCAAGCTTTCGAGATGGCCATGATCTCATTGCCGTAATCGAGCAGGAAGGCGTGGCGGTTGGAATGGCCGAAGAAGGTGAATGAGGCGATGGAACGACTGGGGCGCGCATTGATGGCGCCGATGGCCTGGGCCCCGCTGTCGACCCAGACGAGTTCACAATTGCGTTTGGTGGCCTGCTCCTGGATCCAGATCGTGTAGGGCTTGTGGTCGGCGCGTCCGCGCGTGAGGTAGGCGGGGCGGTAGACGATCCAGACCAGCTTGGCTTGCCTGCCGTGCTGGAGCCGGATCTCGGCCATGCGCAGGGTGGAGGCGCGGATGAAGTTGGCCCACCAGTTGTCGTGCCGCTCGTTGGGGATCCGGAGGTTTTCCCAAACTCGCAGGGCGGGCCCACCGCACAAAATGACATGTGCAGGAACCGCTGCGGAGAAGCTCGAGAGAGGGACCAGGACGGCCAGAAAAACCAGGAATCTCACGGCCCAGAGGATGCGTCAGCCCGAGGCCCGCGGCAAGACGCGATTGGGAGGGCTGTGCACATGCGGACCTTCTGAACCGAGGATGGGGACACCGCTCAACCTCGAGGTGGCACAAGGTGAGGAGGGAATCGGCAGGAGCCTTTCAGATCCTCCGGGAGCTCGGGCCTCAGGTGAGGGCTGAAGCAATCGCGTCCAGAGCCTCTTGCAGGAGGGAACGGGAACACCCGAAATTGAGACGTGCGTGACCGGGTTCGCCAAAGAAGCGGCCATCGGAAAGGAAGACTCCGACTTTCTTCTCAAGGAGGGAGGCCGGTTCGTCGATGCCGCGAGGGCGGAAGTCGAGCCAGGCCAGGTAGGTGGCCTCCATGTCAGGGATGATCACGGTCTTGAGTTCGTCCCGGACGAAGGAGGTGAGCAGATCGCGATTGCCTCGCAAATAGGCGATCAGGTCCCGGCGCCAGGGTTCACCGTGTTGGTAGGCGGCTTCGGCGGCGTAGTAGGCGAGGCAGTTGATCTCCGCGAGGGTGTGTCCCCGGGCCCGGGTGAAACGCTGCCGGAGGGGTTTGTCGGGTATCACTGCGTATGCGTAACCCAGTCCGGCAATATTGTAGGTCTTGCTGGGCGAGAGGAGGACGACGCTCCGCGCCGCGAGGTCCGCAGGGAGGCGCAATGCCGAAAAAAATGGAGTAGCGTCATCGTCATAGATCAGGTCGCAGTGGATCTCATCCGAGATCAGGATGAGATCGTGGCGAGCGCAAAATTCTCCGAGTTGGACGACCTCAGCTTCTGAAAAGACCCGGCCCAGCGGGTTCTGTGGATTGCTCAGGACGAAGAGGCGAGTGCGCGGAGTCACCGCATCCTCCATGGCCTGCCAGTCGAAGATCCAACGGTCGCCGTCCAGCACGTGAGGCACCGTGATCAGGTCGAGGGCGCCGTCTCGATGAATGCCGAGAAAGGGAGGATAGACCGGCGTGCAGGTCATCAAGGCATCACCCGACTCCGCAAAGGCGCGTCCTGCGAGCGAGAGGGCCGGCACGAGACCTCCCAGGTGCACGATCTGCGCAGGGGGCACGGCAGTGTGGTGGCGCCGCTCGAGGTAGGCGAGGATTGCTTCCTCCAGCCCAGCATGCGGAACAGGGTAGCCAAAGATACCGTGCTCGACGCGCCGCTGGAGCGCATCGACCACTGCGGGCGGCGACTGAAAGTCCATATCAGCCACCCAGAAGGGTTGGAGATCAGGACGCTTGTCCCACTTCAGGGAACCGGTGCCGCGCCGGATATGAGCCGTATCGAAATCGGGCATGAGCGGCAGCGATACGGAACGCAGCGCGGAAGTCAAATCATGTCCCGCGTCACGGAGAACTTCGCGGCACAGCGTGGGCACTGGATCGTGATCGATTCTTCACCCTGAAAGAGTTTTTCAGGCTGATCCCGCCAAGCTCCCAGCGCTGGCAAAATGCGGTCGAGGGTGCAGCCGCAGCGAAAGCGAAATCGCCGGGTTTCGAGGAGTTTGGTCTCCTCCCGTTGCTCGATCCGGGCGACCTCGGCGGCGGTCACAGACTCGAGCCACCCCGCGTCGAAGTCCGGCTGGGCAGCGAGCAGGACGTAGCAATCGTCCGGAAGACTGAAGGCCCGGCAGGGACGCTGCTCCGAACTCCGGTAGAGTTCCTCGATCCACTCCAGGGCGTCCATCCGGTCAATCTCGATGGTGGAGAGCCGGGGCTCGTGGTTGGGAAGCGTGGTCTGCGAATAGAAGAGATTGCGATCGGGCTCGCGCACATTCTCGGTGAAGCAGCGTCCTGTGACCTGCTCGCTGATCGAAGCTCCCGTCGCAAAGATGTTCACGCGGGGGGCGCGCATGTTGACGGTCCACGCGATGGTTTCGGCCCAGGGCCGCGCCACCAGGTGGAGGGTGAGCATGGCCATCAGGTCCTTCAAGGTTTCGTCCAAGGAGTCGGGATTGCGAAGCCCATGCTGCATGAGATGCAGGTAGTAGTCGGTGTAGACTGGGGATAATCGTCCCCTGAGCATGAGGACATTTCGGCGGCGGACAAATACGGACTCGATGGAGGTGGTCTCTTCGGCAGCTTCGAAATCCATAGTCGTAAGGGTCAGTGCGGGGGTTGGAGCGGTAACTCTGGTTCGGTGTCAGGCGGTGCTCCTGGTGATAGTTTCGCGGATGTTGCGGTCCCTGCAAGTCGTTCCCGTGCAATCTCAAGATACTCCTCATCGATCTCAAATCCGACGAACGATTCGATGTCCATCTTTTTGGCCGCCACTGCGGAAGAGCCGATTCCCAGGAAAGGATCGAGGAGGACCGTTTGCTCCCTGCGGCCGTGGAGCTTGATGCATTGCTCCACCAGAGCAGGCGGGAAGGAGGCGGGATGAGGTCGCTGGTTCTTCCTCGACTGGATTGTTTCGTAGGGGATGAACCACGTGTTACCGCGACAGCGCAGATCAGAACCACCGGTGTGTTTCCATCGTTTGATGTTCGACTTGTCCGCGTAGGGCACGCCTGCAGCGCGGCGATCGAGGTGGACCTCTCCGCTCTTGGTCAGGTGAAAGACGTATTCGTGGCAGTCGTTGACGTAGCGCTTGGAATTGATGGGCTTGAAGTGGCCGGCGCTGATTGTCTTGGCAGCGGGCGTCTCAATGCTGATGGACTTGATCCAGTGGAAGGTGTTCTGAAGCTGGAAGAGTTTCGGGGTGGTGAGGGAGAGGAGGAGTTGGTGGGGCAAGAGGGGATTGCTTGGAGAGCCTCCCAGGTTCAGGAAAAACGAACCGTCCACGCGCAGGACGCGATGAATCTCGCTGGCCCAATCCACACACCACGCGAGAAAACTCTCGCGAGGAGAGGTGTCGTCGTAGCTCCGGTAGTCGATCCCGAGATTGTAGGGCGGGGAGGTGACCACCAAGTCGACGCTCTCCGCCGGGAGTTCCCCCATGCCCTCGAGGCAATCGCCGTGATGAAAGTGGATCGTGGTGGCCAAGCCCTGCCGGGATAGCGGAGCAAGGCCCCGGGAGGCAAGGAAATGTGTTCGAGAAGTTTGTAAAGACCACATCGTAAGGATGTTACATAATGCCGGATCAGCACCATGGAAATACGGTTGACCTTTAAAGCTTCTGTTTTAAACGTGTGTTTGAAAATGACCGAGGAGCTGGACGAAGGCCAAGGGACGCGGGAGCGGATCCTGAGTGCGGCCGAGGCGCTTTTTGCAGAGCGTGGCTTCGATACCGTTTCGCTGCGGGATATCACCGGGGCGGCGGATGCCAATGTCGCGGCGGTCAACTACCACTTTGGTTCCAAGGACAAGCTCATCGATGCGGTCATTGAGCGCCATGCTACTCCGATCAACATCAGACGGCTGAGCCTCTTGGATGAGTGTGAGGCCCGTCACAGCGGCGCTCCGGTTCCGGTGAAAGAGATCCTCGAAGCATTCCTCGCGCCGGTTCTCACGCACTTTACGAGCGGGGAGATGTCGGAAGATCTCTTCTGCAAATTCATGGGTCGTCTCATGGGGGAGCGCGGCTATAGCCTCCCGGCATCGGTGAGACCCTTGTTTGTCCGCATGGCTGGTCGCTTCACCGCAGCCCTGCGCAAGTCAGTGCCGACCTTGAGTGAAAGGCTGGCGCTCTGGAGGATGCATTTCTCGTTCGGCGTCATGTCGAATTCCCTCACGCACGGCGAGACCCTGCGCCAGTTGTCAGGGGGACGGGCTGGCAAACCCCCAATGGAGGTGCTGTTCCGCCAGGTCATCGATTTCTGTGCTGCAGGATTTCAAACCGAGCCGAGTGAGGTGGACGATGAGGAGTAAAGGTGGTTGCGGCCGGCGAGTGGTGAGCGCGACGACGGGAGTTGTTCTCGTCGCCTTGATGAGCGGCTGTGGCGTGACTCCTCCGCAGAACCGGGTCGCGGCCGTTGCCTCCATGGCGCCAGGCAGTTGGAATGATTCGCGACCGGCGCGGGCGGGGATCGACCTGGCCTGGATCCGGCGCTTTGGGGACTCCCAGTTGAGCGCCTTGGTGAATGAGTCGATGTCGCGGAACCTGGACCTGCGGGTGGCCGCCGAGCAAGTGCGCCGGGCGGAGGCGGTGGCGCGGCTGGCCGGTGCGGCGCGTAAACCGCAACTTCAAGGACAGATTACCGGCTCGCGGACCAAGCAGAGGTTCACGGGATTTCCGATCCCGATCGGGAGCACTACTTCCGAGACCTATGGGGCCTCTCTCGACATTGGCTGGGAGTTGGACCTGTGGGGACGACTGCGGGCGAGCCAGAGTGCCGCGGTGGGGGATCTGCAGGCGCAAGGATTCAAATTCCAGGCTGCGCGGACCTCGCTCGCAGCCCAGATCGCCAAGGCCTGGTTTGCCCTGGGCGAGGCCAACGACCAGATTCGCCTGGCGCAGGTTGCCATCGTCGTGCGCGAGAAGACTGCGCAGTCGGTTCGAGAGCGCTTCGCTGAGGCCTTGGTCGAGGAGGGAGGGCTCGCGTCCCAGTTGCGGCTCGCGGAGAGCGACCTGGCGACCTCACGGGCCTCGCTGGCCCGGTGGCAGGCGGAACGTGAACGGGCGCTTCGTCAGATAGAGCTCCTGGTTGGACGTTATCCTTCAGGGCGCTCACTAAGCATGCGGGGACTGCCACCCGCACCTCCGCGACCGCCGGCGGGATTGCCGTCGGAGTTGTTGTTGCGTCGCCCGGACATCCTCGCGGCAGAGCGGCGATACGCGGCGGCCGGGAAACGTCGGGAAGCGGCCCGGCTTGCGAAGTACCCCAGCTTTTCCCTGACCGGTGCGATGGGGACGAGCACAGACAGCTTGCATGAAGTGCTCTCCAGCAACTTCGGGGTCTGGTCTCTGGCGGGGGGAGTGGTGCAACCGATCCTCGCCGGAGGGCGCTTGCGCGAAGAGGAACGCATCGCGAGGCACGACGAACAAATTGCCCTGGGGCAACTGCAGCGGACCGTTTTGCAAGGGTTGGGAGAGGTCGAGCAGGCCTTGATCGCGGAAGATTACTTTGCCAAGCGGGAGGCCGCGGTGGCGGAATCCGCGGTGCTCGCGGGGGAAGCGGCGGAGGCTGCGATCCAGGATTTCGCAGATGGCGCGGTTGATGCCTTGATGCTGCTGAGCGCGCAGGATCGAAAGGTGCAAACCGCCTTCCAGCTTGCCGAGTTGCGTCGGCTCCGACTGGACAACCGAGTCAATCTGCACTTGGCGCTCGGGGGCGATTTCAAAGTACGAGGAAAGCAGTAGAAATGGGCCGGGCAATCACCATTGATGTAGGTTGGCTGCGCTTTGCAGCGTGGGCCTTCATCTGCCTCCTGATCCTTGGCGCCGCGGTCGGGGGTGCCGCCCTCTTGATCCTGTTGGGACCCAAGGTTCCCAAGGGCGAGTCGAAGGAGAGGTACCCAACCGTTCGGGTCGAGGAAGCCGTAGTGACGACGGTTCAAATCATGTTGGATTCGCAAGGTGAAGTGGTCCCTCGTCGTCGCACCACCATGACGGCGGAGGTAGTCGGCAAGCTGACCGAAGTGAATCGGGACTTCGAGGCTGGTGAGACCATTGAAGAAGGTGAGCTCTTGTTGCAGATAGACGGAGCCGATTATGAGGCGGCTCTTGCAGTTGCGAATTCCAAACTGGCCGAGGCTGAGTTGGCTCTTCAAATGGAGGAAGCGCGCAAGACGCAAGCGCTTCGAGATTGGGAGAAACTGGGCAATGGGAGAAAACCCAGTAATTTGGTGAAGCGCGTGCCTCAATTGGCGAGCGCGCGAGCGCACATTCTGGCGGCCCAGGCTTCGGTGGACAAGGCGTCGCGCGATTTGGAACGAACGGAAATCAGGGCGCCGTATTCATGTCGCATCGAGCGCACTTATGTCGATTACGGTGCGGTGGTGAGTCCGGGAATGCCACTGGTGGACCTGGTGTCGCGCGGTGCGGTGGAGGTCCGCCTGCCCTTGTCGCTGGAGGACTACGGCTACTTGAAGCGTGATCGTGAAGGGGAGGTGGAGGATGTCGAGGTGACGGCCGAGGGCTCTCTGGGCGGGAAGACGGTGCAGTGGAGGGGAATACTTCTCCGCTCTGAGGAAATGGTTGAACGGTCCACCCGGTCGATCAACGTGGTGGCGGAGTTTGACGAACCGGATGTGCCGCCCATCGGGATGTTTGTGAAGGCGCGGATTACGGGCATCGTTGTGCCAGAGGTGGTGAAGGTGCCGCGGGCGGCGATGTTGAATGGCAGCGAAGTGCTCCTCGTGAAGGACGGCCGGCTGGAATTCAGGGCCGTGGAAGTGATGCGCACCGAGCGTGATGTGGTGATTGTGAGGAAGGGCCTGCGAGGAGGAGAGCAGATCGTGACGACCCCGCCCAATGCGCCGCTGCCTGGCGGGAGGGTAGAGGTGCTGGACGGCAAGGAGAAGGAGGCTGGAGAGGCGCCCGGGGAAGATGCCCCCGAGGAAGGGCCGGACGGGAACGCGGAGGAGCCGGAGTAAGCGATGGAAGGGCTTATCCGTTGGTTTAGTCGCAGCCATGTGACCGCCAATTTCCTGATGCTGTCGGTGCTGATGGCGGGCTTCTATACTTGGTTTCAGCTCAAGAAGGAGATCTTTCCCGACATCGCGGTGGACGCGGTCTCGGTGCGTGTTCCCTATCCGAACGGCAGCCCGGAAGACGTCGAGGAAGGCGTTGTGATACCTATTGAGGAGGCGATTTCCGATCTCGACGGGATTAGGGAAGTCAACTCCAGCGCGGCAGAGAATGTCGGCCTCGTGTGGGTGAAAGTGGAGACCGGCTACAATGTCCGCGATGTGATGGACGACATCAAGACGCGGGTTGATGCCATCGACAACTTCGCGGAAGAGACGGAGAGCCCGTTGATCGAGGAGGTCGTGATCACCGCGCAAGTTATGAGCATCGCCATCTCGGGAGACACCGATGAGCGGACCCTGCGCAAAGTCGCGGAAGATGTGCGTGACAGCTTGTTGGACTACCAGCCCGACCGGCCGGAATTCAAGATCAGCAACCCCTTTCCCGCCTTCCTCGCGGCGATCCAGAAGGACACCGAGATCACCAAGGTGCAACTGGCGGCAGTGCGGCCCTACGAGATTTCCATCGAGGTTCCGGAGGACACCCTGCGGCGCTACGGGCTGACTCTCGCACAGGTTGCCGAGGCCGTGCGAAGGTCGTCCCTCGACCTGCCCGGAGGATCAGTAAAGACCGCGGCAGGCGAAGTCGTGATTCGCGCGCTGGGAAAGCGCTACGACGCGCAGGCCTTTGAAGATGTGGTCATTGTCACCCGGCCCGATGGTTCCACGGTGACCCTGAAGGAGCTTGCCACCATCGTGGACGGTTTCGAAGACGTGGATCTCGAGAACTCCTTCGACGGGCGTAAGGCCATGCTCATCAACATTTTCCGGACGGGCGACCAGGACACTTTGAAGATTGCCACGGCCGTGCACGAGTATCTCGAGAAGGCTCGGACGGAGTTCCCGGAAGGGATCGAAATGGAAGTCTGGAACGATACCAGCATGTACCTGAAGGGACGCCTCGACCTCCTCAAACGGAATGGAACCTGGGGCCTGATCTTTGTCTTCATCGTGCTGGCGCTCTTCCTGCGCCCGACCTTGGCGTTCCTGGTGGCGCTTGGAATTCCCGTCTCATTTGCCGGCGGGATCTGGCTCATGCCGCAGGTGGGCATCTCCATCAACATGATCTCGCTCTTCGCCTTCATCCTGGTCCTTGGGATCGTGGTCGACGATGCCATCGTGGTTGGAGAGAATGTCTATCGGCGCATGCGCAGTGGCGAGGATCCCAAGGAGGCCTCCTGGCGAGGTACGCACGAGGTCGGCGTGGTTGTGATCTTCGGAGTGGTCACCACGATGGTGGCGTTCACGCCCATGCTCGGCCTGAGTGGAGTGAGCGGGAAGATTTGGCCAAACATTCCCCTGATCGTCATCCCGACTCTCATGTTCTCGCTCCTGCAGTCGAAGCTGGTTCTGCCGGCGCACCTGGCCTTGCTCAAGCCAAGCGATCCCAATCGGAAAGTCTGGCCGCTCGCGCGCTTGCAGCGCCACATTTCGACGGGCCTCGAGAAGTTCGTGCTCAACGTCTACGGCCCCTTTCTCAAGAAGTGCCTGCGCTACCGCTACGTGGTCCTCTCGGTCTTCATCGGCCTGTTTATCCTGACGGTCGGACTGGTTGCTGGGAAGTGGATCAAGAGTCAGTTCTTTCCCGAGGTGGAAGCGGACTTGGTGATTGCCCGCTTTGAGCTTCCCCGTGGCGTCCCGTTCGATTCCTCCGAGCAAGCCACCGCCAAATTGGAGGCCGAGGCACTCAAGATTGGGACCAGGTATCGCAATCGTGATGGCGACCCCGTGGTGCGCCACATCCTGGCGAGTTCAGGGATTCAGCCCTTCATCACGGAGTTCTCACCGCGGGGACCGCCGACCGCAACGAACATTGGCGAAGTGACCATGGAGCTTGCTCCTTCTGCGTCGCGCGACATCTCGGCCGAGGACATTGTCCGCGAGTGGCGCACCGCGGTGGGCGCCATTCCGAGCGCAGTCGAAGTCACCTTCATCGCACAGGCTGCCGGGGGAGGGAACGCGATTGACCTGCTCCTTACCGGCAAGGACCTCGGGGAACTCCGTGCTGCGACTGACTTCCTGCGGGAGCAGTTGAAGGGATATCCGGGTGTCATCGACATCGCGGACAGCGATCGTCCGGGCAAACGCGAGCTCGTTTTTCAAAAGCTGACGGCCGAGGGCCGATCGCTGGGTCTACGCCTCGGGGATGCGGCCGCCCAGGTGCGCCGCGCCTTCTATGGCGACGAGGTACAGCGACTGCAACGCGGGCGCGATGAGGTGAAGGTGATGGTTCGCTACCCGCAAGAAGAACGTGAATCGATCGAAAACTTCGAGCAAATGAAGCTGCGCACGCTGCAGGGGACGGAGGTCCCGTTGAGCCAGGTGGTCGAGGCCGTGGAGCGTCGCGGACCGGACACAATCCGGCGGGTGGACCGCAAACGGGCCATTCGAATTACAGCCGACGTTGACAAGGCAGAGGCGAACTCCAACGACGTGATGAAGCGCTTCAAGAAGGAGGCGCTGCCCCAGCTCGCCGAAAAATTTCCAGGTGTCACTTTCAGGTTTGAGGGAGAACAGGCTGACCAGGCGGAGAGCATCAGGGAGATCGGGATCGGCTTCGTATTCGCCTTGATCGCGATGTATGTCCTGATGGCCATCCCACTTCGCTCCTACCTGCAACCGATCATCATCATGTCGGTGATTCCGTTCGGAATCGTGGGGGCCGTCATTGGGCACATCCTGATGAAGACCGAGCTCAGCATCATGTCGATGTGCGGAATCGTGGCACTGGCCGGAGTGGTGGTGAACGATAGCCTGGTGCTCGTTGACTACGTCAACCGTCACCGCAAGGAATCGGCATCCATCGTGGAGGCTGCCCTGCGTGCCGGGGGAGTGCGCTTCCGGGCGATCATCCTGACCTCCCTGACCACCTTCGCGGGACTGATGCCGATGCTTGTGGAGACTGACATGCAGGCCCGTTTCCTGATCCCGATGGCAATCTCCTTGAGCTTCGGGATCCTCTTTGCGACCGCCATAACCTTGATCCTGGTCCCCGCCGTTTACGTGATGCTGGAGGATCTCAAGCGGATCCTGGCCTGGCTCTTTGGTCGCCACTACGATCCGGACGGGACTGAGATTGCGGCGGTGGAGATTCCAGGCCGCGAGTAGAGCGGACCCTGGTACGATTGACGCCCGGTGGAGCCGAAGCTGCCACCGGGCGTCACCCTGCCTTGCCGTATAGGAGTCGAAAAGTGGTTTTTTTAAGCAGCAGGGGGATTAGCGACCGGGCACGTAGATTTCCGAACCCCGGGCAAGAACGAGGCTTGCTTTGAAGTCCCAGCCGTTAAGGGAGTTCAGCTGTTCCGGCGTGGTGTCGTATTTCTTGGCGAAGTCGCCGAATGAGAGTTCCTCCATTACGATGATGGTGGAGATGGTTTTTGGGGTGGGAGCAGGCTTGGCCTTGGGCTCCTTTTTCTCCTCTGCGATAACCGGCTTCAGCTTGGGGGCCGGGGTCTTTTTTTTGATGGGTGCGGGTTTGGATGCCGCCGGCTTCTTGGTGATGGACTTCTTCGGTGTGGATTTGGGAGCCGCGATGGTCCGGGTCTTGGAGATTCCCAGGCTCGGCGGAGTTGCCTTCTTGGGCTTGCTGATCACCACGATGCTCTGGCCTGCGACAATCCTTTCCTCGATCTTGGGATTGAATGACTTGAGATCACCAACGCTCATTTTGTGACGACGAGCGATGCCGTAGAGGGTGTCACCGTGCCGCACCTTGTAATCTTCGGTCGGCTTGGTCGCGGCCTTGGGCTCCGGTTTATGCACCTGCACCGGCTTGGGAGCGGGGGCGGCGGGAACAGGCTTGGGAGCCTTGGCCTCGGCTGGGAGCGTCAACAGCTGGCCGACTCGCAGACGAGTAGGGTCCTCGATGCCGTTGATTTTCATCAGGCCGTCTGCGGAAGCGCGGTAACGCCGCGCGATGGAGGAGAGAGTGTCGCCTGGCTTGACGGTGTAAGAGGGGGCGGGAGTCGGGGTGGCGGAGTAGGCCAGAGGGGCGCTGGGCTCAAGCCCGCGAGCGCGCCGGCGCTCGAGCGCCAGATGGCTATGGAGACTTTCGATCTCCGTCTCCAGGGTGCGGATCTGGCGCTCCTGCTCGGTGCAACGAGCGCGCAGGATGTCCAGTTCGCTTCGACCATCAGCCAGAACACTGGCCGGGCCGAGGAGGAGAATCAGGGCGGATGCAAGGGCTCTCATGACGGGGTGTATTTTTTTCAAAATTACTAAATTAGTCAACCGTATTTTTAATATAACCTGAATATTTTAGAAAGATAACCGTTTTAGGTGGTCACACGGTCACATTTTCAGGAAAGGCCCCCTGTTCAGGCGCTCAGATCCGCAACCTTTTTTGGCTTCTCATCGTCGCTTGGAACGATTTGGCGGACCACCTGGGAGGGAACCCATCCCCGGACCTCATTGGCCAATTCCACATAGGTCCAAGCACCGCGTCGGGCGAGAGGACGACAGAGACTGCCGGGTGGGACCGAGATGACTCCGGCACTCGAACTGGTGGCCTCGGTCCGCGCTTCGAAGGCGACCTTGTTCACCATGATGGCCCGTTCTGCGATCGGCGCGAACTCCAGGTCGTTGGGATAGAGTCCCAGGCAAACGCCACCCGCGACGGCGATCAGTGGTCCGACCGACAGCCCGGTCCAGACCATTGGACGAAGAACTCGCGAGACCGAAGCGAAGATACCGAGGACGGCGAGGACGGTAATCCAGATCCCAGCAGCGGTGAGCGCGGAGAAGAGGCTGCGCTTCATCTTCCCGAGGTGTTGCTGGTAGGGCGGACGCTCCATCGTGATGGCACCGGTCTTTCGCTTGAGAAAGGCAAGGTTCTGGCGCGCTTCGGCATGGTGCGGTTCGAGATGGAGTGCGCGATGATAGTAGAGGGCGGCAAGTCCCCGCTCCTCGAGCTGAAAATAGCAGTTCCCGACATTGTAGAGCACATCTGCGGGGAGCGGAGCACTCTCGTGGGCAAGTTCGTAAAGATTGATCGCGGCGCGGTAGGATCCCTCCGACCAGGCCGCTTCAGCTTGCCGGTAGAGTTCGTCGGGGGCCGCGGTTGCAGCCTGGGCGCGACCCCCGAGCATCAGGATGGCAAGAAATGCCACGAGCGAGACCGAGGCCAAGGCGCGTTCGCGCAGGTGGCTGAGGATCCCTCTTCTCTCCGTCTCGACGAGCTCCTCCTGATTGCTGCCGGGTCGGTAGCAATCGAGGTCGCGTCGTTCGAGGACCGCTGCGATCTTATCGTCGCGCTGTTCGGGCGAGATCCAGTGTTCGATGAAACTACCGGAGGCCCGGAGAAACTCTCGCGATTCCGGTCCGGCTTGTTCCACGGAAGTGAGCGCGCGCTCGACGGCTTGGCTCGCTGAGGGACGCCGCCATCGGGGAAGAATGTGCAGGCGGGTGATCTGAGCGAGGAGGAGGATGGCAATGAGGGCGGGAAGGAGATGCCACAAGCGCCACAATCCGGAGGGGCTGTCGGCTCCCATGCTGCGGGTGGGATTGACCAGGCCGAGAATGCTCTCCATGTCCTCCACGGGCGTGCTGACATCGGGAAGGATCGACGTCGGCGTGCCTGCAGTGCGATGGGCGAGCGCGACCTCAAAGGGAATGGGGAGAGAAGTGGCGGTGTGAAAACGTTCCTCTTCGGGGTCGAAGAAAACGAGACGGAACGATGGGATGGTGCGTTGAGATCCGTTGGGTCGGATGATCTGGCTGAAGGTGGCCACCCCGCTGACATCGCGGCTCTCCCCTTGACGCTCCAATCTACTGTGCGGGTAGACCTTCCACTCCGATTGGTTGGAGGCGAGTTTCGGAGCGTCCAGGGTGTCGAGATTTCCGCGACCGGAAACCAGGAGACGCACCGTGATGGGGTCTCCTTCGCGCAAGCCCGTGGTTTCTGCGATGGCAGTGAGCGAAAATCGGCCAACCGCATTGCGGAACTCCGGAGGCGCGGGCTGCGGCAAGGCACGGGCCGTGAACTCACGCTTCGAGACCGGGACGTC
>JAYGGC010000198.1:0-37154 GCA_046581525.1 Roseibacillus sp. | reverse complement strand
GTAACCACGGAACTTGCTCTCAATTTTAAAAGACTACCCACCTCTGGTAGATATTACAGGGTATCACGAAATGGAGTATGCTTTTTCCTTTGCCCCTACCACATCTTGGGTAGCATCCGCCCTAACGGTTGGACAAATGAGGTGCATACAGTGCGGTTCCCACAAGGACAAAGTCGTCGATTCGCGGATGTCGAAGGACGGGACAACGATCCGGCGTCGGCGCGAATGCCTCGACTGCAGCTACCGCTATACCACCTACGAGCAGATCGAGCGCACCGAACTCCGGGTGGTGAAGAAGGACGGGAGCCGCGAGCCCATCAACCGCGAGAAGCTATTTCGAGGCCTCGTGAAGGCCTGCGAAAAGCGCCCGGTCTCCATGGATCGCCTCGACCGTGCGGTGGAGGAAATCCTGGCCGCCCTCCACAAGGACCACCTCTCCGAAGTCCCCTCCCACATCATCGGTGCCGAGGTGATGGACAAACTCCACGAAATCGATCCGGTCGCCTACGTCCGCTACGTCTCGGTCTACCGCCAGTTCGACAACGTCGGAGAGTTCATCAGCGAAATCCAATCTCTCGAACTCAAGGCCCTGCGTGATCCCATGCAGCGCCGCCTCTTCAAAGAATAGTCTCATCATGATTTGTCTCGTCGGAAAACTCCCGGTCCTCAAAATCGGCCGCCATCAAGTGGTCGGCTACGACACGCACTGGATCGACCTTGCGCTGAAACGGGCGGCGGTGTCCTGCGACCGTGCCGACTTTCCCTTCATCGACGACATTCGCGACGGAGTCCTGCACTACCTCGAGCACAAGTGCCCGTGGCGCCTCCTGCCCATCGAAGATCTCTTCGAGCGCATGAAGCGCATGCTCCGGCGGATCGGGTGCGATGCCATCGCAGACAACCTGCAACTACTCGCCCCGCCCCTCACGGTCTCCGTCGCCCGCGCTGCGCGGGAGGCCGGCAACGGATTCGAGTTGGTCTTCTTTCAAACGCTCCAGGAGGAAATTGATGATCTCTGTAAGCGCGGTGCCGAGGAGTTTCATTTTACGGAGCTCCGCGCGAGCGCCCAGATACTCCGCGGCGCCGTGCGGTGGACTCGCTCCTGCGAACTCCTCCACCAGGAAATCCTGGCCTTCCTTCAGAACTTCGCCCAACAACCGATCCCGGAGCATCGGCGCATTCACTTGACCATCGATCTGTAGGGGGGCTTCTCCATTTCAGATTTGAGACTTGAGATTTGAGATCTCGGATCCTGATCTGAAATCTTCAATGTGAACTCTGAGATCTCCCCCCATGCCCGACAAAACCATCTTCCAGAAGATCGCCGATCGCGAAATTCCGGGCGACATCGTTTACGAGGACGATCGCTGCCTCTGCTTTCGCGATATCAACCCGCAGGCCCCGGTCCACCTGCTTCTCGTCCCCAGGAAACTGGTGGTGCGCATCGGAGAAGCCGATCCGGCAGACCAGGATCTTCTCGGCCATCTGATGACAAGGGTCCGCGTCATCGCCGAGCAGGAAGGCCTCGCCGAGGACGGCTTCCGCGTCGTGATCAACAACGGCAGGCACGGCGGCGAGGCGGTGCCCCATTTGCATCTCCACATTCTCGCCGGCCGCCAGCTGGAGTGGCCGCCTGGGTAGGGGAGAGAGTAACCCTTATTCCGTAAACAGCGTCCAGAATTCCAGTCTCCCAGTCTGAAAACTGGAAACTTCCCCCCTGGTAGTCCAACAACTCTGAACTGACGAGAATTCCCTGGTGGAATGAAGCTCTGGTGGCGGTGACGAACGGTCGGGAATGTCTCCATGCACTCCAGTTCGCCATTCTCTGGCAGGCCTACCCATTATTTCAGAGTTGTCGAACTACTAGGTTCCCAACCGTTCCGGCATGGGAGGCTGTTCCGCCCCCACACTTTTCTTCGCGCCTTTCGACAAGCGATCGTAGATCGCGAAGCCCATGCCGATGAGAATGACGGTGCCGATCATCCCATAGAAGATGAAGACCGCGAGTTTGCGGGATTCGGAGAAACCGTAGGAGTGCAGTCCCACCCC
Organism: Roseibacillus sp.; assembly: GCA_046581525.1. Classification (GTDB taxonomy): domain Bacteria; phylum Verrucomicrobiota; class Verrucomicrobiia; order Verrucomicrobiales; family Akkermansiaceae; genus Roseibacillus_B. Next base: position 35,105 of record JAYGGC010000198.1, on the reverse strand, counting down.
GAGGAGGTTCACGTGCCACCAGGAGAAGGTCACCACCACTGATCCGAAAATCGCGCAGAGGTTCGTTCCCCACTCCCGGATGATCCCTCCCATCCGGGCGTGCAGGATGAAGATCATCCAGATCACGATGAGGAGGGCGCCATTTTCCTTGGGATCCCATCCCCAGAAGCGCCCCCAGGAATAGTTGGCCCAGATCCCGCCCAGCACGGTGCCCACCAACGAGAGGAAGAGCGTGAAGCACACGCAACCGTAGGTCATGCGGGTGAGGAAACGGCGGACTGATTTGTCCCCGCCGTCCAGCTTCAGGATCCGCATGAACATGTAGACCAACCCGAATGCCGCGGTGACGAATCCTGCCGCGTAGCCAAAGGTGATGGTGAGAACGTGGGTGGTGAGCCAGAAGTTGGAGCGCAACACCGCCAGCAGCGGATCATTGGGATCGCTCGCATCGCCGTATTCAAAAAGGCGCGCGATGACCAGTCCGGTAAAGCCGATGATGGGCGCGATTGCGAGCGCAACACGTCGGCGGGTGAGGAGTTCGACGATGATCGCCACGATGATCACGGTCGCGGTGATGAAGGGGATGGTATCGTAGAGCCCGGTGACCGGCGGGCGCTGCGTGATGATCACCCGCTGCACCGTTCCCGCGATAATCGCGGCCAACCCGGAGAGCGACCCGATCCACACCAGGGTCGTCATGATCCGTGCGAAAAGGCTCTTGGGGGAGAGCCAGCTCAGCACCAGGAAGAGACAGGCTGGCACGAAGGCGAAGAAGGTGGCCCGGAAAAACCACTGGGAACGATTGTACTTCAGCTCGATCGGAATGGCGCGGTACTCGCCACGAGCCCTCGCCCGTTCCTCGATATTTCCCTGCAGTTTCTTGAGCGCCGCGGGAAAGACCTTCTCATCATCGCTGAGCGAGGCCGCGACCAGGCGCTCCATGGTGTTGATGTCCTCGACGGCCTGTTCCGGATTCTCGTGTTCTGCGGTGACGATCGTTTCGTAGATCAGGTTTCCAGACGCTCTCCACTGTTCCTTTTGCTTGTCGTCCGGAGGAAAGATCACCAGGCCGCGCGCGGAGCGATTGGCCAAACTTCCCACCTGTTGCATGATGTAAGCCAGCCTCTCAGGCAGCTGATCGATGGAGGGAACCTTGCTCATCTCTTCCTGAAAGATGGGCGCCATCGACATGACGACCCTCATCGGCTTGCGATCATCGCTGCCATCCGCGCTGAATCCCTGGAATTCGACTCCGTAGCGCGCAAAATCAAAATGGCTCAGGAGTTGCTCATACACCTGCACGTTGTAGTTGAGCTCCCGGGCCTGCTTCTGCACGGTGGTGAGATCCGCCCCGTTCTCCTTCAACTTTTCAAATTCGGCTGCGACGATCGTGAGCTGTTTGAGGTAGGGTTCCAACTCGTCATAGCTGTAGCGATCGCGCTTCTCCTTCCCCTCCATCCCGATCGTCTCGAAGACGTCGGAATTGTCGACTCGAAAGGTCGGGAGTTGCTTCGCCAGCTCGGGGCGTAACAAGGCATCCAGCATCCACTCCACGGGACCAATCTTGATCTCCTTGTCATCTGCTCCGATGATCTTGATCCCCCGGTCACCCCGCATCCCGAGGAGGGTAAACCCGGCGTAGGTCTCCAGCGGTTTCACCCGGCCGTTCTCCTGCACCGGAATGGCCCGCGCGGTTTCGATCACCGCTTCCGACCAGGGCGTGTATTCGGTGATCTCCGGGAACTCCCGGTCCGGCGCCATGGTCTTCAGGACGAGGCTGAACACCCCGCCCAGCAAGGTGAGGATGAGACCAAACGCAATCCATCGTCCGATGGGATTGGATTGCGGGCCTTCAAGCGGCGATCTTCTTATCTCGGACATTTTTCTGCATCTGTTTGATGATGAACAATACCAGCTTCATGACGAAGTGCACTAAAAGTCCAATCCCCGTGATGATGAGCGAAACAAGGGGCCAGTGGTCTGCGGGGTTCTTGACCACCTCGAACACCGAGTAAAATTCTGTCGCGGTGGGGTCGTTCTGCGGTCCCCAACTGGCCTGGAAGAAGGTGAAGCCCTCATAGCGCATCGGGTTGTTCATCCGGATCACCTTCTCCGTCTGCCCGTCTTCCTCGATCCGGGTGATGTCGCTGCGAAAGACCCGGGGCCGGCGCGTGCCGGGATGAAACTCGTGCGTGAATTTATCGAGCTGAATCTCGAAGGGAACCCTCCACAATGACTTTCGAATCGTGATGGTGTAGTCCTTCTCCCCCACCGTGAAGGTCGCCGGCTGCACGCAGGCACTGCAGAGCAGGACGCGCTCCAACTTGGTGCCACTCTTGTCGAGGATGTTGACGTAGCATCCTGCCAGGTCCCTCTCCGCCTCCTTCTTGTCAGTTTCCCGCCCATCCAGGGCAAAGCCATCAATGAACTCAGCTTCGGACAGGCCCTCCTGGTCGAATGCTTCGACGGGCAAGGGCATGGAGTTGACCTCATAGCCCTCCACCTGCACATCAAAGGGCAACGCCTTCATTCGGAACATCCGTTGCCCCCCGGACTTGAGATCCTTCAGATACTTGTGGGCGATCACATGCACCTTGGTGATCCTGTCCCCCTCCGTTTCCGATACCTCGATCACGTGGTCGGTGTAGTGCTGGGCCACATTGCTGGTCTCCCCTTCATCAATCGCCATGTTTCCCCGCTGCGACATCACTTGTGTGACAAACGCACCCACCAGCAGAAGCAACATCCCGCAGTGCGAAATGAGGACCCCTACCTGCTTGATCCCCCGCCGCACTTTCAGGATCGTTCCACAGAGGAGGTTGAAGAAAAAGACCAGGCCGACCCAGAATCCACTCGGCAAGGGGATCGGAATTGTCTTTTCGTTGAACTCGGGAAAGAGGAAAAAGTTCTCGTAGCTGAAGTACTTCTTGGTGGTCGCCAGCAAGGTGTGGTCCGCCTGCTCCAGGGTTCCCAACCAGGTCAGGATGCCCAGGAGCAGCAGGCACACACAGGCCACGTGAAAACCGGCGACCACATTGATCACCCGCGTCATCGGGCTCTTCTTCCTGCGCTTGCTTTGGGATTCTTCCGCCATCTCTTGAAATCTGTTCCTTACCGCGTCTTCAGTGGCCCATGCTCAGTCCGCGACAGAAGGTCAGAAATCGCTCGCGCTCTGCCTCCACCGTCGCGATCGGACCGACCATCTTGATGGTGATCACGCCATTCCCCGTCGCTCCGATGACCCCCAGCAGGCCGTAGTCAGGCCGCGACGCCTTCCCCATCCCAGGGCCGTAGGTCCCCTTCACCTCCACCAGCGCCAGCTCCGCCCCCAGGGCCGGGACGCGAGGCAACGAATTCACCTCAAACTCCGTAATTGGATCCAGGCCAAACTGCCTCCGCCACCGATTGATGTTTTGCGCCAGGTCTCCCCCCGTCTCGCTGATATAGAGCTCTCCTTCACCCGTCGGTCCAAACCCAATATTCACCCGCCGCATATCCGTGCCCTTCCGGCGGACCCATTCCTTGGGCACCTCGTAGACATAGTGCCGCTCGCCCGGCTTGAAGCGCTGCCAGCCCGAGGCATGGAGCCGGACACGCTCGTCAACCGAGGTTAATTCGCGCGTTTCGTCGATCTCAACTTCAGCTGGAATCTTACAGCCGTTCATCAGGATAGACGCGAACGCGAGGAGAATATGGGGGATTGGCCGCATCTGGGTGATCCGTAATCTTGCACTGCCCCCTAGGCAAGGGGCAAAGTCGGTCCGTGGAGCCTGTCCGCTACTTTAATCGCCTGACCGGCTCTCTGGAAACCGAGCAGATCTACGGAGAACGATGGCTGCGTCTTGCCTACGAAAACCCATGTGGCACGATCCTGCGGCACCTCATCAAGCGACCCTTCTTCTCGCGCTGGTATGGCCGCCGCATGGCCCGCCCCGCCAGCCGCGGGCTGGTGGCCCCTTTTATCGAGGAATACGGCCTCGCTCCCGCCGATTTCGCCGCCCCTCCGGAGTCATTTGCGAGCTTCAACGACTTCTTTGTCCGCAAGCTCAAACCCGCGGCCCGGCCCTTTGATGCTGACCCTGACAATCTCCTTTTTCCGTGTGACGGGCGCCACCTCGGCTTTTCTGACGTCTCCCAGGTCAACTCCGTTTTCGTGAAGGGACAGCGCTTTGACCTCCCCGCCCTCCTTGCCTCCGCAGATCTCGCCGAGCGCTACGCCCGGGGCACCCTGGTCCTCTCGCGACTCTGCCCGGTTGACTACCATCGCTACCACTTCCCCGCCGCCGGCACCCCCTCCGAATCCCGCCTCCTCAACGGCCTCCTCTTCTCGGTCTCTCCCCTCGCCCTGCGACGCAACCTGTCCTACCTCTGGGAGAACAAGCGCGTGCTCACCGAACTCGAAACAATTGACTTCGGCACCATTCTCACGCTCGAAATTGGAGCGACCAACGTGGGATCCATCAATCAGACCTTCACCCCGGGGCAACCCGTCGAACGCGGAGAGGAGCGTGGCTACTTTGCCTTTGGGGGATCGAGCATCATCACCCTCTTCGAACCCGGACGGGTCCGCCTGGCCGAGGACTTACTCGAGCACTCGGCGCAGCAAACCGAGTTGTTTGCCCACTTCGGGTCCCACCTGGCCACTCCCGCCTAGCAGGAATGGCGCCGGGATTGCGGCGTCCTCGCTCCAAGCCAACGCTGGGCACTCAGCAGCCCGGCGAACGTCCATCCGCATCCAGCATCCCTCTCATCTGCTCAACAGCCCCACCACCAGAAGCAATCCAAGAATGGTCAGACCCACGATCCCCAGGAAGACCGCAAGCGCCGCGCAGCCTTCAGCACGTTCCCGTCTCTTGATTGCAAGCAATCCTCCACCCACCATTACGGCCGGCGCGCTGAGCGTGAGAGCGAGGAAGGCCCACCACCCAATCGGTGATCCCAGGTTACTGAAGGGGTCGCGCATGAAGGAGGCGGACAGGATTCCCATCAAAAGGAAGATGACCGGAGACCAGGCAATCCAGACGAACAATGGGGTCGTCCGCGGGCGCAGAAAATCCAACCAGTCGCCCCGCTTGATCCGCTGCTCTTCCTTCACCTCCCCGCGATATGTCCAGATCCAGGCGCGACTTGGCAGTTCACCGGAGTCGCGAAGGGTCTCGTGTTCCAACCGTTCAAAGGCGGCCCCCTCGAACTCATCGAGCGCCTCCAGGTGCTCCGCGGTTACCTCGAACAACTCGCCACGGACCTCTCCCTCCCGGCGGTCCAGGACGAGACCCGGAAACAATTCGAGGTAGTGCAACCGGCCCCGCACCACCAGCTTCCCGTCCGAGACCCGTCCCGAACCACTGCCGATGTGATAAAGCCGGCCATGCACGATCGCTCTCCCCACGTAGGTCGCCCCTTCCATGCGAAAGTGATTCGAGGCTTCCTTCCGCAAGGTTCCGTAGACAAACACCAACTCCTTCGGAGGCTCCTCCCCCTCACCCTGCCCGGAGGTTGGATCTTGAACGTTCAACGTTCGCCCTTGTTACTCCTTCGGCCGCGATCCCACCCGTTCGCACAGCACTTTCTTCAACTCGTCCAGGCCTTCCTCCAACTCCGCGGAGATGGGAACGATCTCCACCTTGGGAAAGCGCTGCCGGAAGCTCTGCAGATTCCCCTCTGCGCTCTCAAGATCCATCTTGTTGGCGATCACCATCCAGTCCGACTTGGAGAGCTCTTCGTCGTAGAGCTTGATCTCCTTGCGCAGGGTCTCCACATCCTCGATCGGATCACGCCCTTCGCTCCCGTCCATATCGACCACGAACAAGAGTAACCCGCAGCGCGTGATGTGCCGCAGAAACTCGTGGCCCAGTCCACGGTTGTGGTGGGCCCCTTCGATGATTCCAGGGATGTCGGCAACCGTGCAACGCTTGAAGTCGTCGAACTCCACCACCCCCACCATCGGGTTCAAGGTCGTGAAGGGATAGGATGCCACCTTGGGACGGGCCGCGCTCAGCTTGCTGGTCAGGGTCGACTTCCCAGCATTGGGAAATCCCACCATGCCCGCATCTGCGATACGCCGCAACTCGAGAAAGTACACGCCCTCCTCCCCGGCAGTGCCCAGGGTGAACTCCTCGGGCGTGCGATTGGTGGCGCTGCGAAACTGCCAATTTCCCTTTCCGCCCGTGCCCGCCTTGCAAAGAACGAGTTCATCTCCCTCGTTGGTGAGGTCCACCACCAGGTCGAGGTCGATCCCCGCCTCGCTCCGTTCCATCGCGACCGCCTCCGTCACGGTTCGCGCCGGACACTTGTAGACCAAGGTCCCGGGCGGCACCTTGCCGATCACGGCTTTCCCATTCTTGCCGTGCCGTTTCCAGCTCTGGCCGTGCCCGCCGCCCTTCGCGACCAGACGCGGATTGTAGTGAAAGGTCTTCAGGTTATCGAGATGCCGGTCGACCCGCAGGATGATGTCTCCTCCTTCCGCACCGTCTCCTCCATCCGGTCCTCCCCGGGGGACATACTTCTCCCGCCGGAAACTCACCACCCCGTTTCCGCCATCGCCCGCTTTCGCGTAGATCCTCGTTTGGTCAACGAACACGGGCGGACTCTAGCTGACCCGCGCCAGAACGCATCTCCAAAAACGCGGCCCCTTCCCCACTCCCAGCCCCTCCCACTTTCACCCTTCTCCCCTCTCTCAGCTCACACTTTCCCTCCCTCACACCTCCCTCCGCCTTGACGGCCCTCCTTCCCCGCGCCAACGTTCTCCCATGGCCGACGTTTCCCAGCAGGAATCCTCCATCCGTCTCCAGGGCCAGCTTCTCATTGCCGACCCTTCCCTGCGCGAGGGCGTATTTCAACATTCTGTGGTCCTCCTCGCCGAGCACAGCGCCGCTGAGGGCGCCTTCGGTCTCATCCTCAATCACCCATCCGGCCACCGGGTCGGCGAATTCATCAAGGACGAAGAATACTCCTCCCTCGCGCGCATCGACGTTCACGTCGGCGGTCCCCTCGCGCGCGAGCATCTCACCTTTGCCGCTCTTTGGTGGTCCGAGGAGAAAGGCCTGCGCTTTGCCACCCGCATCTCAGCCAAAGATGCCGTCAAGCACGCACAGAACTCGGGCACCCTGGTCCGCGCCTTCGTCGGCTACGCCGGCTGGACCGACGGACAGCTCGAAGGCGAACTCCGTCATAGCTCCTGGATCGCCGCCCAGCCGACCCCCGATCTCCTCGCCAACACCCACGACGATTCCCTCTGGGGCGCTATCCTGCGCGGCCTCTCTCCCTACCATAAGATCATCGCCGAAGCGCTCGGGGAGCCGCATCTCAATTAGGGTCGGCGAATCCAACCCTCCCTCAGGGAACCGCCAGTTCCTTCGCCAGCACCACCGAGTCCCGGTCGCTCTCCTCCAGTCTTGCGCGCCGATCCCCGGGCACGCGATCCATCGAAATCTTCGCGTAGCCCAGGCTTTCGAAGAACTCCAAGGCGCGGGTTGTCAGCGCGAACACGGAAGTCATCCCGTCCTCTACGGCCTTCTTCTCGGCTGCGAGCACCAGTTCCCGGCCGTGCCCGAGCCCCTCGTGCGACTGCTTGACGTAGAGGCAGGCCACTTCCCCGACCTGGTCGTAGCGATGCAACGACACGCACCCCACCACGTTGCCGTCCACACAGAGCACGAGGAAGTCAGACGCCTTTTGCACGATTTCATCGTAGTCCCGGGGAACCAGGTGTTCGCGGCGGACCGAGCGCCCGATCATGGCCAGCAACTCGGGCACATCATCTTCGCGGAGCGGGCGCAACTCCCGATAGCTGTCGGCGTGGACCATGGTGCCCACCCCTTCGTTGGAAAAGAGCTCATCCGCGAGCACCCCCTGCCGACGCCCGTCCAGCACGTGGACCCGCGGCACTCCAGCCTCACACACCACCGCCGCATCCTGCAGCATGGCAACTCCCTCGATCTCGCCCGCCAGTTCGCTCACCGCTGAGCGGGCCACCGCATGGAGCGGCTTTCCTCCCCGCAGCACTCCGGGGCCATTGACCAGCGCGATCAACTTGGCCGCGTCCACGCTACGGCTCAATTCCGCCATTTCCGCCCCGAGCGGATTGACGCTCCCGCAGTTCAGCAAGGCCGCCTGCCCGCGCTCCAGGACCGGCCCCACGCCCGTCCAGCCGCGGGGCCCCGCCGCGACCCTCGCAAACTTGATTTCCAACTCGGTGGCCCGGTCCGCGAGGGCTGCCACCTCTCGGCCCAGGACCCCGATGACGAGTTGCACCCCCACCACCTGCAGGGCCTTCAAGTCCAGCAGGGTTTCCGCCACCGCCGATTCCGGAAGTCCCTCCGCAAAGACCACCACAAAGGTGCGCCCCCGAAACAAGGGGACGTACTGCAACACTCCTCTGACATCGCCAACCGCCATACGGAGATAGTTATCCGTTATCGCATGTCAGTTGTCAGCTCTCAGTTTTCGCCGCCCGGTTCCGCGCTCTTCTCCAGCCGAGGATCCACCACCCGAGTCCCACCGCAAAGCCCATCGTTGCAAACCAGTCACCGAACCGCGCATAGAGAGTCAGCGGGCCATCCACCGGCACGTAAGCCGTCGCGTAGAGCCAGCCACGGGTGAGATGGGATCCCTCTTCGTCCACGAGCACGCGTTGTTCATTCTTCTCCCGGTCAAGAACGGTCCCATGGGCTCCCACCACCGCGGTCACGCCCGTGTTGGCGCAGCGGATGGTCGGTCGCCGGAACTCGATCGAGCGGAACTTGGCATTCGCGAAGTGCTGTTCCGCCGCCTCGCTCTCCTTGAACCAACCGTCGTTGGTGATATTCACGATCACCTGTCCTCCGGCCTTCACGAACTTGCGCATCTTTCGCGGCACGGTGTCCTCGAAACAGATCGTCGGAATCACGGCGAGATTCCCGCTCGCGGTGCCGGCATGGGGCAGCCGCAGGGGCTCCTTGCCTTTCCCCGCATTGATTGATCCCGCGTACTCTGTCCCCGCCGACATCTCCCACAGCTTCTGCAGGAACTTCAACTGTTCCCGATAGGGAATCGTTTCCCCGAAGAGCACCAGGTGCTGTTTCCGGTAGGTCCTGAACACGTGCTCGTCGGGGGAAAGCGCGAGCATGGAGTTGAAATGTTTCCCCTTTTCCAGGACCGTAATTCGTTCGCCCGAGAGCGTCCCTTCATACTCGTTCAATCCGAAGATCATGGTGAACCGGCCAAGCGGCCGCACCTCATCGAGCGTGATCCGGCTGTCCAGCCCAATCCCCTGCTCCCCCTCCTCGGTATAGAGCAGGTAGTCCGTCAGGGCCGACTCCGGCCACACCACCCAGTCCGGCACATCGAGGGCCACCGCTTCACGATTCCCTTCCTCAAGAGCCAACTGCCCCCGCTGGGCGTTGCGCTCCTCCAGCTCCCGGAACGCCTTGGCGGTCTCTTCCTCGAAGGCCCGGTGGATCTCCCGGGGCTCCCACGTCCGCCGGCTGGCCTCCTGCGGGATGTTGAGCTGCACCAGCAACACATTCAGCGGAATGACCTCCCCTTGTTTCTCTCCGTGCAGCTTCCACATCCCGTACAGAAAACACAATGACAGCACCGCCATCGCCACTCCGAAATCCCAGTGCGCGCGCAGCTTCCCGGTCGTCACTTCGCGATGCAGACCACGTCCGACCTGGACCACCACCGCCATCACGAAAACCGGAAGGAAGGAGAGGCCCGTTACTCCCACCAAGTCTGCACTCTGCGCCAGGACCGGCAAATCATGAAAGGCCACTCCCAAGCCGTTCCATCCGAAACCCGTCAAGAACCAGCCGCGCACCCACTCCAGCCCGCACCACCAAGAGGCGTTCACCAGCGCAAACATCAACACCCGCCGCGACTCTTCGGCCGACCCGCTCCCCTTGCCCGCCTTCTCCCTGGCCTTGGCCTGGATCTTCTCGTCGATTCCGCTCTCCCGCTTTTCCTCGGCCGGCTTGCGCTCCCTCCAGGGATTCCCCACCCCTGCCGCAAACGCGCCCCAAAACGCGAAGTAGAGCGCCAGCACGAGAGCCACCGCTATCAGTCCAACCACCCCTACCTCCGCGATCCACTTCAAGTTGATCAACCAGAACGCCAATCCCGCGAGGTAGCCCATGCGGAACCCATACCACCCCCGTCGTCCCTGCTTGCCGCCCCGCCACAGCGCCACCATCAACGGCACCAACCCCAGCCACACCATCAGCGCCATGTTGAAGGGCGCATGACAGAGCGCCAACATCACCCCCGACAATAGTGCCAGCTGCGCCGGCCAAATCCTCTGCATCACTCCCATCTGCCCACCCAGTGTGCCGATTCGATTGCTCCTTGCAAAACTTTCACTATGTGCTATAAAACCAGCACTTTATCCCTTGGTCAATCCCGCCTTCCGCCCTCCTCCCGCGATTTCCTCTTCCAATTACTTAAGATTTCCATAATAATCTCCCTGCCCCATCGCCCTTCACCCATGAATATCCGACGCCCTACCTTGCAGCGGAGGCGGTTCATCCAGTCTGGATCTGTCCTTGCCCTCGGTGCTGCCTCCTCGGTCTTTGCCGGCCGAAAGCTCTTCAGCCTGCCCTCGCGCAGTGCAGCGGAAGCCCCCCCCCTCGCGACCGCCGAGCTCATTCTCGACCCGGAGCTCCCCGAACCGCTCATCATTGATCCCGGGAGCGAACCGGCCCCGGAAAGCGTCCCGTCCCGCCCCCTGGAGCACGAGGCCGAGTACGCCGACTTTCTCGCCAGCCTCGAACTCCGACACCTCTCCCCCCACGAGATCATCGATCCGCATCGTGGGATCGTGAACGGGATCGCCAACAATCTTCCGCCGGAGAGCCTCTGGGAGAAACTGATCCCGACCCTGAAGGTTGCCGACGAGATCCGCGATCGCCTCGAACTTCCCCTCTGCCGCATCACCTCGGGATATCGCGCTCCGAATTACAACGCGGTCATCCCGGGTGCGGTCCGCGGTTCCTACCACACCCGCAACCAGGCTCTCGACCTCGTCTACTTTTGCACCACCCGCAAGGCCTACGACATGGCCGTGAAACTTCGCCAGGAAGGATTCTTCCGCGGCGGCATCGGGCTCTACCCGACCTTCATCCACCTCGACACCCGCGGCTACACCGCCACGTGGAAGAGGGTCTAGGGGCTGATCGTTCGGGAAAGGTAAACCGCAACCAGGCTATCTCCCCAAGTCTGTCCACTGTTTACTTCCTCCCCAAGTCGCCCTCCACCGCCACGCTCTCCACCACCGCATCCATCCTGCGATAGGCATCCGCCTCCAACCAGGACCAGAGCGCTTCCAGGCCCTCGATCACCCTGGCCTTGCTGGCGGCCAGGTCATCCGCACCGGGCGCGTCCTTCCCGAAGAGGTAGTACTTGATCTTGGGCTCCGTTCCCGAGGGTCGTACCGCAAAGCGCCGTCCGTCCTCAAGTTGCACCACGATCATGCCCGCCTTCGGAATGAGATCTCCCTCCTCGTCATAGATGTCTTCCTTGTTGAAGTCCTGCACCTTGACCACTGCCGATCCATCGATCTCGGCGGGCAGGTTTTCGGAGTAGGACAGCGTGAGAGCCGCGATCTTGGCCGCGCCTTCCGCACCCTCCAACACGATGTTGGTGTTCATCTCATCGTAGACCCCGAACTCGCGGTAGAGATCATCCAGCAGATCGGTGAGCTTTTTCCCTTCGCTCATGGCATAGGCGGCGAGTTCCGCAAACATCACCGCGGAACCATTTCCATCCTTGTCCCTCACGAAATCTCCTCCCAGGTAGCCGTAACTCTCCTCCCCCCCAAAGACGAAGAACTTGGAATATTCCAGGCGCAGCGCCCGCGTTTCCTCTTCGCTGAGTGAGCGATAGTCGCCCCGCTTGTCGGCCGGGATGGCGTCCTCGTACTTCCGCAGCTTCTCGCCAATAAACTTGAATCCGGTCAGGGTGTTCACCACCCCGATTCCAAAGCGCTGCGCCACCGCAGTCTGGAATTCGGTCGTCACAAAGGTCTTCGTCAAGGTCGCCCGGCTTCGGTTCGATTCCGTGATGATGCCCTGCTCGAAAAACGTCTTGATGCGGTACCACGCCATCAGGGTGCCGATTTGATTGCCGCTCAGAAGCTGCATCTCACCATCCGCATTGCGCACCGCCACGCCCATCCGGTCACAATCCGGATCCGTTCCGATCGCGGCATCCGCCCCCTCCGCCTGCGCCAGGTCGATCGCCATCTGCAGCGCCGAAGCATTTTCGGGATTCGGTGAGGCCACGGTGGGAAATCGTCCATCCTGCTCGTCCTGTTCAGGCACGGTCAGCACCTCGAAACCCATCTCCCGCAACATCGGCACCACAATCCATCCCCCGGTGCCGTGCAGGTTGGTATAGACCACCTTCGCCGAGCGCCCCTCCAACAAGTCGGGCCGCAGCAGGATCGTGCGCAACTTGGCCTTGTACTGCTCATCCATCTCGACGCCCAGTACTTCCACCTTCCCCCGCTGATCCTCGGGCAGCGGCTCATAGTTATCGCTCGCCAGGGCGTTCACCTCCGCAATGATCCCGCTGGCATGCGGTTCCACGATCTGTCCGCCATCGTTGAAGTAGGCCTTGAAGCCGTTGTCATGCGGCGGATTGTGACTGGCGGTGATCACCACGCCCGCATCGGCCCGCAGCGCCCGCAGGGTGAATGACAATTCCGGGGTGGCGCGCGGCCCATCGAAAAGGTAGGCGTCACAACCCAGGTCCGCACACACCTTGGCGCAGTATTGCGCAAAATCGTTCGAGAAGTGCCGCGTGTCCTGCGCAAAGGCGAAGACCGGCTTGCGATCCTGCCCCGTGTTCTCGAGATGCTTCCTCACGTAGGCGATGAACCCCTGGATCGCGCGGCCCAGGTTGTAGTAATTCATCGACGCCGTTCCGACGCACGGAAACTCGGGACGGTCCAACGGGCCGCCCTGTCCCTGCTCCACGCTGGTTACCACTTTCCCGATCGTCCGCCCGCGCAGACCTCCCGTTCCAAACGCCATCGTCTTGTAAAAACGATCGTTGATCTCCTCCCACTCACTCCGCTCCACCAGTTCACTGATCGCGCTCTCCGCCAGTGGGTCACTTGTTCCCTTCACGAGAAGATCGATGTTCTCCTGAGATTCCGCCAGGACCTCTCCGGCCCTCACTGCATCCGCCAAACGGCTTTTCCATTCGCTCATCGAGATCCGAATGATAAGAATCGCGGCCATCAATGCAATGCCCTCATGATCCGGCTTCTTGACAATTCGGAACAACATCGCGCCTCCCTGGAACTTACCAACACGGACGCCCTGCGCATTGTGGACGGCGAGGGTGATCAGCTACCGGGGATTCACATCGACGATTTCGCCGGCCGGCGGCTGATCTCCACCCAGGAAGCCGTGCTCCCGCCCGAACTCGAACGCTGGGCGGTCAAGAGTGGTCATTCCACCTATTGGAAGCGACTCGATCAACATCAGAAGGAAGCCCCCACCCACCTCGCGGGCGCGGAACAGTCTGAGCCTTTTCACATTCTCGAGGAAGGGGTGCGCTACCGTATCAGTTTTCAGGCCGGTTATTCCCAAGGCATCTTCCTTGATCAGCGCGACAACCGCCGCCGCGTGCGGGAGCGATGCCAGCCGGGTGACTCCATTCTCAATACCTTCGCCTACACGGGCGCCTTCTCGGTGAGCGCGGCCCTGGCCGGGGCTCTCACCACCACCCTCGATCTTTCGCAACCCTACCTCGACTGGGCCCGCGAGAATTTCCGCCTCAACAACCTCGATCCCGAGGCCCAGCACTTTTGCAAGGGGGACACCTTTCACTGGCTCCGTCGTTTTGCGAAACAGGGCCGCACCTTCAATGGGATCATCCTCGATCCCCCCACCTTCTCCCGCGACGACAAGGGCCATGTCTTCCGGGCCGAGGAGGATTACGGAGATCTCGTCCAACTGGCCGCCGCTTGTCTCGTGCCTCACGGCTGGCTCCTCTGCACCACCAATTGCCGCCGCCTCCCCCACGCCGACTTTGAACGCTCCGTCATCCGGGCCCTCCCAAACTTTTCCCGTCTCAACTCCTACCCAATGCCCCTCGATTTTACGGGGGAACCCTATTTGAAATCTCTCCTGGCGATCACCTAGGGTTCTGCGCGCCAAGACCGCTTGCCCCTCCGATCCCTGAAAACTGAATTCCAGGAGTTGCACTTTCCCAAACCCGAAAAAACCCGGACCAGCAGGTCCGGGTTTTCAAATTCACAGTATGCCTGACCCTACTCCAATTCAGGTTTCCTTTGCTCCGGAATCTCCAGGTCGGGTTCGGGGAGATTCTCAAGGCGGAAGTGAAAACGGTTTCCATCGTTCATGCGCTCGATCCGTTCGCGGATGGCCTCGGGAGCGGCGGCCTTGTCCTGCTCCGTGTCCCAGGGCCCTTCGAAGAGAATTTCAGCGCCCTTGTCCCGCACCACGACTTCCTTGCCGCCGTCCTGGGTTTTCATCTCCACGCTGCCCTTGTCGTCGAAGAACTTGAAGCTGCTGGAGGATTTGAAGTTGAAGTTGAATGCGCCGCCCTTCCGGGGTTTCCGCAGGTCATTGAAGAGATCGAAATCGAGCTTCAGTCCACCGCCGCCCTTGCGCTCCATATCGCGCAGCTGCTTCTCAAGGCGTCTCATGTGCCCATCGAGCTGCTTCTGGAGATCACCCTCACCGGGAAGAAGACCCTCGAGATCCCTCAGCCCCCGCAAATCGGGAAAGCGGTTTTCCAGTTCTTCAAGATTGAGGCCACCGCGGGCCCGCGCTCCCGGCCCTGCATCCCCGCCTCCGCGGGGAACGGCTGGCTGGGCGACCGGACGCTCGCCCAGCTTCACCTTGCGTTCCACATGTTCGCCTTTGCTCACCACCTCCAGGGTCACTTCGTCGCCGGGATCGTGCGCTTGAATCGCTTCGCGCAATTCATCCTGATCCCCGACGGGCCTGCCGCCGACCCTGGTCACGATGTCGTGTCGGTGAAGGCCGGCCTCCGCGGCCGGGCTCTCCGGGGCAACGTAGTCCAGGACCACTCCCACTTCGATGTCGAGATGCACGCCCAGCGTTTCGCTGACGGGTTCACTCAATACCCCCAACCAGGCCCCGGGTTGTTGAGCCACTTGCGGGATGGCATCCGGCTCCTGCTTTCGATCGCCTTCCTTGAGCTGGTCCTCGCCTTGCTCTTTAACCTGGCTCTGCGCTGCGCGCTCTTTTGGTTGACCGTCGTCAAGTGACTTGGGACGCTCGATCGCCGGAAGGTGGGAGGAGAGCCCGAGTAGAAGAATCAGTGAACTTAGAACTGGAACTTTCATTGGCTATTCTGGTTTGTCTGTCGGGAGAGCGACCGCCTCAGCAAGGTTTGTTCAACTCAACGGAGATTGTTCGCGAAGTCTGCTAGAGTGCGTCGACACACCGTGAATTGCATGGGTTAACCTTGGATGAGCCTCAATGACTAGTCGGTCGGAGCGGGAACCAACAGGTAATTCACCGAGGGCACCTCGAGGTGCACCTCTTCGCCGACGGCGTTTCGGAACACAACCCGATCGACATAATCGAGACGCATCAAGCGCATCGGCTGGGAGCCGTTCGCAATGATGACATTCTGATCTGACGCATCCAAAATCGTACGCTTCGCAGTAAGCGGGGAGAATTCAACCTTCCGCACCGCATCCGGATCCACGAGGGGACCACGGTCCACCGATTCGTTGTTCTGCGGATTCGCGGTGAACACCATGGCCGCCACGGCACCCAGGAGCGCGACACTCGCCGCTGCAGCCCAATAGCTCGGGCCGCCCCGCCGTCTGGCGTCGCGGTTTTCGTCGCTCCGGGGGAAGGGAACCACCTTGTCGATCTCTTTGGAAACTTCCTCTGAGACCTCCTGCCAACCTTCCATCGCGGCTTCCATGCGCGAGATGAGACCTTCCGGCAGGCTCCCGGGGGCGAGCCGCTCGAGTTCCGCTTCAAGTCGCTGTAGTTCAGAATCCATCATGTCGTTGCGCTCCACTACTGGATTAGAGGTCCCCACGAATTCGCGCGCCGGTGAGTCGCTTGCGCAGGGCTTCAATTCCATAGCGATACCGTGAGGCCGCCGTGTTCATTGAAATGTCCAGAATCTCGCCGATTTCGGCGAATGTGCGGCCACCCCAGACTTTCATCACGATGACCTCCGAAAACTTCTTGGGGAGCTCCTTCAGGGCCCCCTCCAGCATTCCGCGCCGCTCCTCGTCGTAGCCCGCGCTCTCAAACCAGGCATCCTCGCCGCCCGACTGCCGTTTCTCGTCCTCGACCACGGTATCCTCGCGCTTTTTGCGGCGATCGTTGCGCCGGCCCAGGTCGATCGCTTCACGCCGGATCTGCGTGTAAAGGAAGGGCATCCAAGCCTCCTGGCCACCCACGAACGTTTGCTGGTCCACCTTTTTGGCGAGTTTCACGAGGGCTTCCTGCAGAATATCCTCCGCATCCTCTTGGCGCCGCGTTTGCTGGCGCGCGAAGAGCAACAGCTTGGGACCATGCTCGCTGAGCCAGTCACGCCAGCGCGAGGTGGGTTGCTTCATGGCCTGAGTGCCGGGATTCCGCATGGAGAACGGGGTGATTCTAGCCGATAATCCCCGTGTTCTCAACGTCTCTTATTGATCTGGCAAGCCATTTTCCGGTCAGGGAGGCGCCTTCCGCCGCCAAATCGGCCGGGGAACCCGCCGCCACCACCTCTCCACCCTGCTTTCCGCCCCCCGGCCCCAAGTCGATCACCCAGTCCGAGGCCGCGATCAAATCCAGGTTGTGCTCGATCACCACCAACGAATGCCCGGCGTCCCGCAAGCGCAGCAGCACCCTCAACAAGACCTGCACGTCGTCGTGGTGGAGCCCGGTGGTCGGCTCGTCGAGGAGGTAGAGCACCGCCTCCGTCGAGGTCTTCGCCAGCTCGGTAGCCAACTTCACACGCTGCGCCTCTCCGCCCGACAAGGTGTTCGCGGCCTGTCCCAACTTGATGTAGCCCAGTCCCACTTCGCACAAGGCGTTGAGCAGCACGCTCAGCTTGGGAACTTTCCCAAACAACTCCGCGCCCTCTTCGGCGGTGAGCTCCAACACATCCGCGATGCTCTGCCCCTTGTATCGAATCTCCAGGGTCTCGCGGTTGTAGCGACGCCCCGCACACGAGTCGCAGGTGACATAGACATCGTTCAGAAAGTGCATGTCGATGCGCACCGCTCCGCCACCCTGGCACTTCTCGCAACGGCCTCCCTTCACATTGAAACTGAATCGGCCCGCCGCGTAACCACGCTGTCGCGCCAGGGGCAGCTGCGCGAAGAGCTTGCGGATGTGATCGAAGGCCCCGGTGTAGGTCGCGGGATTCGAGCGGGGCGAACGCCCCAGCGGCGACTGATCCACCACCACCAGCCTCGCGATGTGCTCGACTCCGTCAATCCCATCATGGGCGCCGGGCGTTGCTTTCGCACCATGCAAGGTCCTCGCCAGCGCCCTTCGCAGAATCTCGTCCACCAGGGTCGACTTTCCGCTCCCACTCGGCCCCGTCACACACACCAACTGTCCCAACGGAATCTCCACATCCACTCCCTTCAAGTTGTGCTCCCGAGCACCTCTGATCACCAGGTTCCCGGCCGCGCGCAAGGCCCTCATCCCATCTCCGGGTTCCAGGCTCCGGGCTCCTCCCCGCAACCACCTCCCGGTCGGCGACTCCTCCACGGCCATCACCTCCTCCAGCGTGCCCGTCGCAATCAACGCCCCACCGTGCAGCCCCGCCCCCGGCCCCAACTCGATCAGGTGGTCCGCCGACCGGATCATCTGCTCGTCATGTTCCACCACCACGATCGTATTGCCCAACTCCCGCAGGCGTTCCAAGGCTCCGATCAAGCGTGCATTGTCTTCCGGATGAAGCCCGATGCTCGGCTCATCGAGCACGTAGATCACCCCCGCCAACCCTGCCCCCAACTGGGTCGCCAGGCGAATCCGCTGAAACTCTCCCCCCGACAGAGTCGAACTTCCGCGATCCAGCGCCAGGTAGCCCAACCCCACCTCGTTCAGGAACTGCAGCCGCTTTTGAAGCTCCTGCACCACGGGCCGCACCGCCTCCTCCCGGTCCGTGGCCACTCGCACCCCCTCCATCCATCCCACCGCCTCCTCGATGGGCAGCGCACAAAACTCATGAATTCCGAGGCTCTCAGGCCCCGCCACGGCTCCGTCCCCAGACGAAGCCGGGCTCCCGCTGCGGGGCTCCCTGCTCCCGTCCGAGAACACCTTCACCGCCAGGAACTCCGCCTTGAGTCTTTTCCCTCCACATTCCTCACACGTCCGCGAGCCCATGAAGCGCCCCATGTTTCGCTTCACTGATTCGCTCTCGGTCTCGTGACAGAGCCGCTCGACGTTGCGACAGATCCCTTCAAACTCGCGATCCCAGGGAATCTCGCGCCCTTCCTTCTCCCACATCATCACGATCTTCATCCCCCCGGTGCCATAGAACAAGGCGTTGCGAAACTCTTCCGACAACTCCCGGAAGGGGACATCACCCGACACTCCAAAGTGCTCCGCGACCGCTTCCACTTGCCGCTCATACCAGCTCTTCCGCTTCGCTCCCCCCTTGTAGAGCTTGATCGCTTTTTCGTTCAGGCTCTTCGTCATGTCGGGCACCACCAGGTCGGGATCACAAAACAACTCGGTCCCCAATCCGTGACAGGTTTCGCAGGCCCCGAAGTGGCTGTTGAACGAGAAGTGTCGCGAGGTGAGCTCCGGCAACTCGAAGCCCGTCTTCGCATTGCGATAACTGGTGAGAAACGAGAGCTCTTCCCACTCGCCGGATTCCGGTCCCTGCAGCGACGCCTTTGCTTCCGCTCCACAGATCCGCAAGGCGGTTTCCACTGAATCCGCCAGGCGGCTCTCTCCGCCCTCGCGAATCACCAGGCGATCCACCACCACTTCCAGGCTCACCACGGCTTCCGGCCACTGGGCTTCCGCATCGTCGACTTCGAGCATCTCGCCATTGACGCGCATCCGGACGAAGCCCTGCCGTTGCAGATCGCGGAGCAAGGCGGGCACATCGGCCGCCGCTTCGGGATCGATGGGAGCCAGCAGGACCACCTTGGTCCCCTCCGGCCGCCTCGCCAGGCTTGCCACCACATCCGCGGAGGTCATCCGCTCCAGGCGCTCTCCCGTCTCCGGGTCATGCGGCACGCCCGCCGCCGCATAAAGAATCCGCAGGTAGTCGTGAATCTCCGTGGCAGTCGCAATCGTCGAGCGAGGATTCGCCCCCGCGCCCCGCTGCTCGATCGCGATGGCCGGACTCAGGCCCTCGATCGCATCCACTTCCGGCTTGTCGAGCTGATCGAGAAACTGCCGCGCATAGGCACTCAGGCTCTCCACGTAGCGCCGCTGGCCCTCCGCATAAAGGGTGTGAAACGCGAGGCTCGATTTCCCGCTTCCACTCAGTCCCGTGATCACGACCAGCTTCCCCCGTGGAATGTCCACGTCGATATTGCGCAGGTTATGCTGCCGGGCACCCCGGATTCGGATCACGTCCACAAGTCCCTTGGTAAATCCTAAATGCGAATTCCGGAATCCTAAACGCTCCAGCACCTCCCCCAAAAAAAACATTTCGCCTCTTTCGCTTGTTTCGCGGTTAATCCCTCCGTGTCCGCGCTCCTAGACAGCTTCCTCTCCCCCGCCGCGCCCTCTCTCAAGATCTGCGGAGTCACCCAGGCCTCCGAGGCTGCGCAACTTGCCGACCTCGAGGTCCACGCCCTGGGGGTCAACTTCTGGGAGCAATCCAAGCGCTATTGCCCGGTCGAGAGTGCCCGCGATTTTCTGCCCGCCTTGAAAGGGCGCATGCTGCGGGTGGGCGTGTTCGTCAATGCCGATCCCTCCCTTCCCCAGGAACTGTTAGAGAGCGACCTCCTCGACCTCGTGCAATTCCACGGCGACGAGAACGCGGCCTATTGTCATCAGTTCTCCAGCCGGGGCCTCCCCTTCGCCAAGGCCATCAGCATCCCCCCGCGGACGGACTCCGTCCTGGACCTCCCCGCGCCGGGCGACTTCGAGACCAATGCGATCCTCATCGATGCCCACGCCCCGGGGGTCTACGGGGGAACCGGCCAGACCACCGACTGGGCTCTCTGCGGAATGTACATCTCCGCCTTCGGTGGCGTCAGCGTCATCCTTGCCGGAGGAATCACTCCCGAGAACGCCGCAGAGGCGCTCACCGTGGTCCATCCTGCCGCCCTCGACGTCGCTTCCGGCGCCGAGTCAACTCCCGGCCGCAAGGACTTTGAGAAGGTGGCGGCGCTCCTCGCCGCAGTCCGTGCCGCCGAAAACGCAAATTAGTTGCATTAAGGACGTGGTGGGTTAGAGTCTCCCCAACGACTCATGCGCGGAAATCCAATCCTCCGGACCGTCCTTCTTGCGGTCGCCATGTGCCTGACCAGCGTCCTCGTGGCAGCGGTCATTGGTAAGACCCGGCGTCCTCCGCTTGCGGTCGAAACTCCTGCTCCGGACCCCCCGTCCACCGCCCTCGTCCCCACCTATCTCACCGTCACCCTCAGCACCCCGGCCAAGTCGCTCACCCTCACCGAACCCTCCGGCCGCACCATTTCCGTTCCCACCGAGGACGGCCTCACCCTCGAACTCGAAGTCGAACTCAGCGTCTCTAAAAGCGCATGGGAAGCGCGGCTCTCCCTCGAATGGGAAGACCCTTCGCGCCACAACTTTCTCCGCCTCGATTTCGAACCAGACAACCTCAAGTCCAGCCACCTCCTCCTCGACTTCCACCGCAACGCCGATGACCACCCCATCATGGTCGACTTCAATCCCAACTAGTCTGAGCTCCTTCAACACGCGTCCACTACTATCCAGTATCTCCCTCCCCCCGTGACTGCCCACTCCCACACCGACCACGACAGCTGTGCGCACCACGATCACCATCACGAATTGGTGGTCCAAGACCTCGGCGTGTCCTATGGCTCGGTCCCGGCTCTCGATGACATCTCGCTCGCCACCTCCTGTGGGAATCGCGTGGCTCTCATCGGCCCCAACGGGGCGGGCAAGTCCACCCTCCTCAAGGCCATCGCCGGCCTGGTGCCCCGGAGGTCGGGTTCCATCCAATGGCGGGGCTCGCCGGTGAAAAAGTGGTCTCGCGAGTTCGCCTACCTTCCCCAGCGTGAGGAAGTCGACTGGTCCTTTCCCATCACCGTGCGGGGGCTCGTTGAGATGGGGCGCTATCCCCACCTCGGGCTCTGGAAACGCTACACCGCCCGGGACGACGAGGCCGTGAACACCGCACTCGAGACCCTGGCCATCACCGACCTCCACGACCGCCAGATTTGCGAACTCTCGGGCGGACAACAACAGCGCGCCTTCCTGGCTCGCGCTCTCGCGCAGGAGGCCCACGTCCTGCTCTTCGACGAACCCTTTACCGGCCTCGACCGCAATGCCTCCGAGTCCCTCGCCACCATCCTCGCGAGCCTCTCCGAACAAGGCCGCCTCATCATCTCCTCGCACCACGACCTCGACACCGCCTCCAGCCTCTTCAACCAGACCCTCCTCCTCAACCGAGTGCAACTGGACTTCGGTCCCACCCCCGAAGTCCTCACCCCCGCTTCCATCCAACAAGCCTTCGCCACCTGATAGAAATCCTGCATCGCGTCACGCGTTGAATCACCCCCCGTCACCTCCCCACTCTCCGTGTTCGAACCATTCACAGACCCCTTCTTCCAGCGCGCCCTTCTCGCCGGGCTCCTGATCGGGTTCACCAATGGCTTCTTCAGCGGCTTTGTGGTCCTGCGTCGCACCGCCCTTTCGGTGAGCGCCCTTTCGCACACCATGCTTCCGGGCATCGCTCTCGGCATCTTCGTCACCGGGGCCCTCACCCAGGCCAACGCCTTCATCGGCGCCCTCGCCGCGGCGCTCTTGGTTGGGCTTGGATCCGTCGTGGTCTCGCGATCCTCGCGGGTCGCACAGGGCACCGCCCTCGCCATTCTCTACACCTCCGCCTTCGCGCTCGGAGTAGCGGTCCTCCCCATGCTGGAAACCGGCAACCGCGAACTCGAGCACTGGCTCTTTGGTGACATTCGCCTCGTTGGTTCCACCGACCTCTGGCTCGCCTTCGGCATCGGTTGCGTCATTCTCCTCGTTTCCAACATTTTCTTTCGTCCACTCCTTCTCACCCTCTTCGAGTCCAATGTGGCCGCCGCCCAGGGCGTTCCCGTGCGGGCCATGAACTACCTCCTCTTCGGTCTCCTCATTCTTGCCCTGGTCACCTCCCTCCAGGCCGTCGGCTGCGTGCTCAGCGTCGGTCTCCTCGTCGCCCCCGCCGCCACTCTCTCCCTCCTCACCAACCGCACTCCCGTCCTTTTCTGGGGCGGTGGCGTTCTGGGTGCGGTCGGTTCGGTGAGCGCCCTCCTCCTCGCTTACTGGACCAACATTTCAGCGGGCCCAGCCATTGTCATCGTCCTCGGCGCACTCTTTCTCTTGGCATTCCTGCTCTCGCCGAAGTACGGACTTCTTCCGCAACTCCGATCTGCATGGTCGTGAAGAGTCGAACGTCAAAAGTCGAAAGGGCAAAGGTCGGGAGAGGAGATGCCCAGTCCCCCGAGCGACTTTCGACCTTCGACCCTTCCCCCCTCCCCCTTTCCACGTGAACGCGTTCCTCATCTTCATTGGTGGCGGCCTCGGGGCCATTTCCCGCTGGGGCCTCTCCACCGGCATCGAGAAGCTCACTCTCAAGACCGTCCTGCATAAGTTTCCCCTCGGCATCCTGGCCTGCAATCTCCTGGGCTGCTTCCTGATCGGCTGCGTCTTCGGTTACTTCGCCCAGAAATATCCCGCCTGGGCATTCCCCTTGCTCGTCACTGGCTTCCTCGGCGGCTTCACCACCTTCTCCACCTTCGGCCGCGACACCTTCGAAGCCTTCAACGACGGACTCCCCCTCGTCGCCCTTCTGAACATCCTCCTCTCGGTCGTCCTCGGTGTCGCCGCAGTCTGGATCGGACTGCGGATGTTCTCTCCCACACCCGCATAGCTCGATTGAAGCTTTAGCTAGGCCCGTCCTCGACCTTCGACCTTCCACTTCCGTCCTCTACCTCTCCAGCAGCACCTGCTCCCCCCGCACCACCATCTCGATCCGCCCCTTCAAGGTCTTGTCGAGGAAGGGGGTGTTCACGCTCTTCGATTTCATGAACTCGCGGGTGAAGGTCGTTTCCCCCGCCGGATCGAACACGATCAGGTCCGCCGGCTTCCCTTTCTCGATCGGCACCGGATCCAGACCCATCATCCGTCGCGGCTCGGCCGAGTAGCGCTTCACAAGCAGGTCCCAGCCAAACTCGCCGCTGAGCACGAAGCGATCGAAGAGAGACACCAGCGCTGATTCCAGGCCGATGATCCCGTTCGGCGCCGAGACGAAGTCCTGCGCCTTTTCGAACTCGCTGTGCGGTGCGTGATCGGTCGCAATCAGGTCAAACACGCCCTCCTTCAGCCCCGCCAGGAGCGCCGCATTATCCACCGCGGTTCGCAAGGGAGGGTTCATCTTGTAGTGAGTGTCGTAGTCCCCGATGTCATCCTCGTTGAAGATCAGGTGATGCGGCGCCACCTCCGCCGTGACCTGCGCTCCCCTCTCCTTCCACCAGCGGATCGTCTCCATCCCAATCGCCGAGGAAACGTGCTGAATATGCACGTGCGCACCGCTGGCGTGTGCCAGCCGGATGTCCCGGTCCATGCAGATCTCCTCACTGCAGGCCGGGCTTCCCATGATGCCGAGTTGATAGCTCACCACTCCCTCATTGAGGGCCCTCGGACCGGCCAGTTCCGGCACCTCGCAGTGACTCGCAAAGAACATCCCGAACTCGGTGGCATACTCCATCGCGCTCTTCAGAACCGCGGGATTTGCCACCGGATCACCATCATCGGTGAGCATGATCACCCCGAGCTTTCGCATCCCGTCGATTCCCGCCAGTTCCTTCCCGGCACGTCCTTTTGTGATGCATCCCGAAGTGTAAACCGGAATGCGCGAGACCTCTGCCGCCCTGTCGAGAAGAGTCCGCACGACCGCCCCGGAGTCGATGGCCGGACTCGTGTTGGGCATCATGACCACCCCGGTCACCCCCCCGTTGATCGCGGCCTCCGTCCCGTGCGCGATGTCCTCCTTGTGCTCCTGCCCGGGCTCCCGGAAATGCACGTGCGCATCGAACATCGCGGGCGCCACGATCTTTCCGCTCGCGTCGACCACGCGCACCCCGTCCGGTGCTGCGAGGGTTTTCGCCACTGCGGTGATCACGCCCTCCTCCACCAAGACATCACCGCGCACCGGAGCAGCGTCCTCTGAAGCGATCTCACCCCCTTTGAACAGAATACTCATTCGCTGATGCGCTCCCCGGTTCCCGGCTTCAGCCAATACAACACCGCCATGCGCGCCGCGATGCCGTTCTCGACCTGCTGATTGATGAGACTGCGCTCGTAGTCCATCACCTCGTGACAAAGCTCCACTCCGCGATTCACCGGTCCCGGGTGCATGATGTAGATCCCCTCACCCTTGATGCGCTCGAAGCGCTCCTGCGTCACTCCATACACGCGATGGTATTCCTGCAAACTCGGGAAGTAGGGCGTGTCCTGGCGTTCCATCTGCACCCGCAGGAGATACACCGCATCCGGTCCCCACTTGAGCGCTTCGTCAAAGTCGGTGAAGCGCTTGATCCCCTCCGGTCCCAACCGCGGCACCAGCGAACCCGGTCCCAGGAAAGCGATCTCCAGGCCAAGCTTCAGGAAGAGCTTGCTCGTGGAGCGCGCCACGCGGCTGTGCAGGATGTCCCCCGCAATGAGCACCTTGCGCCCGGTCAGCTCCGGGAAGACTTCCCGCAGGGTAAACGCATCGAGCAGGGCCTGGGTCGGATGAGCATGGGCCCCGTCCCCCGCATTGATGACCGACGCCTTGGTCTGGCGCGCGATCGCCCGCGGCATGCCCGACATCTTGTGGCGCACCACGATGTAGTCCGCCCGCATGGCCTGCAGGGTGTCCACCGTGTCCTTGACGGTCTCCCCCTTCACTGCCGAGGAGTGCAGGACGTCCAGATCGATCACATCCGCAGAGAGCCGCTTGGCCGCCACTTCGAACGAGGAATGGGTCCGCGTGCTGGGCTCGTAAAAGAGCATGAGGACCGATTTCCCCTTCAGGGCAGGCACTTTCTTCACTGATCGCGTGAAGAGCTCCTTGAAGGGAGTCGCTTGGTCCAGCAAAAGGTCGACCTCCTCTCGGCTCAACGAGGCGATATCGAGGAAGTCCTTGCGCGGCATTCGCTAGGGGTTGCTTACCAATTCCACGACGTCTGCGCCATCAGTTTTTTCCAGCCGGACCAGAACGTGGTCCATCCGCGCGGTCTCGAGGGTCGCTCCCACGTAATCCGGCTGGACTGGAAGCTCTCGGTGGCCCCGATCGATCAGGATCGCGAGCTGGATCCGCGCCGGCCGGCCATAGTCGGTCAGGGCATCCAGGGCCGCCCGGATCGTCCGGCCGGTGAAGAGGACGTCGTCCACCAGGATGATGTGTGCTCCGTCCATTTGGAAGGGAATCTCGCTGCTCTGCAGCTTGGGATTTTCGGCCAGGTGGGAGAGGTCGTCGCGATAGAGGGAGATATCGATCATTCCGTAGTCGTGCTCGATCCCGGCCTCCGTGAGGGCCGTGCACACGCGCTCGGCCACCTCATCGCCGCGACTGCGGATTCCCACGATGGCCACCCGTCCGCGCCTGGCGGTGGCACGGATCTGCTCGATGAGGATCGCAACAGCCTCCCCGATCGCGTCCTTATCCAGTAGCACTCCCATAATTTCCTTTCGCGTATGCAGCGTAGATCGCGGTCAGGCTCCCGCCAGCTTCAAGATCCGGTGGGCCGCCATCGCGGCATTGAGCGGCGCTTTCTTGTGCAGCCCCACCGTGGTGGCCGGCACTCCTCCGGGGAGCTGCGAGATGGAGAGCAGGGCCTCGATCCCGTTCAGGGGGCCACCCGGCACGGGCACCCCGATGACCGGCAGCGAGGTTTTCATCACCACCACCCCCGGCAAGGCCGCCGCCAGTCCGGCGATGGCGAGAATCACTCCCTGCTCACCGCTCTTCTCGAGTTCGGCCAGATACTCGATCAGCTCCGAGAGATTGCGATGGGCGGAAAGAACCTCCTCCACATATTCCAGCTTCTCGCCCTCGAGGTAATCGCGGGCCGGCTGCATGAACGGCTTATCGTTTTCGCTTCCGTAAATCAGGATGACTTTCATTCGCTGGGTGTTGGTAGTTTACCGGATCTCAGGCTGCAAGTCTGGGGACGATGAAAATGAGCCGCAAGGTGGAGCGATCAAACACGAGAGCCTCAGCCCCTTCCCGCTCTCTGCCCACGTTCGCCATCATTCAAAACTCAATTTCCCGATATCATTTCTCCGCTGGGCTCCGTCAAAGTCGACCTTGCCCGCCTCGGCATGCGCCTTTTCCACCGCGCTCACGCGGTCTTCACCCCCGGCCACCACCGCAAGGACCCGCCCACCATTGGTCTCCCACTCACCGGCTTCATTCCTCTTGGTCCCCGCGTGGTAAACCCGGGCTCCCTCCACCGCGTCCAGCCCCCTGATGACATCCCCACTGTGCGAAGAAGCCGGATAGCCGGCCGAGGCCAGGATCACACCCACGCTCCATCCCTCGTCAAATTCCAGCAATTCCGGTTTCAACTCTCCGCCCGCTCCCTCCAGGCAGAAGGTCGCAAAGTCACCCGACACCAACGGCATCACCGCCTGGCACTCGGGATCACCAAAGCGACAGTTGTACTCGATCACTTTCGGCCCGTCTGCGGTGAGCATCAGGCCAAAGTAGAGGAAGCCCACGTAGCCGAGATCATCCGACTCCAAGCCGTCAATGGTGGGCCCGATGACTTCACTCTGAATGCGCTCCATGAGCTCGGGCTCCAGCAAGCGCCTGCTTGCCACTGCTCCCATGCCCCCGGTGTTTGCCCCGGTGTCCCCTTCCCCGATCAGCTTGTAATCCCGCGCGGGGGTAAAGATGAGCGACTTGCCGCCACTGACCGCCGCGAAGATCGACACTTCGGGGCCCTCCAGGAACTCCTCCACCAGCAGGCTCCCTTCGCCGAAGCGTTTCTGGACAAATACCTCATCGAGGAATTGCGCCGCACTCGCTTGATCCGGACACACCGCCACCCCCTTGCCCGCCGCCAATCCGTCGAATTTCAGCACGGTGGGATAGCGCCCGCCGATCACCTCCCT
This sequence comes from Roseibacillus sp., assembly GCA_046581525.1. Taxonomy (GTDB): domain Bacteria; phylum Verrucomicrobiota; class Verrucomicrobiia; order Verrucomicrobiales; family Akkermansiaceae; genus Roseibacillus_B. The sequence continues at coordinate 7,845 of JAYGGC010000198.1, read as the reverse complement.
CGCCTCTTCCGCATTCTCCACCACCTTCGCCGCGCCGGTGGGAATGCCGTGCCGCTCCATGAACTGCTTCGCGAACTCCTTGCTCCCTTCCAACTGGGCCGCATTCTTCGGCGGTCCCCAGCAGGGAATTCCGTTCTTCACGCAGAGATTCGCCAACCCTTCGTCCTTCAAGAGGTAGCTCTCTTCGCCCGCCACGCACAAGTCGATCGCGTGGGCCACCATCCACTCGATCAGTTCCTGCAGGCCCGCGACCTCGACGAGCTGAGCCAATTCCGAGATGGCATCGCTTCCGGGAAAACAAAAGATCTCCGGCTGCGACGGGGACTCACTGAGCGAACGAATCAAGGCGTGCTCACGGCCTCCCTTCCCAACAACGACGATGCGCATGCCGTGAGTAAGAAAAGATTCCCCCACTCCCGCAAGGGCAACGACTCGGCTTGCACGCTAACAACTGTGAATAACCCCGACCTGATCCTCTCAGCGCGCCGCAGAATCCTGCGACGGCTCTTCCTCAAAGAAGGAGAGGCGGAGTTCGCTTGGCGCCTTGAAGAGGAGAAGGACCGAGGCCAGAACATCGATGAGCGGGACCAGCGCGAGGAGCACCCACCAATAGCTCAAACCGGCGTCTCGCAGGCGTGGCACGAACACAAAGACGAGCCAGTAGAGGAAGATCGGGACCCCGATCCAAAGGGATTCCGGATCGGCGCCATCTCCCGTGCCGTCTTCGAGGAAGGAGAGCCCGATGAGCACGACAAGGGTATTGCGGATGAGATAGGAAAATCGATGGAGCCTGGTTGGAAAAATCCAGCTGGCCATTCCCTGCAACATCAGGGCTCACCACTATCACATCCCCCAATTTCGCGGGACCCTAATCTCACTTCACCTTCTCCCAGTCCTCCTCACCCAGACAGGAGGGATCCCTGGCCACCCAATGTTCCGGCGCAATCTCGACCAGGCCGAGATCCATGCCGATCGTCTCCTCATACCTGGGATGACTGATGCGGTGACCGAAGGCACTGCCCTCCGGAGGATTGATGGGGGACGGGACATCGCCTTCCAGTAGAATACGTTCCCGATCGCTGGTGGGATCGGCTTCCGGGATGGCGGAGAGCAACGCCTTCGTGTAAGCGTGACAGGGCCTTTTATAGATCGCTTCAGCCTCGGCCAGTTCCACGATCTTGCCCAGGTACATCACGGCCACCCGGTCACTCACGTGCTGCACCACGGCGAGATCATGCGCGATGAACAGGTAGGAGATTCCCAGCTCCCTCTGCAACTCCAGGAGCAGATTGATGATCTGGCTCTGCACCGAGACATCGAGCGCAGAGACCGGTTCATCACAGACGATGAACTTGGGGTTCAGGGCGATCGCACGGGCGATCCCAATGCGCTGGCGTTGACCACCGGAGAACTCAAAAGAGTATTTCTCCGCGGAACTGCTGGGAAGCCCGACCTGGGCAAGGAGCTCATCCACTCGTTTGCGGCGTTCCTCGCGACCACCTTCCCCATGAATCACAAGGGGCTCCTCAATGATTTGCCGCACGCTCTGTCGGGGGTTCAAGGACTCCACCGGATCCTGGAATACCATCTGCATCTCCCGTCGCAGCGGGCGCAAGCTACGAGGCGATCGGTGGGTGATGTCGTGCCCATCGAACTTGATCACCCCGCCATCCGGCTCCAAGAGCCGGACCACCGCCTTGGCAAAGGTTGATTTCCCGCATCCCGACTCGCCCACCAGTCCAACGGTCTCCCCCGCGCCAATCTGCATGGACACTCCATCGACCGCCTTTACCGTCGCGCTCTGGCGGAGCAACAACCCGGCCCGCACCGGGAAGTAAACTCTCACGTCCTCCGCGGTAAGCAGGAAAGTTGGGTCAGGCGATTCGCTCATGCGGCGCGATGGGCCCCCTCCCCACAGCAATCCGGACAGGCTTCGACCCAGTGTCCCGGTGAAACTTCCAGAAACGGCGGACGCTCGTGCCGCAGTTCCCCCTCCCGCTCAAGACGTTGGCAAAACCGGCAACCTGGCACCAGTTCGGAGAGCGCGGCCACCATTCCGGGAATCGTGTTGAGCTGCGACTTCGGCGGCAGCGACAGGCGCGGAATCGAAGCAAGCAAGCCGCGCGTGTAGGCGTGGAGCGGATTCGCAAAGAGCTCCTTCACGGAGGCCCGTTCCACGATCCGTCCCGCATACATCACCACCACGTCGTCACAGTTCTCCGCGATCACCCCGAGATCGTGCGTGATGAAGATGGCCGCCATTCCCATCTCGGATTGGAGGCGCTGAATCAAATCCAGAATCTGAGCCTGCACGGTCACATCCAGAGCGGTGGTCGGCTCGTCCGCAATCAACAAATCCGGCCGGCAGGCCAGCGCCATGGCAATGACCACCCGCTGGCGCATGCCCCCCGACAATTGGTGCGGGTAGTCCCCCACCCGGATCTCGGGCGAAGGAATGCGGGTCATCCGCAACGCTTCAATCGAAGCCTCCCAGGCCTCCTTCCTGGACATCTTCTTGTGCAGGCGGAACACCTCGCTCACCTGCCGGCCAATGCGATGAACGGGATTGAGGGCCGTCATGGGCTCTTGGAAAATGGTGCCAATCTCACCCCCGCGCACCTCGCGCATGCGCTTGTCGGAAACCTTTCGCAGGTCCTCTCCCTTGAAGATCACCTCGCCCTCCAGGATCACCCCCGCGGGCTGCGGGAGGAGATGAATGAGCGACATGGCGGTGACGCTCTTTCCGCATCCAGACTCCCCCACGATTCCCAGGGTCCTGCCGCGCTCAACGGAAAAGGAGACCTGGTCAACGGCACGGAGCAGGCCGTGTTCGGTATCGAACGCGCTTACCAGCCCCCGCACCTCGAGGACAGTTTCCGATGCTCCCTCTTCCACCTCACTCATTACCTGGCTCGATACTGGTCATAAACTTCATCCACCTCCGGATAGACGATGTCCCGGCTCTTGGCGCGGAGGGTTTCCTCCTTCATCTCGGCATCGATCCAATAGGTGAAGGTCTCCTGCGCCTCGCGGGCGACCTTCACGTTGAAGTCCTCCGGCCAGCGCATCCACCGCCAATGCCCGATGCGGTAAAACTGCCGCTTGTAGCCGGGAATCCAGAAAGCGGTGTCGTGCAGGATCTTTTCCAACTTCCAGGAAGCCTCCCTGATCTCCTCCTCCGAGGTTGCAAAGCGGATCTGGGTCGCGAGCGGATCGGCCTCCGGATTGGCATACACCGCGATGTTGTTGGTCATCACCCGCGGCGTGGTGGCCCCTGGCTCATAGGCGTTGGAGGAGTGAATTCCCTCGTAGAACCGTGGAAAGGGCGGAGTGGTTCCCCATCCCCAGAAGGTGATGTCGTGCTTTTTCTGCATCACCTTTTCATAGCTGGCAGTGCCATCCATCCCTTCCAACTTGTACTCCACCCCGGCCTGCAAAGCCTCTTCCTTCAGTCGCTGCATGTATTTCCCAAGGATCGGACTGGAGGTATGGGTGATCGTGAAGGAGAGCCGCTTTCCTTCCGCATTCTGCAACACTCCGTCCTTGCCCTGCTTGGTGAAGCCCCCCTTCGCAAAGTACTCGCGGGCCATTTTCGGCGAAAACTCCCTGGCGCGAATCTCTGAATTACTGAACTTCCCGTAGCCATCGTTGTAGATGTTCAGGCGACTGGCATCGCCGCGCAGGTCGAAGTCGATCACCTTCTGCCAGTTGGTGGCGTGCTGGAGACCGATGCGGATATCCAGCTCCTTCAGGAACGGCTTGGAATGATTCAGGTAGAGCCCGCGGGGAACCCTTGGATACACGTTGTAGAAGGTTTTCTTCTCGATGTAGCCGTTGAAGAGCGCATCGATTTCCATTTGTTCATACCACCGGGTCGGAACATTGAGTGCAAACATGTCAATGTTCCCTTTCTTGAACAACTCGAAGACCTTGTCGTCGTTCCTCACGAGGTGGTACTTGATGCGGTCGGTATTGAAACGATAGCGCACATACTTCAAGTCCTTCGCCCACCAGTCCTTGACCCTCGACAAGGTGATGCTGCGGCCCTTCACCACATCTTCGTCCCGAATCCGGTAGGCGCCGGTGGTGGGCCGGGTTCGCCACCCGTAGCGATCTTCAAAGTCCGGCCCAAATTCGCGGTAGAAATGCCGCGCGTAGGGTGTGAGGGAGGCATAATACTCGGGCCGCGGTTTCAGGTGCGCCAGCCGGACCGAAATATGCTGGTCGTCATAGCGGGTGATGTTTTCGAACATCGATCCGTAATAATCCCGGTACCATGGGCCCGTGATGTACTCCGAGAGAGAGATGTAGAACGTCATGAAGAAGTCCCTGGCGGTCACCGGCTCTCCATCAGACCACCGCGCCTTCTCATTGATATGATAATAGACTGTGCGCTCATCCTCTCCGACCGCCCAGCGATCCGCGATGCCGGGGATGGTCTTCATGGTATTGGGGTGCAGGGTGACGAGGGACATCTCGACGTTGTCCCAATGCTCGGATCGGAACCCGTTGTTGGCGTTCTTCCCGATCGACCGAATGGTGGGCGGGAAGGCCAGGCTCGGAAAATAGGTATTGAAGGTCCCGCCTTTCTTCGCATCCGGAGACCCTATTTCGGGTTGATCCATCCCGTCCTCCCACTTCAAGTCCGCTGGAAACTCCGCCATGCTTGAGTAGGCGAAAAACTCCGGCAATTCGAGCCGGCGCTCGGTATTCTTGACCTCCTTCTCCAGTTCGGCCCGCTTGTCGTCCTGCGCCTCCGCCAGCTCCTTGCCCAATTCCTCCCTCTTCTTCCCCAGTTCCTCCAGGACCTCCGTATTCTTGTTCTCGAAGAACTCCTCGACCTCCTCGGTATTGTCGTAGCTCGCATACTGATCGGACTCGCCGCAACCGAGGGCGAGGAGGAAGAACAGGGAGCACGGGAACTGCCAGAATTTCATGATCAACGATATGTCGTAAATTTCTTCGGGTCGAATGCTTCCCGCACCGCCTCCCCAACAAAGGTGACCAACAGCAGCACGGCCACCATCCCGGAAAAGACCGATGCCACGATCCAGGGCGAATCAAGATTCGACACTCCGTCGGCCAGCAGGCGACCCCAACTCGGATAGGTGTCGGGCAGGCCGAACCCGATGAAGTCCAGGGCGGTCAGGGCGGTGATGATCGCAGCCACACTGAAGGGCAGGAGCGTCACCAACGTGGAAATCGCATTGGGGAGCACATGCCGGAAGATCACCCGGAACGGACCGGCTCCCAGCACCCGCGCCGCCGCGACATAGTCCCGCGCCTTCTCCTTGTAGGTCGCGGTCCGCATGTAATAGGTGATGTGGATCCAGGAAAAGATACAGATCACGAGGAGGATGGTGACCAGGTTGATATTGTCGCGTCCGATCCGGTCCGCGATAATAATCACGACGTAGAGAAACGGGACGTTGGCGAGCACCTCAATGAAGCGCTGCGTGACAATATCGAATCTCCCCCCGAGGTAGCCCATCAGGCACCCCAGCGTCACGCCCACCGAATAGGTGATCACCAGGTAGATCATCGCGGCCTGGAAGACGACCTGCAGGCCTCCGAACAACTGGGCGAGGACGTCCCACCCCCTCGAATCGGTCCCCAACAGGTGACGGGTCTTCAAACTCGGGGGGAGGGGCGGATACCTGACCGCCAGGAGATTCGTGGTCTCTTCAGCTTCCACCGCCTCCACCCTGTCGGCGCCCATGATGGGATCGGCCTCGCGGATCCCGTCCGTCCACTTGTAAACCCCGGCCAGATCACCATTGCGGTCGTAGTATTCTTCCCTGCCCTGCTGCAGGCCCGCGCGAAACTTGACCATGGAGTGGCGCTTCTTCGGCTCATCCGCGTAGAAGCGGTAGGAGAGCCCGGTGTAGGGCTCTCCTTCGCCCTCGCGATGGAAGACCCCGTCTCGACTTTCCAGCGACGACCGAATTTCTTCTTCCGAGTCAAAGGTGGGATCGAAGGGAACGAGCGGCAGCAGCAGCCAGTTGCCCTTCCCCTCCTCCTTGAATCGCTTCTTCAGCTTGCGGTAGTCGACCTCGCTCTTCGCCTCCCCGCCAAAGTCCTCATCGGTATAGGTCTCCTGCGAAAGGGCCGGCACATAGATCTGGCCCTCATAGTTCACCACAAGGGCGCGCTTCCCCACCAGGACCTGGCCGAGCAAGGCCAGGAAGAGCAGCGTGCTGAGGATGATCAGCGAAAGATAGCCCCGCCCGATGGACTTGAAGCGCTGGATTTTGCGAATGGTCTGGGGATTCCGGTGGGCTCCGCGCCCGCTCTTCAGGAGCGAGAGCACTCCGCCCAGTACCACCAACCCGCTGAGAACATATCCCACCACCAGGGCTTGGTTCTTCTTCCACCACGAGGCATCCACCAGTTCCGCGTCCTTCGATTCGAAACCGAAGAACCAGTGCAGCGACGGCAGGGCCAAGCCGGCGTGATGGGCCGCCACCGAGCCCACGCCCACCAAAACAAGAAATATACCCAGGTTACGATACACGGTGCTACTTGAATCGAATTCTCGGATCGACCAGCGCCACACACAGGTCAGAGAGGATGTTCCCCAACAACATGAGGGCCGCCGAAATGGTCAGGACCCCCAGGACAACCCGCTCGTCCTTCTCGAGAACGGCATTGAACTGCAACAGGCCGAAGCCATTGATGTCAAAAATCTTCTCGATGAGAAAACTCCCCCCCACAATCAAGGTGATGTTCTGCCCGACGGTGGTGGCGATCGGAATGATCGAGTTGCGGAAGGCATGTCGGAAGACCGCAGAACGATAGGACACGCCCTTCGCCGTCGCGGTGCGCACATAATCCGCGGCGAGGTTGTCCATGAGATTGTTCTTCATCATGAAGGTCATGAAAGCGAAACTGCCCACCACATAGCACGCCAGCGGCATGGCGGCGTGATGGAGGAGGTCGAATATCTTCGCTCCCGGACCGAGTTCGCCGAAGTTTTCCGACACGAATCCCTGGATCGGGAACCAGTCCAGGCGGGCCCCCAGGAACACAATCAGGAACGACCCCAGGACGTAGCCCGGAATCGCATAGCCTGCGAAGACAATGACGGAGGACAGGTTGTCGAGCCAGGTCCGATGCTTGATCGCCTTCACAATCCCGAGGGGCAGACAAATCCCGTAAATCAGGAACATCGAACTCAGACCGAAAAAGAGCGAGATTGGAATGCGCTGCCGGACGAGGGTCCAGACCGGATCGCCATATTTTTCCGATCGCCCGAGACTTCCCTGCAGCAATCCCTCGAACCCGGACTTATACAGCACCACCCGCGGCTGGAGATCCTCGGGCTCCTTCATGCCCTTGGTCTTCCTCTCCCACCTCCTCTTGAGTTCATCCACTCCCACCAGGCGCACCTTCCATCCCGTGAGGTCCACCCCGGACTCGTTCTCGATCCTGAGTCCCTTCTCGCCGTCTTTCACCACCTCGATGCTCTTGGACAAGCCGGGGACTCGAATGGCAAGCTTGTCCTCCTCCTTCTCGAAACTCTTGGCCAGCCGGATCACATCGCGCGGAAGGACGCCCAGCCACTCGAGGTAGGAACGAATCACACCCTTGTCGCGCTGATGTTTTTCCTCGATTTCGAACAACTGGGAGGGGGTGATCGCCATCCCTTCGGACTCCCGTATCCCGGCTCCGCCACCTCCCTCGCCCACTCCCGCGCCCATCATCTGCCGCAAATCGCGCTGGACCGGACCGCCCGGCGCGAGCCGGATCAACATGAAGACCAGCAAGGTAATTCCCAACAGCGTCAGCGGAACAAGCAGCAAGCGCCGAATAAAATAGGCCTTCATTCAGGAGCGGAGGAAACGG
>JAYGGC010000118.1:0-8236 GCA_046581525.1 Roseibacillus sp. | reverse complement strand
ATCTATGTGAAGGGAACCAATCCCGCAATTTCTTCCGAGCTCATTCCACCCAACGCAATGGTGGGCGGACAGGGCCAAATCCTGCCGGCCATCACGATCACCGATCAGTTGGCTGCGTCGCTGCTCACTGGAGAGGTCGAGCGAGAGGGACTGAAGACCCTCTTTGATTCCTACCGCACGGAAGAAACGAGGAAGGGATTTGCCCTTCCCCATTCGATCGTTGCGAAGATAGGGATCGCAGCCAGGCGTGATGCCGGGCGCAACGTGATCGCGCGACTGGGGACCGGAGAGGCTCCTTCCAAGGAGGCCATCGTGATCGGTGCTCACATCGACCACCTCGGCTACGGAAATCGCGGCGGATCGAGAGCGAAGGGCGAGGAGGCGAAGGAGATTCACTTCGGTGCCGACGACAACGCCTCGGGCGTGGCAGCCATGATGGAATTGGCGCAGTTCTTTGCCGATCAAAAGAAGGCCGGGAAACTCACCCTGAAGCGCGACCTCATCTTTGCGGGATGGTCCGGAGAAGAACTCGGGCTGCACGGCTCGCGCCACTACGTCACCAAGGCGAAGGAGAAGGCGGGAGATGACCTGCATTCGACAATCGCGGCTTACCTCAACCTCGACATGGTGGGACGGGCCGCCGAGGGAGGGCTCACCATCCAGGGCATCGCTTCGAGCGAAGCCTGGCCGGAGATCCTCGAAAAGTCGGATGCGACCGACCTGAAGCTCAAGCGCTCACCCAGTCCCTACCTCCCAACCGACACAACTCCCTTCTACAATGCGGGCGTTCCCATCCTGGCCGCCTTCACGGGTCTCCATAAGGATTATCACACCCCGCGCGACACGATCGACCTGGTCGATTTTGCGGGTTTGCACAAGGTGACCCACTACGTCAGATCCCTGGCAGTCGCAGTTGCCAATCATCCCGAAACGCCGGGCTACGTGAAGGTCGCGCGCGGTCGCCAGGGGGGAGCTCCCAAGGTGCGCATCGGCGTGCGTCCGGAAGATGCGGACAGCGGTGGAGTAAAACTGGCGCAAGTGACCGCAAATTCCCCCGCCTCCCGGGCCGGCCTGCGCGAGGGAGATGTTCTCAAGAAGTTCGATGGTGCCGAGGTCAAGGACATGGAAGGACTCTTCAAGGCCTTGCGCAAGTCGAAGGCGGGCCAGGAATACGATATCGTGGTGCAGCGCGGGGAAGAGACCGTGAAGATGAAACTGACGCCGGAGAAGCGCTAATCCGGCGCGCGGTTGCGGTGGGCCACCGGGGGCGTCGTCCGCACCAACGAATTCCTCCCGATCGTGGAGACCGTCTAGTGGTTCGACAACTCTCAAATGATGGGTAGGCCCGCCAGAGAATGGTGGACTGGCAAGATGGCGAACTGGAGTGAATGGAGTCATTCTCGACCGTTCGTCACCGCCGCCAGTGCTTCATTCCACCAGGGAATACTCGTCAGTTCTGAGTTGTTGGACTACTAGCCGCGAAAGACAGTTTCGTACTCCGTCCCCTTTCGCCCCTTCCACTCCTCCAGGCTCGGGGTCATCCACTCTTCAGGATCGACGCCCAGACCATCGGCAATGCGGTTGATGTAGTTGAAGTAACTGATGACCTGCACCGCGATGGTGAGGGCGTCATCGTCGAACCCCGCCGCGCGCAGGAGGAGAATATCTGCTTCGCCCACCTCGCCGGGCGCCAGGGTGAGCTTCACCGCGTAATCACAGAGAAGGCGGTCTTGCGGGGAAAGGCCAGCCTCACGGTAATCAAGGACCAACTGCTGCGCGACTTCCTGGTCTGCCGCTTCACGACCGAACTCGGCCGCGTGGGAGAGCGTTCAGTAGTAGCAATCGTTGAGGTTGCTCACCACTGCGGCCAACATCTCGCGACGCGCGGCGGAGAGTGCATTGTCCGATTTCATGAGACTGACATAGAGCATCATGGAGCCCCGCAGAACGGGCGCGTCCCGGCTCATCAGCTTGATGATATTTGCCACGCCACCCGCCCGGGTCCGGGCCCCATGGTAGATTTTCTGCAAAGTCCCCCGCGCCTCTCCTTCCGAAATCTGTTCGATGTAAGCCACGGGGTAGTGGAGCATCCAATTCCGGCCCGCGCCAGCCCGCACCGGCTCCTCTTGGTTCCAGGAAGAGCTACAAGATCTGCGACGGCTCACCGACCAAGCTTACCTCACCAAACTCGATACCGGTCACGACGACTACCGATTTTTCGAACTCTGATTCGGGAAGCGGCCGGACGAAGAGCTCTACGATTTCAGGAAAGACCCCGACTGCGTCCTCAATCTCGCCGGGAGCGCCGGATCATACCGTGATCAGGGAAGCGCTCTGGAAACGACTCAAGTCCGGCCTCGTCGCCCACCAGGATCCGCGAATCCTAGGCGAAGGTGATATTTTCGACTTCTATCCAAATTGTCGCGTGGAGCGCCAACAGGCCCTCTCCCACCGGAAGGGTCGGGGTAATAGGCGATGGGATGCTTCCCTTCGATAAGAATGGCAGAGTCACCCGTATCCAGTGGAGCCGATTTGCAGCAGTGATCGCCTCGAGCCCTTGTGAACAACCTAGCGACCTCACCCGCCCGCGTCAAATTGAGCATGACAGCCAGTCTTTGGCGAGTCAGGCTGGGAGCGATGGCGGGACAACGACTTGCGACCTCTCTGACCGGCGCCTGTTGCCTCCTTTCGTTGCTCTTCGCAACGCCGTGCCAGGCGCAGGGGAAGGATCCCGCCCTCGATCTCTACTTCCTCGCCAACGGGGCCTATAACCGGAAGCTCTACCCGGCCGCCATCGGAGGCTTTCAGGAGTTTCTGCAAAAGTATGCCACCCATGCCAAGGCCGACATGGCGCGGCAGGGACTCGCCCTGAGCTTCTACGCGCAGAAGCAGTACGCACAGGCCATCCCGCATCTCACCGCCCTGCTCGCGAAGGGCAATCTCTCCAAAGAGATCAAGCGCGACCGGATCACCATGTTGCAGGGCCAGTGTCTCCTGCGCAGCGGGAAGAAGGACGAAGCGAAGGCGCTCTTCGTGCGGGAGGAGGGCCGCTTGCAGGAGCCCAGCTACAAAGCCTCGGCGCTGGCGGCCATTTGTGACGTCTCGTTCGGGAAGGCGGAGTGGGACGAGGTCCGCAAGTGGACTGCCAAATTGTTGGCCGGCAAGCTCGCTCCCAACCAGACCGCGCGCGGTCTCTACCAGCAGGGATTTGCGAGCTACCAACTGAAGAAATACGCGGAGGCCTCTGCTTCACTCGCGAAGGTCCAGCCTCTCGCGGCCGATGCGATCTGGAAAACACGTGCCTCTTACCTTCTCGGGGAGTGCTTCACGATTGAGAAGAATCACGAGAAGGCCGAGCCTGCCTTTGTTGCGGCGCTGGAGGGGCTGCAGGGTGCGGACAAGGCCGAGTGCCACTGGCGCCTGGGCGTCACGCGCTTCATTCTGAAAAAGTGGGAAACCGCATCGACGGAGTTCGAAGAGTATCTCAAGGCGGAACGGGCGACCCGCCCTCCAGACCAGAAAAAGGAGAACCCACAAGTGAAACAGTCGCAGCTCTACATCGGGCGCTGTTTCCTGGAACTCGGTGACTTCACGCAGGCTGAAAAGCGGCTCGCTGCCTTGATCGTCGTGGAAGGTGTCACCGGAGCAAAGGCGAACCTGTGGTTCGCACGGGTTTTCTCTCGTCCCGGGAAGCCCAATTATGACCGGGCCGCGGCATCGCTGGAACCTGCGGTGCAAAAGTACAACAAGACGCCGGTGATCAACGACCTGCGCTTCGACTACGCGAACGCCTTGATGAGCCGCAACAATCCGGACTGGAAGAAGGCGGCGGACACCTTGGGACAGATCAATGCAGGGACCTTTGGCCAGGTGGCGGAAGTAGTCGCGCAACGGGCGACCTGTTACCACAAGCTGAAGGACTACAACACCAGCGTGAATCTCACCAACGAGTTCATCAGCAAGTTCAAGGATCACGAACTGGCGGGCGATACACGCTTTTTGCGCGCAGAGAACCTCTTCCTGCTGAACCAGCTCGAGAACGCGGCCAAGGCCTACCAGGAGTTCCTCGCCGCGCACAAGGAGCACCCCCACAACCTCGCGGCCGCCTTCCGCGTGGCGCAAATTCATCACCACCAGGGACGGTGGGATCAATCGCTCGCTGCAGCCCAACCCCTCCTCGCCAAGAAGCCGGAAGGTCCCCTCTTTGCCCAGCTCGCCTTCCTGGTGGGCGACAGTTTCTTCCGGCAGGAGAAGTGGAAGGAAGCGGTGGGACCGCTGGAGGACTTCATCGCCACCCGCGTGAAGACGAAGGGAAAAAACAACAAGGAGGTCCGCACCGATCCCAATGTCGACACCGCCCTCATCCAGCTCGCGGTGTCCTACGACCGAACGGAAAAACCGGTGGAGGCGCTGGAGCACCTCGACACTCTGGTGCGCTTCTACCGCCAGCCCACTCCTCACCTTCCCCTCGCCCTCGCCGAGCAGGGACGCCTGGCCTACGAGCAGGAGAACATGAAGCTCGCGCGCCAGGCACTGGAGCGATTCCTGAGTGAGGACGCGCTGAACAAGGAACCCTTCAAGAAGGGCGCACCGGCACAACGGCCGCGGGTGCACTACTTCCTGGGCTGGGTCGACTCGACGGAGAACAAGCACGAGCCGGCCGCACTGCACTTCAGCGTGGTCGCGAAGGATCCGAAACACGAACTCGCTCCGGACGCGGCTCTGCAGCAGGGACTCGCCTACGTGAACGCAGAGAAGTTCGAGCTGGCCGCCAAGCACTTCCCGGAAATGTTGCGGCGCTATCCTGAACACAAGAAGATCCAGAGGGTCACCTACTATGCCGGTCTCTCCCTGGCTCGACAGAAGATCTGGCCCCAGGCCGCCAACCACTTGAAGAAGGTGGCGGATACGTGGCCCGACTCAAAGTTTGCCGACCAGGCGCTCTATGAGTGGGCGTGGTGCGAGCGCAAGCAGAAGCGCGAACCGCAGGCGGTGGTCCTCTACGAGCGTTTCCTCGAAAAGTACGCCAAGAGCCCGCTGATGGCGAAGGTGCAGAGCGAGCTGGCGGAGCTGAACCTGGCGAGCGGCGCGCAGGACATGGTGATCGAACGTCTGACCAAGACCCTGGAAAGCGTGAAAGACGAAGCGCTGAAAGAGGACCTCCGATACCAACTGGCCAGTGCTCACTACCACAAGGCAGACTACGAGACTGCCGCCGGGCAATTCGAACAACTCTTGAACGACTACCCGAAATCAAAGCTGCGCGGCTCCATGTATTTCCAAGCCGGCGAGTCGCGGCTCAGGTTGAAGGAGACGGTCCCCGCCCGGGAGCACTACGCAGCCGGGATGAAGATCGGCGGCCTCAAGGCCGTCCTCGCTGAATCCATGATGATGCGCCTCGCCGAGACGCAATCCACGACCGGCGATTTCAAGATGGCGCGGAAAACGTATACCGAGTTTCTCGGCCGCTTCAAGGAAAGCAAGTGGACCCGCAATGCACAGTTCGGCTTGGCGTGGTCGATGGAAAACGGGGACGATCCGAAGGCTGCAATCCGCGAGTACGCCAAGCTTCTCGATCCGAAGGCGGACATCGACCTTTGGACCGTGCGCGCCCGATTCCAGACCGGCGAATGCTACTTCAACACCCAGAAGTACGAGCATGCGGTGTCCGAATTCCTCAACGTCGAGATCCACTACAAGAAGTACCCGAACTGGCAGGCCAAGGGGATCCTCGAGATCGCCCGCGTGCTGCTCGCGCAGGACAAGAGAGTCGAAGCGATCCAACGCTTCAAGGACGTCATCCTCCGCTATCCCAAGGAGAAGGCCGCAGTGGTTGCGCGCCAGTATCTTGACCAACTTCGCAGCCAGTAACCATTTTAACTCACCACACCACATGAACGCTCACATGACGAACTACACCTCATCCCACCGTTGGAAGCTGGTCTTCTGCACCACCTTAACCTTTTTCGTGGCGCTGACCGCCAGCGTGATGGCGGCCGAGGCAGGCGCCGATGCCGGAGTCGAGAAGGAAACGATGTTCACCATGATCAAGAAGGGTGGCCCCATCATGATCCCTCTTGGAATCGCTTCCGTGATCGCACTCGCCCTTGCCCTCGAACGATTCATCTCGCTACGCCGCGAAAAAATCCTCCCCAATGGCTTCCTGAGTGGATTGGGCGAAGCGTGGGACTCAGATCCCTCCGGACGAACTGCCGAAGAGTTCTGCGACAAAAGCGCGGGAGCCGCCGGACACGTCTTCAAGGCCGGAATCCAGTGGCGGACCTCCGGCTACCAGGCCGTGGCCAAGGCGATTGAGGATGCCGGCATTCGCGAGGCCGACAAGATGAAACGCAGTCTGCGAGGACTTTCCATCATCGCGGCAGTGAGCCCGCTCCTTGGCCTCCTCGGTACCGTTTACGGAATGATCGACGCCTTCCAGCGCACCTCTTCGAGCGGGGGAGCTGCCAAGACCTCGGACCTCGCGACAGGAATTTACGAGGCCCTGGTGACCACCGCAGCCGGTCTCACCCTCGCGATCCCGGTCATGCTGCTCTACCAGTACCTTCTCACACGGGTGGACGGCTTGGTAGATCACATCGACGAGGTGGGCACTGCATTCATCGCCGGGCATGCGCGTCTTTCCAACCCGGATTCCGGCCCCGACCCGGGTTCTTATGGCGATCTCACCACCGCGGAGGTTTAAGACATGCGAATTCGAACAAGCGAAAGCGACAGCGGCGAGTTGATCAACATCTCGAGCCTGATCGACGTGATGTTCATCCTCATCATCTTCTTCCTGGTCACCACGACCTTCAAGGAAGAGGAAGTCGATCACCTCGTGAACCTGCCGGTGGAAGCGCGCAACCAGTCGCTTACCCAGACCGCGGGAAACCTGATCAAGATCAACATTCGTGAGAATGGAGCCTACGTGGTGATGGGACAGCAAGTCACGGAGGAGGATTTGTCAAAGTGGATGGATGCCGAGGTCGTGAAGAAGCCGGAACTGAAGGTTCTCATTCGCTGCGACCAGGATTCCAAGCACCTCTACCTCGCCAATGTGATGTCGATCTGCCGGCACGTGGGTGTGTCCAAGGCGAACATCGCGGTGCGCACCGAGAGGTAGAACCCGACAAACATGAGCAACCAGGCGACAGCGAGTTCCGGAGACGAGAACGACGATCGGGTCATCCTCGGGATGACCCGCAAGCAGCGCTTCCGCGTCTATCTTTGGAGCGCCATCGCAATCGTGGTTTGCTTCCTGATCTGGGCGCTCGTTTATCTCCGACCGGATCGGTGGTATACCTATACCGACCAGGTCGCCTTCGAGCAACGCGCGCGCGATGTTGATCTTGGCTTCGTGCTCTGGGAGAAGGCCGAACCCGCGGCAAGCGGATTTGCGAGCACGGACGATGTCGCGACACCGGTCATCTCCTCGAATGGAGCGCGCATGGTCTACAGCACGGGCAAGAAAGACGGAAACGCGAATCTCTTCCTGCGCGAGTGGGATGGCACGGATTGGAAAGCTCCCCGCCCGATGCGCGCGCTCAACAGCGCCTTCCACGAGGTTTCCCCGTCGCTCAGTGGGGACGGCGCGTTGCTCTACTTTACCAGCGACCGCCCGGGAGGACGCGGCGGTTACGACATCTGGGTCTCGAAGTGGGACGGAGCGGAGTACGCCTGGCCCCTTCCACTGACCGGCCGCGTCAACACCCCCTTCGATGAGATCGATCCGGCCCTTGCGCCCGACAACCTGGTCTTGTACTTCTCCTCCAATCGGCCGCGCCGGGCCCCAGGCACCTCGGAAAAGGTGGCCGAGATGTTGGAGGACGTGGAGGAACGGAAGGGAAACTACGATCTCTACTCCGCGGACTCGGCGGGCGACACCGCCTTCGATCTCATCATCGAGCGCCAACTGAGCATGCTCTACTCTCTGCGCGAGGGTGCCCTGGCCGATCCGGAAGTGATGGCCAAGTTGGGCGGCTCACCGCAAACGGAGGGCGCGGTCGACAAGGGCCTGGCCTACCTCGCGAGCGTCCAGGAAGAGGACGGCCGCTGGGACATTCGCAAGTCCGGGGGCCAGGGTGGACACGACCAGGCCGCGACCGCTTTCGCGCTGCTGGCCTTTTATGGTCGGGGGGAGGTGCACGACGAGGAGTGCAAATACCAGGACACCGTCAAGCGCGGGATCGAGTGGCTGGTGGGACAACAGAATGGCGCCACCGGAGACCTGCGCGGC
>JAYGGC010000064.1:0-9674 GCA_046581525.1 Roseibacillus sp. | reverse complement strand
CAACGCCAGATGATGTCGCCGATTTGCTTCTTCCCAATCGTCCGGTTGATGAAGCCCAGCCCGTCCGGCCAGATCTCATTGAAACGCACTCGACCAGGCGAGGTCAGGAGCATCTTGCGGTCTTTCTCCCCGAAGATGGTCTCCTTCCCGTAGTCCGGGTTACGCACCCGGATCCAACCGTGATAGTCCACCTTGCGCGAGGCCAAGGCATACTCGACCTCGGTCGGATTCTCGAAGAGAGGAATCGGATCTTCATCACCGGGACGCGAGTTCGGTCGCGTGTAGGTGAGGTAGTAGATCCCGAGAATGATGTCCTGCGTAGGAGTGGTGATGGGCCGGCCACTCGCAGGCGAGAAGATATTGTTGGGAGCCAGCATCAACTGCCGTGCTTCCATCTGGGCTTCCACCGAAAGCGGAACGTGCACCGCCATCTGATCACCGTCGAAATCCGCATTGTAGGCGGTGCACGTCAGCGGGTGCAGGCGAATCGCGGACCCCTCAATGAGGACCGGTTCGAAGGCCTGGATCGAAAGCCGGTGCAGGGTGGGAGCCCGGTTCAGCATGACGGGATGTCCGTGCGTGACCTCTTCCAGGATGTCCCACACTTCGGTCGTCTTGCGATCGATCATCTTCTTGGCGGAGCGCACGGTGTGGCAGTAGCCAAGCTCCTTGAGACGACGGATGATGAACGGCTCAAAGAGGGCGAGAGCCATCTTCTTGGGAAGACCACACTGGTGCAGCTTGAGCTCCGGTCCAATCACGATCACGGAACGACCAGAGTAATCTACTCGCTTGCCGAGAAGGTTCTGGCGAAAACGACCGCCCTTGCCTTTCAGCATGTCGGAGAGCGACTTGAGCGGACGGTTTCCCGCTCCGGTCACCGCGCGGCCGTGGCGGCCGTTGTCGAAGAGGGCGTCCACCGCTTCCTGCAGCATGCGCTTCTCGTTTCGGATGATGACTTCCGGCGTCTTGAGTTGCAGGAGGTTCTTGAGGCGGTTGTTCCGGTTGATCACCCGGCGATACAGATCGTTCAGGTCGGAGGTCGCGAAGCGCCCACCTTCCAGCGGGACCAGCGGACGGAGATCCGGTGGAATGACAGGAAGGACCGTCATGATCATCCACTCCGGGCGAGTCGAGGACCCCCTGAAGCCCTGCGCCAGCTTGAGCCGCTTGGCGAGCTTCTTGCGGGTCTGCTTCGAGCGGGTGTTTTCCATCGCTTCCTCAAGCTCCACCAGAATCTCGTCGAGCTTGCACTGGCTGAGCAGATCGCGGATCGCATCTGCTCCCATCCCGGCCCGGAAGGCATCTTCACCGTAGTCCTCTTCCGCATCGCGGAGCTCACTTTCGGTCAAGAGCTGTCCTCGATGGAGGGCCGTCTTGCCGGGATCGGTCACCATGTAGTCCTCGTAGTAGATCACGCGCTCAAGGTGGCGGGCACTCATGTCGAGCATGAGGCCGATGCGACTGGGCATGCACTTGTAGAACCAGATGTGGGTAACGGGCACGGCCAGTTCGATGTGGCCCATGCGTTCACGGCGCACGCGGGAGAGGGTGACTTCCACGCCGCAACGGTCGCAGATCACTCCCTTGTGCTTGATGCGCTTGTACTTTCCGCAGGCACACTCCCAGTCGCGGGTCGGACCAAAGATCCGCTCGCAGAAGAGTCCGCCCTTCTCGGGCTTGAAGGTCCGGTAGTTGATGGTTTCCGGGTTCTTGACTTCGCCGCGGCTCCAGGTCCGGATGATTTCAGGCGAAGCGACCGTGATGGACACCTGGTCGAAGGCTTCCGGCTTTTCGTCGACTCCGTAAAGTTCGCGCAAGTTGGTTTCAACACTCATAATTTCGTAAATTGGTCAGAATTTCGGTTCGGGATTCCGGGGTTAGACGATGAGGTCGTCGAGATCGAAGTCGCCGCCATCACCCGCCACGGCACCGCGGCGGCCAGGCCGCACATCGAGTCCGAGGGATTGCATTTCCTTGATCAGAACGTTGAAGGATTCCGGCGTGCCGGCTTCCAACGAGTTGTCGCCTTTCACGATCGCCTCGTAGATCCGCGTCCGCCCCTGCACGTCGTCGGACTTCACGGTGAGGAGTTCCTGCAGCGTGTAAGCCGCACCGTAGGCCTCAAGGGCCCACACCTCCATCTCCCCGAAGCGCTGTCCGCCATACTGGGCCTTGCCGCCCAACGGCTGCTGGGTAACGAGGCTGTATGGTCCCACCGCGCGGGCGTGAATCTTGTCGGCCACCAGGTGGCCAAGCTTCAGCATGTAGATCTGTCCGACCACCACAGGGTTGTGGAAGGCTTCGCCGGTCCGGCCGTCGTAGAGCGTACTCTTGCCGCCGATTGTGCCGTCCTTTCCGTCGCCGATCCAAGTGAAGCCCTCGACCTTCTTGGCTTCCGTCATGTATTCCCAGATCTTCGCTTCGGAGATCCCGTCGAAAATCGGGGTCGCAACCGTGAAGCCGAGGGCCTTGGCAGCCACTCCGAGGTGGGTCTCGAGGACCTGTCCCACGTTCATGCGCGAGGGCACCCCGAGCGGGTTGAGGCAGATGTCGACCGGCGTGCCGTCAGCGAGATAAGGCATGTCCATCTCGGGAACGATCACTGCCACCACACCCTTGTTTCCGTGGCGTCCGGCCATCTTGTCACCGACCGAGAGCTTCCGCTTGGCGCTCACAAAGACCTTCACTTCCTTGATCACCCCGGGGTCGATCTCGTCACCGCTCTCGATCTGGTCGAGGCGGCGCTCCCGATCGGAATCGAGTTCGCCGAAGCGGCCTTCGAACGCCGAGATGATTTCAAGGATCTTGTTCCGAATCGGGCTCGGATCGATCTCGATGTGATCGTAGACCGCGGCCAGCTTGCGCAGCAGCGTCTTGGTGATCTTGCGGTTGGCGGGGATGATGATCTCGCCGCTCTGCGCGTTCACCACGTCGAGCGGGATCTTCTCCCCGAGAAGAATGTCGGAAAGCTTCTCGGTCAATTGGTCCGTGAGCTGATCCTTCTTCTTCTTGTACTCGTCGTTGATCTTCTTGAGCTGCTTCTTCATCTCGGCGGGGTTGACTTCCTCCGCCTTCCGCCGCGCGATGCCGTGGGTCGAGATTCGAATGTCCTGCACAATGCCGGTGCAACCGGAAGGGACGCGCAGGGAAGTGTCCTTCACGTCCGCCGCCTTCTCACCGAAGATCGCGCGCAGGAGCCGTTCTTCCGGAGCGAGTTCCGTTTCGCTCTTGGGCGTGATCTTGCCGACCAGGATGTCACCGGGCCCCACCTCGGCCCCAATGCGCACAATGCCGTCGTGGTCGAGATTCTTGAGGGCCTCTTCCCCGACATTGGGGATGTCCCTCGTGATTTCTTCGGGTCCCAGCTTGGTGTCCCGGGCCGCCACTTCGAACTCACTGATGTGAATCGAGGTGTAGACGTCCTCCTTGACCATGCGCTCCGAGATAACGATGGCATCCTCGAAGTTGTAACCGTTCCACGGCATGAACGCCACCAGGACATTCCGGCCGAGCGCGAGTTCGCCGTTCTCGGTGTTCGGTCCGTCCGCGAGGATCTGGCCATTCTTGATCTTGTCGCCAGACTTGATCAACGTCTTCTGGTTGATGCAGGTCCCGGCATTGGAGCGCATGAACTTCCGCAGCGGGTAGACGAAGATCCCCTTGTCGGCCTTGGTCTTCACCGACTCCGGGTCACTCAGGAATCGCTCATCGGAAACCGGGAGCTCGCCGTCCTTGGTCGTGACGATGAACTCAGCAGTGGCTGCCGCCACGATGCCGTCGGCTTCCGCCACAATCACGGCGCGGGAGTCGCGGGCCGCCTTCTCTTCCAAGCCGGTGCCCACGTAGGGTGCCTCCGACACGAGGAGCGGCACCCCCTGGCGCTGCATGTTCGATCCCATGAGCGCGCGATTGGCGTCATCGTGCTCGAGGAACGGGATCAACCCGGCTGCCACCGAAACAAGCTGCTTCGGTGAGACGTCCATGTAGTGGACCTTCTCGGGATCCATCTCGAGGAACTCTCCACGCTCACGAGCAGTGACCCGTGCGTTGATGAATTTTCCATCTTTTCCGATCGGATTGTTGGCCTGCGCGATGATGAAGGTCTCTTCCTGGTCCGCAGTAACGTACTCGATCTGGTTGGAGACCTTCCCCTTTTTCACCTTGCGGTAGGGCGTCTCGATGAATCCAAACTCGTTGATGCGCGCGTAGGTGCACATTGAGTTGATCAGTCCAATGTTGGGTCCTTCCGGAGTCTCAATCGGGCAGATCCGTCCGTAGTGGGACGGATGCACGTCGCGCACCTCGAAGCCGGCGCGATCCCGGTTCAGGCCGCCCGGTCCGAGGGCCGAGAGACGACGCTTGTGCGTCAACTCCGCCAGCGGATTGGTCTGGTCCATGAACTGGCTGAGCTGGCTCCGGCCGAAGAAGTCGCGCACCACCGCGCTGAGGGCCTTCGGGTTGATGAGCTTCTGCGGCGTCATGCCTTCGATGTTCACATCAAAGAGAGTCATGCGCTCCTTGACCAGGCGCTCAGTCCGGGCCAGGCCGACGCGGCACTGGTTGGCGAGCAATTCACCCACTGCCCGCACCCGGCGGCTGCCAAGGTGGTCGATGTCATCAATCACGCCCTCGCCCTTCTTGAGGCGGAGGAGGTACTTCACCGCGGCGAGAAAATCCTCCGGCACCATGATGCGCTGGGTGGAATCGATGTTGATCTGGAGCTTCTGGTTGATCTTGTAGCGTCCCACCCGGGTGAGGTCGTACTTCTTCGGGTCGAAGAAGAGGCGCTTGAGAAGCGCCCGCGCATTGGAGGCGGTCGGGGGATCGCCTGGACGGAGCTTCTTGTAAATGTCCTTGAGGGCGCTTTCTTCGTCATATGCGGGGTCCTTGCGCAGCGACTTGAGAAGAACTTCGTCGTCGCGGGAATCAATCACTTCGATCGTCTTGATCTTGAGGGCCAGGAGCTGGCGCACCACCCCGATCGTGAGCGGATCATAGGCGCGCGCGACCACCAGGTCGCCGTCCTTGAGGTCCTCGAAGAGCACCATCGGACTGAGCTCTTCCTCGTCCATCGACTCGCTGAGCTTCTGCTTCTTGATCTTGTAGAACTGGCTGATCAAATCGCGCTCGGTCGGGTAGCCGAGAGCGCGCAGGAAGGTGGTGGCAAGGAACTTGCGGCGACGACGACGGCGGTCGAGATAGACGTAGAGCAGGTCGTTGGTGTCGAACTGCACCTCCAGCCACGAACCCCGGTCCGGGATGATCCGGAAGGAGTGCAGGGTCTTGCCGTTCAGGTGGATCGACTTTTCGAAGCAGATTCCCGGCGAGCGGTGAAGCTGCGAGACGATGACACGCTCAGCACCGTTGATCACAAAAGTGCCGCGACGCGTCATCATGGGAAGCTCGCCCATGTAAACGCGCTCCTTCTTGGTGCCCGTCTCGTCCTTCAATTTGAAGGTCACATAGAGGGCGGCGCTGAAGGTTTCGCCTGATCGAAGGGCATCGAGGGAGGTAATCTTCGGGTCCTCGATGTCATAGGAGATGAAATCCAGCTCGATCGTCTCGTCGTAGCTGGTGATGGGGAATACTTCCTTGAAGACGGCCTGCAGACCGGTCTCGGTCCGCTGCGAAGGCGCGATGTGCTTCTGCAGAAAGTCTTCATAGGATTTGCTCTGAACCTCAATGAGGTTAGGCGGCTCAATTACTTCTTCGATGTTTCCGAAGTACCGGCGTTCAGCCATAGTGTCTCTCTCGGTTAGTGGGGTTGGCGCCTTACCCTTGGGCAGGCGGTTTGCGGGATCTCAGGGCGGGGAATGATCCCCTATGTCGATTGGTTCGGGGCGGCTGCTCCGACTTCAGGCCTTGTCCGTGGTGAGTGACAAAAACTGAAGTCGAACCAGGCCGTCCGGCCGGGGGGGTGAACCCCGGCCGGGAAAAGCCGGTTACTTGAGTTCGATCGTGGCGCCTGCTTCGGTAAGCTTGGCCTTGGCCGCTTCGGCGTCGTCCTTGCTCACCCCTTCAAGCACGTTGACCGGGGCGCTCTCGACGAGCTTCTTGGCGTCGGCAAGACCGAGGCCACTGGCAACTTCGCGCACAGCCTTAATGACAGCGATCTTCTGGCCTCCGATGCTCTCAAGAAAGACGTCGAAGCTGGTTTTCTCTTCTGCCGCCTCAGCCTCTGCGGGTGCAGCGGCCATCATGGCAGCGGGAGCGGCGGCGCTCACGCCCCACTCGTCTTCAAGTTTCTTTACGAGTTCGGAAGCTTCCAGAACGGTAAGCTTGCCGAGTTCTTCTGCGATTGTGTTGATATCAGCCATTGTATTTGTCTTTCGGTGTCGTCGTTTACGGAGCTCCGTGTCGTTTCAGACCGCCAGCCGGCGATCCGACGAGGAACCATCTGTGTTTACAAGCCGCCGCCGCCGAAGCGTCTTTGGCTATCCATTCAAATTCTCTTCTTATTCTTCGCCTTCATGTCTGGCCTTGACTACGCGGGCCAGCGAGGTGCCAGGCTCGTTGATGACCCGGGCCAGCATGGTCGCCGGCAGGTTGATCACGTTGAGCAGGGTAGCAAGGAGCACGTCGCGCGGTGGGAGGTCGGCGAGAGCCTTTACCTGGGATTCGTCGAGGATCTCTCCATCGAGCAGACCCGCCTTGAAGGTGGGACGTTGAAACTCCTTGGCGAAGGTCTTCACCGCCTTGGCGGCACCGCAGACATCCTGTTCTCCGGTGATGAAAGCAGTCTGCCCAGAGAGCGCTTCGTCCATCCCGGGGAGGCCCGCGGCCTCGAGGACGCGCTTCATGTGACTGTTCTTGGCAACGTGGCACTCGGCCCCGCCCTCCTGCAACCGGCTCCGGAGCTCGCTGAAATGCAGCACGCTCATTCCGGTGTAATCAACCACCAACATGAACGGCGAGGCATTGATGCGGACGAGCAACTCGTCGACGATGATTTTCTTATCCAGATTCATGGGTTATTCGGGGTGAGCGTGAACGCTGTTTTCGAGGCGCAGACCCGGGCACATCGATGCCGCGAGGGTGATGCTCTGGATGAAGTTGCCCTTGGCTGAGGGCGGCTTGGCTTTGGAGACGCTGTCGATCAGGGAGTTCGCGTTCTCGAGGAGTTTATCTTCGCTGAAGGAGACCTTGCCGATCGCGGCCGAGATGTTGCCGTTCTTGTCGAGTTTGTAGTCGACCTTGCCGGCCTTGGCGGCCAGCACCGCCGCGGCGGTATCTTCGGTCACCGTGCCCGTCTTCGGATTGGGCATCAGGCCACGCGGTCCGAGCACGCGGGCAATCTTGCGCACCTCCCCCATCGCATCCGGAGTAGCGATCGCGGAATCGAAATCGGTGAAGCCCCCCTGCACTTTCTTGATGAGATCTTCATAGCCGACGAAATCCGCTCCCGCCTCAGCCGCCGCTTTGGCAGCATCACCCTGGGCAAAAACGGCCACGCGCACATTCTTTCCGGTTCCGTGCGGCAGCGAGACACTGCCTCGCACCATCTGGTCGCTCTTCTTGGGATCCACCCCGAGGCGGAAGGACAGCGTGACGGTTGGATCAAATTTCGGGGCGGGGAACTTCTTGAGGGTCCCCACCGCATCATCGAGGGAATACGGGCGGTCTTCGACCTGCTCCGCGGCCTTCTGGTATCGTTTACTTCGTTTGGTTGCCATTGTATTGGTTGCAGTGCGAGTGGATCCCATTTGCGGCGGGACCCTCCTGCGGTTGTGCGGCCCTTCGACGGGCCATGTCATCTTGCTTCTGAATTCTCTTTCCGTGCCGTGACCTCTGATCTCCGATCACATTCCCTCGATCTCGAGGCCCATCTGCCTGGCCGTGCCGGCCAGGATCTTGGCGGCCTGCTCCGGGTCATTGGTGTTGAGGTCAATCATCTTGATCTTAACGACCTCCATGAGCTTGGCCTTGGTGATCGAGCCGACCTTTTCCTTGTTCGGTTCACCGGACCCAGAGGCGATGTTGGCCGCCTTCTTGAGCAGGACCGCGGCGGGCGGCTGCTTGGTCACGAAGGAAAACGAGGCGTCCTTGTAGACCGTGATGATGGTCGGAAGGAGATCGCCGGCCTGCTTCTGGGTCGCGGCGTTGAAATCCTTGCAGAACTGCATGATGTTCACGCCGGCCTGACCGAGGGCAGGACCAACCGGAGGCGAGGGGTTCGCCTGTCCGGCGAGGATCTGGAGCTTGAGGGTGCCTTTGACTTCTTTTGCCATGATGAGTGAGTTGTGAGGGGTGGGGGAAAACTGCTTCCGGCTCAGGCCCGTTCGACCTGCCAAAATTCGAGCTCAACCGGGGTGGAGCGGCCAAAGATGGTGACTGCCACGCGCAGCTTGCCCTTCTCTTCGTCGATCTCCTCGACGATGCCGTTCTGGCTCTCGAAGGGACCGTCGGCCACCTTCACGGTGTCGCCAACTTCGAAACTGATGGCGGGGCGCACGGAATCTTCGCGCTCCTTGATCTGCGCAAGCATGCTGTCCACCTCGCGTTGCCGCATCGGGATCGGGCGGTTCTTGGTGCCCGCAAAACCGATCACGCCATCCATCTCCTTGATGAAATACCAGATCTCTTCGACCAGGCCGTTGTCCTCGGTGAGGAGGGCCATGTTCACGATGATGTAGCCGGGGTAGAACTTGCGCTTGGTCTCCGTCTTCTTTCCGCGACGAATCTCGGAGACCATCTCGGTTGGCACGAGGACCTCAAAGATCTTGTCCTTGAGTTCCTCCCGATCGGTCAACGCACGAATTCGCTTGGCCACCTTCTGCTCCTGTCCGGAGAGAACGTGGACCACATACCACTGCTGGCTTGCTGGAGGGATGGTCGGCATGAGAATTGGCCTTCGTTTGGCTTCGATCAGCGCCCGAGTTTGGTCAGGAGATCCACCACTTCCCGGTGGATCAGGTCCCAAAGACCGACGTAGGCGGCGAGGAGGATCATCGCCACGATGATGACCACCGTTGAATCAATGAGCTCCTTGTACTTCTTGAAGCCCTTGACCTTGGGATCGGGATCCCAGGGCCACGAGGCCTTGCGGAGCTCACCTTTTACTTCACCCACGAAGGTTGAAAATTTCCTAAACATTCTCGCTGATTCTAAGAGGTTTGAGGGGCAGGACAGGAGGGACTCGAACCCCCAACCCTCGGTTCCGAAGACCGATGCTCTATCCAATTGAGCTACGGATGCAGAGTCTTCCTTTATGGCGTTTCAGTCGGCTCATCGCGTGCCAGCGCATTTCCTGTTCGGCCCCTGTTGACGCCTTTTCGAATTTCGAGTCGAGGGCGTCATGGAAATGGCCTTCGCCTGATTGCAGCGAGCGGAAGCCTGACACCGACTGAACGCTGATGAGAAGTCGATGCCGTGCCTGCTGATTCTAGCCAGACCGCGTCCCGCCGTAAACCACTACGAAAGTCGAGGTCGCCAGGCAAGTTCCGTCGCGACTTCTCGCTCAACATTCACAAGGGGACGGACGACTCGTGCCAGAACATCAAGGGGCCGAAGTGGCTGGTGGACAAGCCACTGAGGCCGCCGACCGATCAGGGAGGAGAGAGGCTGAAGGCGGTGATTCTAAGAATCTGGACACTCGAGGGCTGGCTGTGTTTGGATTCGTACTCGCGAGATCGCGGGCTGGTCGATGAGCGAGCGGATGAAACAGGCCCTGG
>JAYGGC010000272.1:0-20907 GCA_046581525.1 Roseibacillus sp. | reverse complement strand
CGCCCTAAAACACCTGCCGCTTCACTCGCTCCGCGTAAGGAATGTGATGCGGGGGAGTGTCTGGATCAAGACCTGGGCCCGGAATGGAATACATCATCACTTCCCGCAGTTTTCTGTTTTCGAAGAAGATCCACGTCTCTTCGGTCACCATCTCGCTCGACCCCACCATCCGTACGAGGGTAGTGACCCCGCGCTGATATCCCCGGCAGAGAGCCGCCTGCGCTCCGCCCTCTTCAGGATACCATTCGGGTGCCAACCTTGTGATCACGTAAGGCGACGTTTCGATCTTGGTAATCGCGTCGTTGAAGACCACCACCCAGGGCCCGGTGGGGGTCGAGATTCTTGCGGAGCGGAATCCGGTGGATTCTGAGGGGAGGGCCACGAACCCCTCCGGAAGAGGGGGAACTGCCTCGAGACGCGCTTCCTTGCCCGCCAACCCTGGGAAGGACGAGCCCGCACATCCCAAGAGAACCATCGCGAGCAGGACCGCGCAGAACACCTTCAGAGTTGCAGCCCTCAACACGGGACTATCTTCCGGAGCCTGGCCCGCCCTGACAAGAACCGATCACCGACGGGCAGACTCCATCGCCTTGTGAAACTCTGATCACTGGATACTGAACACCCGATGCCGAATCTCATCTCACCTGCGCCAGTCTCGGCTTCCGTGCCAGGAAGGAAGTCAGGAAGAGTCCTGAAATAAAGCCCCCCAGGTGGGCACCGTAGGCGACATTGGATTCAGAGTGGCTCATGATCGCGGACCAATCCATGCCCACCCCGATCACCGCCAGGGCCACAAGATTGGCAGGTGGGATGGGACGCGCGATGGGAAAGATATGGGGCTCCGGAAGTTTCCATCGGACCGCCATGGCGAGATAAGCACCCTCAAATCCCATCACAGCCCCGGAAGCACCCACCATCGGGTTCGGCTCGTAGGGATTGAAGAGCACGTGGCACAAGGAGCCCGCGACCGCCGTGACGACGAAAATGACCAACATCCAGACGCTGCCCAGAAGCTCGACGACGAGGGCTGCAAAGAGCCAGAGAAAGAGCATGTTGAAGACGAGGTGGGAAGCGTCCGCGTGCAAGAAGGCACAACTCAGGAGCGTTCCGAAGGTCGCATAGTCTGAGAGTTCCCCACTGCCATTTCGCACGCTCTCCCAACTGTCCGTCACCTCATTTGGAACCGCCATGAAGGGATTGGTGATCATCGGATTGACGACAAACTCCACCGCAAAGATTGCGCACATCACCCCGATCAGGAGCATCAAGACCCACTGCTGCCGAACAACCCCATGCTCATACCAACTCATCCCCGCAAGTCGTATACGAGGATCGCGACCTTGGCGAGGCACGGCTCATTCCTCGCTAAGATTGCATGAAGGACCGACGTAGCCCTCACTCTCGGAGCTCTCATTGCCCCTCCGTGCGCCGGCCATGAACCGCTCCCCTTTCCTCCTCGCCGCAACGGTCTTCTGTCTCGCCATTCACACTCCCTGCACCGGTCAAAACGCGATCGGCGTGAACGGAAAAATTGGCTGTGGGGACAGCCCCAAAAAGGTCACGCGACTCCTCATCACAAAACCTGGACTCTACCAGAACTTCCTCGTCGACAGCAACTGGGCGGGAGGGAACCGGGTCAAGATCACCGCGGACATGGTTACCGTGCGCAACTGCGAGATTCGCAACGCCACCGGGAACGGCATCGGGGTCTTCGGAAGGGACATCACGATCGAGAACTGCCGTATCCACCACCTTCTTCACTCGACCTTCGCCAGGCAACACGATGCCCACGGGATCACGGGACGCTGGAACAACGTCACGATCCGCAACTGCGAAATCTTCTATGTTTCGGGCGACGCGGTGCAGTTCGACCCCGACCGCAAGAGCTCCGGCAAGGTTCTCATCGAGAATTGCACCTTCTGGACCGGGCCCCTCCCCGCCGACGCCGCAGGCTTCAGGAAGGGCGAACGCCCCGGTGAGAACGGTATTGACTGCAAGACTCCGCCCGAGGATCCCCGCTGCCAGCTCGTCATCCGCAACTGCCTCTTCCAGGGATGGAAGCAGCCCGGCCAGGTCAGCAACATGGCAGCTCTCAACCTCAAGGAGCACGTCGAGGCACGCATTGAGAACTGTCTCTTCCGCGACAACGAACTGTGCTTCCGCCTGCGGGGTCCCACCGGCCGGGGCGATGCGAGAATCACGATCAACGATTGTGCCCTCTTCGATTCTGCAGTGGGGGTCCGCCTCGAGGACAAGCTGCGCGACTTGAAGATCCGCAATCTTGGGTTCGGCCCGGGCGTGGCGCGCAAGTATCACCTGACCGGGGGCGGATCCTACCCCGGCTATGACAACCAGGGCGAGCACGTGGCGGAGTCGTTCGACAAGTTGCTCAAAAGCGGCATGATGGGAGAACGATGACCAGGTCGGCCGCATTCACGCTCTCGGGACTCCTGCTGACAACCGCCACGCTTGGTGCGGAACATCCGCTCTCCGCTCCGAGGGTGACCAGTCTCACGAATTCCAAGGTGCGCTACGAGGTCGCCGAGGATCACCACGCCGTTCTCAAGCGCGGTGGGGTGACCGCAATCATCGTGGACAACGCCGCGGTGGATGTCCCCGCCTTGCCCGGTCACCGCGCCGGCTACAGCGGGGTCGCCTCCCTGGGCCATGAAAAACGGCCAGCCAACCTCTTTGTTCCTCCTTACGCCGGCCTCAATTTTGAACACATTCATGACGGGACCACTGCAGGCCTCCGCGAGAAGTTCGAGCCGCGCCGATTCCCCATGCAGTTGCGCATCGTTGACGAGTACACCGTGGAACTCTACCAAGCGCCGACCGGGAACTGGAAGTTGGAGAGCTGCGGGCGCTACCACCTCCTCGAAGACGGTGTCATCGAGTACACCTTCGAATGCATCCCGCGTGCTGGTGGCTATCGCAATGGCTATCTCGGACTCTTCTGGGCAAGCTACATCGACAGGCCGGAGCGCAAGTCGATCCACTTCCGGGGACGGGGCCGGGCGGAGACCGGCAAGGGCCGCCGGATCGAGGGAATCACGCCCTCGCATGGGACAGACAGTAGTCACGGCCCCTCACACGCGCCAACCCTCCCCAAGGTCGACCCCGACTTTCCGCTCACTCTCGTGAATCACCCCTCGAGTTACCTCTACACCGAGCCGTGGTATTACGGCGTGAGCCACGGTATGGCCTTCGCACAGATCTTCCGCCAGCGGGACCGCATCTGGTTTGCACAATCTCCCACCGGGGGTGGCAAGACGAATCCGGCCTGGGATTTCCAGTGGTTCGTCCCTGAGCCCAGGATCGGGGAAGCCTACGGATTCGTCATGCGGGCAGCCTACCTGCCCTTCAAAAGCCACGAACAAACCGAGAAGACCATCGCAGCGCATCGAAGGGCGCTCAATTCAAAATGAAACTGTGGCGACTACCGTGGTTGAGCGTGCTCCTCGCCGGCGCGGTCCTCTCGAGCATGAACGCAACGAAGCTGGAGTTGCTGGTGGTCGATGAAACCGGAGAGCCGGTCCCCTGCCGGGTCCTGGTCCGCTCTGCGGACGGCAGGTGTGCGATTCCCGCGAAAGGCGACCCCGTCACGCTCAAGATCGGTGCCGACCAGTGGTTCATCTCGCCCGGAAAAAGCCAGCTCACCTTTCCGCCCGGCGAGGTCGAGGTGCGCGTCGAACACGGACATGAGTTCCTGCGCCTCAAGCAACGCCAATCGTTCGGGAAGGGAAAATTCGCCTCCACCGTCAAGCTGACGCGCTGGATCAACATGAAGCAGCACGGCTACCTGTGCGGAGAAAACCATCTTCATGTCGACAGCACATCCCTCGCCCCCCAGCTCGCGGCCGAGGGCCTCGACTTCGGAACCTCGCTGACCTGGTGGAACGGTCCGGACGCCCTCCGGCCGGTGCCGCCGGGAGACGGTCCGCTTCGCACCCTGGAGTATGGCGGACGAAAAATCCCGACCAGCATCCACGACGCCGAACTGGAGCACGGTTGGGGCGCGGCCTATATCCAGAATCTCCCCATGCCGCTTCCCATCGCGGCGGAGGGGGCCCGTCCCAATCTCGACTATCTGGAACACGCGGTGAACGTCGGCGGCCTCGTCCACTACCAGGGAGGCTGGTCCCGCGAGGTCGGATTGGACGCGCTGCTTGGGTTCGTCCACACCGTCAACGTCTGCAACAACAACTTTCATCTCCACAAGTTCCAGCCCCGCAGCCGCTACTCGAATCTCCTGAACATCGAAGGATTCCCGGTCTATCCCGACACCGAGGAGGGGATGATGCGGATGAATACCGCCACCTACTACCGGCTCCTGAACTGGGGCCTGCGGCTGGCCGCGGGAGCAGGATCCGCCACCGGCGCCAAGCAGACTCCGGTCGGATACAACCGTGCCTACGTTCGGGTGAAACCCAATGCCACCCTCGCGGAATTCAACCGGGCCTGGGCACAGGGGAAAAACTTCGTCACCAACGGCCCCATGATTCTCCTCACCGCCGGCAAGGCCAAAGGGCCGGGAGACGAGATCGCGCTGCAAGGCGAGGGCCGCGAGGTCGCCATCAGCCTGGAGGCAATCTCCGCCCAACCGCTCCAAGTGGTGGAAGTGGTGGTCAACGGCAAGGTGGTCATCAGCCTGCCCGGCAAGGATGGGCTCCACTTGGTTCATGAAGGAACGATCACCGTTCCGCAGGGCGCCTGGATCGCGGCCCGCTGTGTCGCCCGCGACGACCACCTGACCGACGAGGAACTCTCAGCCTACCGGAAGGAAGCCAGATTCAGCGAGGCGCCCTCGCGCATTCGCTTCGCGCACACCAGCCCGATTTACATCACCGTCAACGGGAAGGGTGCGCGCGTCCGGCGCTCGCTCGAGGAAGGCTTGCAGATGATGGACGCCCTGCAGCGCTACGGCCAGGAGACGGCCGGACCCGATCATCGGGCACGCTTTCTCGAAGCGATCGAGAAGGCCCGCAAGATCCTGAAGAGCAGGCTGCAGGAGACTAACGAGTAGCGAGGTTTATCCAGTTTCCTCCCTCCTGGCGCCTCCATTTCTGAACCCCTGCCGCCAAGACGAGCGCGAACAAGCGGGAAGGGGATCGGACCATCATCGTTTCTTGGCGCGCTCACCTGAGCCCAGGAAGTGCTCAAAAAAAAGGTAAATCTGTTCGTTGGACTCCTCGGTCGGGGAATGCTTCGGGCGATTTGTCATCGCGACCCGGTTCTCAGCTCCCAGCAACTTGTTCACCGCCAGGGTGTGATTGAGGGCCACCCAGCGCTCCGGCCTGTCTTCCGATCCGCCGGACACCAGGAAGGGACGCGGCGCCATCAGGGCGTGCAGTTCGTGCAAATCGTAGCTCTCCCTGATCATCCGCGCATAAGGACCGGTGCGCGGCTTCTTCTCATTTGGAATGCCTTTCTCGCGCTGCTCCTTTCGCTTCGGATCGTAGCCAAGATACCATGGCTCCCAGTAGTTCACGTTGGAACGCTTCTCATCGAACACGATCCCGCCGTCCGACCACGCGGCACAGGCGAACTTGTCGTAAAGGCAAGAGGCGAACATGGCCCACTTTCCCCCGAAGGAATGGCCCACGATTCCAATGCGCTTGGCATCGACTTCCGGCATGTTGGCGAGCGTGCGGTGGCAATTCGCCGCCACGTAGGCCAGAAAAGTGAGCGGTTGGATGGTGACCTCTTCCTCGGTCCCGTTCTCACGCCGCGGCATCGGCCATCCGAGCGAGAGGGTTACAAAGCCGCGCCTGGTGAGCTGGATTCCAAAATCCCGCAGCTCTTTCCCATGACCCGCTCCGGTCTCGGCATCGTAAAAGGGAACCACCGCGGCGGGGAACGGTCCCTTGCCATCCGGCACCAGGAGGTAGGCCTCGACCAGGTAACCCTTTGCCACTTCGAGCTTCACTTTTCGCTCCGTGAAGTTCTCCCGCGCCACCTTCTCCACTTTCTGGATCTTCGGATTTCCGAGCGGTGGTGGCCATTTCCCCATCAGGGCGTGCCAGCGATCCATGATCTCCACCCGGCGCTTCGTCCAGTCCTCCCGGGTTTTCACCTCACTGCCATCGTAGAACTTGAGCGGAGAGCGATAATCCCCGAGTTCTCCGGCGAGGTCCGCGGGCGGAGCGAAGAAGCGCTCGAGTTCCCTGGGAAGCGGTTTCGCAATGCCGGGCGAGGACGCAATCAGGATCAGGAGAACGAACGGGACAGTCTTCATCAAGTCAACGCCGCACCCCCGTCCCGAGCTCCAACTTCTGCACACTGAATACTGACTACTCACCACTGATTGACGCGGTCTTGGCTCCCACCGAAATCGTCCGTTCGATCCTCGTGATGTTTCCAGCCTTGTCCTTGACCGATACCGTGATCACTCCGCCCTTCAGCTTATGAACGGAGTTCGCGAGCGAATAGATCCGCACTCCATCTGCTCCCGCCTTGAACTTGGCGGCAAGATCGCCTCCCGGCTTGATGCCATCAATTTCGAAGTCCGCCGTGACTGAAAACGTCTTTTCTGCGAGCCCCGAACCGTAGTCGTAGATTCCAACCACAATCTTCTCCAGCGCCGCATTCTCGCCGCGGACCGGCTTGCTGAGCGTCAAGGTCGGTCGCTGGTCGTCGGCGAACCAACCCCACTTCTTTTCAAAGTCGATGGGACACCCCAGGTCGATCCAACGGATGATGGTCCGCTTGTCGTGATCACTCAGCGGCTTCACCTTGCCCTCTGCCACCGCTTTCCTGGGCGGCATGATCTTTCCGTTGTAGTCGAGGTCGGAGAGATCGCGGTTTCGCGGCGTGTCCTCGACGGGCTCGCCCTTCAATTGCAACGACCCCGGATCACCCGGTGTCTTGGCGGTGGGAAAGTCATCGTTGTGCCAGCCATCGGTGCGGCGACCGAGAATCTTCCACGCCAGGAGGCTGCGCCGCGACTGGAACCTGCGCACATAGCGCGACGCGTTGCTCTGCCGCCAGACTCCGTTGCGGATGATCGGCTTGTGCCCAAACTGCGCCCTCCCATCCATCGCGAGCCGATAATAGGTGCCCGGATAGGTTCCGCGATTTGGAAGGCGCACCTCCTCGTGATCCGCATCGAGCACCAGGTTTCCCGCCGGCTTCTCCTCTTTCTTGGTGTGGCAGGCCACGCAGCTGCGGTCGAGGATGGGCCGGATGTCGCGGAAGTACTCCACGTTCACGACCGCCGAGTCAGCGAGCTCCACCTTGGAGATCTTCTCATCCCACTCCACTTCAAACGTTTCCGGCTTGGTCGGGCCCGCGAGGAGGGGAGTGGTCCTGGTCAGATCCCAAATCCTGTAGTCCTTCCTTCCCGCCGCAGTGAGGGCGATGTCGGTTGGCTTCTGGCTGTGCGCGTGGCAGCCGCCGCAATCCATGCGTAGCTCGCCGGGGCGCAGTTGGTGCCAAGTCTGTGCCATGTTGAGAACCATCCCGTCCCGATCGATGGTCTGGAAGGTGAAGGCCGTGTCAGCCGGGATCTTGGCAAGGAAACTGGTGTCCGGGTTGCCATCAGGATCCAGCGGCTGCTTCCCGTTGAGATACTTGCGCAGTGGAATCTCCCCCAGGATGCGCAACCGCTCGGTGGCATGGCTCGCAAAGCGCCGCCCGTTTTTCGGATGATTCCCGCGATGACGATGGGTGGTGGCCTCCATCGCAAGAATCCGCACGGCGTGAATCTCGTCGTTGCTGTAGAGCCCCGCATCGGCACCCTGGTTGGTCCAGTTCATCGAAGCCCCATTCTCCGAAGTGTTGAAGGGCTCGTGACCCTGGAACCCGTGTCCATCGCGCTCTCCGGAATAGCGCGCGGTCACTTCTCCCTCGTAGACACGCCCGTTCGGATAGCTCTCGCGCTTGTAGAAACTCGAGGTCCCCACCAGTCCAAAGGGCGTCCCCTCCGGCAGGGCGTCATGGATCGAGCCATCATTCGCGAGCGGCTCGAGTCGCGCGGGCTCATCCACTCCAAAAATTCGCCGGTAGGGCACCACCGCGCGCGGCCACTGCTCATTGTAGCGGGGATCGTTCTTGATGAGCCTCATCTGGGCCGGCTCCTGCACCGCCTTGCCGCCCACGATGAGATAGATTCCCCCGTCGCTGGCAGGCAGCTTGAGCCCGTTCTGATGGTTGACCGGGCCCGGCGACCACACCGTGAGCATGTGATTGTCGGGCGCGCCGCTCGGATGGGTGAACTTCCCCACCCGCGGCGAGTCTTTATCGTTGAGCACCGAGGTGTCGGACGCACGGTCGCTGATCGTCACGAAGGGCGTGAGGGACTCGGCGCCAGCCGGAGTGAACGGGAGACGCTGCAGCTTGGGCTTCGCGTTGTAGAAGCGACCGAAACGGAGGGCCGTGTTGCGGGGATCGTCTCGCCATCCAGGCCCGAAAGCGAGCGCTCCCTCCGGCGGCCTGGGCGGAATCTTGTGATACGATCCGAAGCCATTGTTGTTTTGGTTGTAGTATTGCTCGACCACGATCGACTCGTCGCTGAGCTGGGTCTGGAAGTGAAAGGCATCCGGCGCTCCACCGGGAAGGAAGGCACTGTAGAGCGGTCCCCAATAGGTCCCGTCAGGATTGATGTGCCAAAGCCCCCACAGGATGCCGCTGCGCAATCCCTGCGACTCGAGGGAACTGAACATGATGCGCCCGTCCTTCAGGACCACCGGGTGCAAGGCCACTCCAATATTAAGATGACCGATCTTCTCCACGTTCTTCCCATCGTCATCCATGGTGAAGAGTTGCAGGCAGGGCGCGGGATGCTTGGGCGGAATGAAGCCGTCGCGATTGCTGGTGAAGACCAGGCGATTGCCGGGCAGCGGATAGGCCCCGAGATTCAACACCCCGTACTCGATGCGCGTTTTGCCCTTTTCGTTTGATCGAAAATCACTCGCCCAATCCGCCGCTCCCGTGTTCGGCGTGTACTCCTGGTGCGTCAACCGGACCAGCTTCCGCGAACCCAAATGCAGCTTGTAAATGTCCGCGCCGCCCGAGGGAAACTTTCCGTGCATATTGGTCCCTTCCAGTCCCTTCATGTGGGAAAAGAGGACCCACTCTCCATCAAAGGTGACCACTGGATCGGTGATCGCTCCGGTCGCTCCTCCCTCCACCAGGACCTCTTCCGTTCCGTCAGGATGGAGCAGCATCAAATCCGCCCCAGGATCCATCAAATGTGGATGGGCAATCTCGGCCCAGCGCGATCCCTTGTCGTTGCCAGCCCGCGGCGAGCGGACATAGACGATATCGTAGTCGTAGCGAATCGACTTGTCCCCCCGGAGCGACGCAGGGGTGACGTCGAGGTCGTCAGGGTAGAGTTTGACTGGTTTGTTGCGCTGGGCGACGACTGGTGAAAGGAGCGCCAGGGAGGCCACCGCGATCGCGGCGGAGCGGAAGAGCATCTGCGGATTCATGGATTCGCGGGGAGATCCCAGCAGCATAGGAATACGCGAGTCCACCGTCCGTTTCTCACTTCAAGGTAAACTCTACGCGCTCTCCGGCCGGAATCACGGAGAGCCACTGCAGCAGGAGGCTCTTCGCCCCGATCGGCACGAGGTTGTAAGTCGCTTTCCCGGCAGGATTTCCGTTCATGAGAAGGTCTGGAATCCCATTGAGCTTCGAGTCCAGGAACTTGATCACGGGCTGGTGGCGCGCAGTCTTGCCAGCCACCAGCGTGACCGAATCGCCTCCGCGCACCACGTAGCACCCTTCGCTCTCGTTGAATCCGTCACCATCCAGGTCTCCGGCATCGTTCTTCACCACGCTCCCGTTCCTGACCGCCAATTCCGCCGGGACCTGGAAGTCCTCGACGTAGGGCATGGCGGTTGCAAACGAATCGAGGGTGCGCGGGTAGACGCGCAGCTGAAGCGCGAAGTCCTGGCTTTCCGCGTTCGGGTCACAGGAAAAGCGCAGGGACGCGCGACGCCACTGCATCGCTTTCTCGTCGTTGACGAGGGATTGGGTTCGGTGCGCAAGAGCGGGAAAGGTCAGAATGTCATCCGGCATGGAACGCTGAAAGGACGGCGTGGTATTGCTGTGCGCGAGAACGAACGGCGTCTCAAAAGGGTGTCCACCCTCCCCCGACATCCGTGAGTTGCCCTCCACCGCCTCGCGCCAATTGATGCGCGCGTTCTTCACGGTGTTGAAACTGATGCCGCCAATGCGGAGCGGCGGATTCTCGTGCTCGAGATCGAACCGCGCGGCCACCAGGATCTGTCCGGTGGGATAGAAGGTGTACTCGAACGATTCGAATGGCCAGCGGTGGTGACGGGTGCGCGTGCGCACACGCACGAAATTCTCTTCAAGAACTTCAAAGCCAACGTCCCCCCGCTGTCCCGGCCCCGGCCCTTTCTGCATGCCCAGGTTCAGGTCGACAATCTTGGCGTATTCCTGGTAGCGCTTCGAATCGAAGCGCTTCCACTCGCCGTTCCTCCGTTCCATCCAGCGAGTGGGATGGGAATTGATCAGCGGAAAGTGAGAGCGCCCCGAGAGGTTCGTGGTCTTGAAGGGGTCCTCCTCGAGATTATACCAGGCCGTGATCCATCCATAGCGGTTTTCCCCAAAGATGTTTCGGCCGTTCGGTTGCAACGCGATGCGCAGCTCGAAACGCCCCACCGATTCGATTGCGAGATAGTCAGCGCCTTTCCGCGTACGCATCCTTCCTGTCACGGGCTGCTTCCACGGGCGCCCCTCTGCCATCGCTTCCGCGGCAGCGAACTGCTGAGGGTCCAGCTGCGGATCACTGCGAATCTCTTCCAAGAGGGTGACCGCCCAATCACGTTCACTGTCTTCCATGTAGATCCGCGCCAGCGTGGCCTTCACCAAGGCCCGCATCCCTGCAAACTCGGGAGGGTCGAGCTCAGGAATGATCTTCGTCAGCAACACGATTGCCACCTTGCGTTTATCGATCGACACCAGGCAACGCGCCACATCGAGCCAGGCCCGGGCCCGCCAGTCGGCGACGGATCCTTCCGGGCCAAGGGCCTTCACCGCGATCATGTAGGAAGCGGTCGCTGCTTCATGCATGCCCTGCCGCTCCCTCACTTCACCGATACCGCAGTGCACGGCGTGGATCCAAGCCTCCTCAGGTTGCTGCTTGCGCAAGGTCGCACCGGCCTTCCGGGTTGCAATCAAAGTCTCCAACTTGAGGTATTCCCGGCAGGCTTGGTCGAACTTCCCTGCCCCGGCCAACGCTCGCGCCCCTCCAAGCTGCGCATTCAGAACGAGCGCATCATCCGAACCACCCGCCACGATGCTTCGATAGGCTTCCACCGCTGCCTCCCACTTCCCCGCAGTCAGCAGCGCG
Organism: Roseibacillus sp.; assembly: GCA_046581525.1. Lineage (GTDB taxonomy): Bacteria > Verrucomicrobiota > Verrucomicrobiia > Verrucomicrobiales > Akkermansiaceae > Roseibacillus_B. The sequence goes on along the minus strand of JAYGGC010000272.1, from coordinate 9,584 downwards.
GCCGCTTCCCGGTGCTCTTGCTGAAGCTTGCTCGGAGTGTCCGCCGCTTGCGCAACACTCAGCATCCCCCAACATCCGAATGCGACCACCCAGGCCTTCATCGCCTGCGCATGGTCTTTCGAAACGCCTCCGCAGCCTCTCGATACTCGGCGAGGACCTCCTCCGGGAGGACTCCCTCGTGCCGCTTCAATTCTTCCTCCACCCGCCTTACAAGATAATCGACATCCTCTTTATCCGGCACCAGCGGTTTTCCACGCACATCGATCCAAACTGGCGCGGTGTGGGCAAAGCGAGGTCGGCCATCGGGGCGTTTCTCGAACGCGCTTGCTGCGATCCAGCAGCTTGTCTCGAGATCGATCTGCCCTGACATGGTCACCCGGTATCCGCCTCGCTTCGTGGTCGAGCCATGACCATCGAGCACCACCGGATGTTTTCCGTTCACAATCACCTGGATACTCGCGCTCGGAAATCGACTCTCGTAGGTAACACTCACGGTGGCGCGCTTGGCATCTCTCCTCGTCACGCTTGTCGTGAGGATCGGCCCGGTGGTGACAAAACTGTTTCCCGCGGCCAGTCCCCTGATCCACTTCTCGTAGGTGAATTCGCCGTCGAGATGAACATACACGCGACCGAACCCCAGGGGAACCGGATGGACCCCTGAGGCCGTCCCCGCCGAGGGCTTCATGTCGAATCCGCAGTTGAGCAGGGCATAGTAGTTCTTGAATCCGAAGTCGATCCAGCCGCGCTCGGTATAGCCCTGTTCATCGCGTTCGATCTTCCAGTGCTCCGGAGTGTAGCCCGCCTGCCATTGGTTGAAGAAGAAGTCGGTGCGCCAGAGGTGATTGTTGGTCAGTTCGAAGAGCTCCACCCCCATCACCGGAACCAGCATCATGCTCCAGGGCCAATTGTGTTTGTCGAGGTCGAGGATGGCTCCCTGCCGCCTGGCCTCTTCCGCAATCGGAGCGACCGGCGGGGCGGTGAGAGTGAACGCACTCTTGTGATTGAGCGCGAAGACCGCCCCCAGAGTGTGGCGCTTTCCCTTCACCGTGAAAATCTCGTACTCGGTGTTCACCGGCCAGATCACGTGGGTGTCATCCACCACAATCAGTTTCGCGGGAGGGACCGGTTCCGGATTCTTGTTGGCCTTATCGGGAGCTTCACGGGAATCGGTGACCCAGGAAGTAAGCGGAAGAGCGACGTTGAGATCCTCCGCCAGGAGGAGGGTGGGCAGGTCCCCCGCCTTGCGATGCACATGCGTGTCGCCACTGTACCAGCCGCGCGAGGCGAGGGTGGATTCCGTCCAGCGACGCAGCTTGAGTTCCACCCGGACAGGATTATCCGCGATCGTCACGACTGCCTCCGCGGGATGAAATTCCTTCCCACGCTCCGCAGTAAGCGTGTAGGTCCCCGGCGGAAGGTCGGCTTCAAGGGGATGTGCCGAGAGGGTGGTGTGGACCTCGATGCTCTTGGGGCCGCGCTGCACTCTGTAGGGTACGGCGGTCCCGCCTTTTGACTTGGCGTGGTGCCACGCACCGTTCTTGGCCTGGATGTAAAGTCGCGCCGCTACCGGCTGGCCGGTGTCCGTGTCGATAATCGAACCCGTGAGGGATGCCGCGGAGAGGGGCATCGCCAGCGCCCCTGCTCCAAAAAGAAGCTTCCGAATCGTATGCATTCCGCTGATCTATCAGGCCGTGTCCGTCGCCGAAACCAAAAGATTCACCCTCGCAATGGGACAGATGCGGGTGGTGGGCGGAGCGGTAGAGAAGAATCTCGGTCGCGCCACGGCCATGATCGCGGAGGCGGCTGGTCATGGAGCGGATCTCATCGTCCTTCCCGAGGTGCTCGATTGCGGCTGGTGCGACGAGTCGGCCAGGGAACATGCCGGCGCGATTCCAGGCGGATCAAGTTACCAAGCGCTCGCGCAGGCGGCAGCGAGTCAGAACATCCACGTGTGCGCCGGACTGACCGAGCGGGATGGTGAAAAAATCTACAACTCCGCTGTCCTCATCGGTCCGGATGGCGAGCTCTTGCTCAAACATCGCAAGGTAAACGAACTCGCGATTGCGAAGGACATCTACTCCACGGGAAAGAAGGCGGAAGCCGTGTGCGACACGGCCTTGGGCAAACTCGGCCTCATGATTTGCGCCGATGGCTTCTTCGTGGGCGAAGTGCTCACTCGTTCTCTGGCCGGTTTGGGTGCGCAGGTAATCCTCTCCCCCTGCGCCTGGGCCGTCCCTCCGGAGCACGACCAGGAGAAGGAGCCTTACGGCGATCTCTGGCGCGATGCCTATGGGCGGGTTGCCAAGGAAGCGGGGATCTGGATCTCCGGAACAAGCAACGTGGGCGAAGTCCGCCACGGTGCGTGGTCCGGTCATCCCTGCATCGGATGCTCCATGCTGGTGGGACCGGATGGCGAAGTGCGGGTGAGCGGGTCGTACGGGAAGGCTGCGGAGGAGATCCTCTACGCGGAGGTGGCTTGGTAGCCGGCTCCCTCTCTCCCGCCCATGGCGCTTGAAATGCGCCGCCACTCTGCTCTCCTTGCCGCCTCATCCTCATGAAACGCCTCTTCCTGATCCTTGCTGCCTGCTCCTCGCTCCTCGCTCCTGCCTCAGCCATCGAGCGACCGAACATCATCTTCATGTTCTCGGACGACCACGCCTGCAATGCCATCTCAGCCTATCCCGGCGGCCTGTTTGATAAGATTGCTCCCACCCCCAACATCGACCGCATCGCGAAAGAGGGCATGCTTTTCGAAAACTCGTTCTGTGCGAATTCCATCTGCGGTCCCTCCCGTGCGAATATCCTGACGGGCAAGCACAGCCACCTGAACGGCTTCCTCGATAACAATTCGTCGCATTTCGACGGCCTGCAGCAGACCTTTCCCCAGCTCCTTCGCGACAAGGGCTACCAGACTGCCATGATCGGCAAGTGGCACCTCCATTCGCATCCGGTCGGTTTCGACTTCTGGCGCATCCTTCCCGGGCAGGGCTCCTACTACAATCCGGAGTTCATCGAGATGGACGGGAAGCGCAAGCGCTACGAGGGCCATTGCAACGATCTGGTGACTGAGTTCGGGCTCAAGTGGCTGAAGGAAGACCGCGACCAGAAAAAGCCCTTCGTCGCCATGATCCAGTTCAAGGCCCCGCACCGCAATTGGTCCGCGGCGGAACGCCACCTCAACCTCTTCAAGGGGGTCACCATGCCGGAGCCCGAGAGCCTCTTCGATGACTACGCCAACCGTAGCAAGGTCCTCGCCGAGCACGCCATGGGCGTCGACAAGCACCTCTACTGGGGCCACGACATGAAGTTTCACGGCGAGAACCTCTACCCCCAACACTTTTCCTCCGGCATTCAGAACGCCGAGTACCGGCGCATGAACGAAGCGCAGAAAAAAGCGTGGGACGCCGTCTACGAGCCCGAGAACCAGAAATTCCTCGCCGACATGAAGGCTGGCAAGCTGTCGAAGAAGGACATCGTGCGCTGGAAGTACCAGCGCTACGTGAAGGACTACCTCAAGAGCATCGCCAGCCTGGATGACGGAGTGGGAAGTATCCTCAAGTACCTTGACGAGAGCGGCCTCGCCAAAAATACAATCGTGATCTACTCCAGCGACCAGGGGTTCTACCTCGGCGAACACGGCTGGTATGACAAGCGCTGGATGTTCGAAGAGAGCTTCAAGATGCCCTTCGTGATCCGCTGGCCGGGAACGATCAAACCTGGGTCCAGCACCAGGGCCCTCATCCAGAACATCGACTACGGCCCGACCTTCCTTGACATCTGCGGGGCGAAGATTCCCGCCGACATGCAGGGCAAAAGCATCGTGCCCCTCCTCAAGAACAGCGGGAAGGCGCCCGCCGGCTGGCGCAAGGCACTCTACTATACCTACTACGGCGAACAGACCCATCGGGTCGCCAAGCACGACGGGGTGCGCACCGATCGCTACACCCTCTTCTACGTGCCGAAGTACAAGGAGTGGCAGCTCTTCGACAACGAGAAGGACCCGCAGCAGATGAAGAGCGTCCACAACGATCCGGAGTACGCCACCGTGTTCAGCGACCTGCGTCGACAGTACGCGGATCTCAAGGTCCACTACCGTGCCCACTCCGCGCTCCTCCCTGAAGACCGCAACGCCCAGGGCTGGTGGAACAAGCGCCACCAGGAGAAGGTGAAGCAAGCCAGCTCCGGGAAGCACGACCTCATCTTCATCGGTGACTCCATCACCCACGGATGGGAGAATGCCGGCAAGGCGACCTGGGACACGCACTTTGCCAAACGCAAGGCCCTCAACCTGGGATTCTCCGGCGACCGCACCGAGCACGTCCTCTGGCGCCTCAACAATGGCGAATTGCGCAGGCAGCAGGACGCCAAGGTAGTGGTCATCATGATCGGCACGAACAACACCGGACAGAAGAAGCAGGATGCCAGCGAGACCGCTGATGGGGTCGAGCGCATCCTCTCCGTCCTGCGCGCCCGTTGCCCGAAGGCGAGGGTGCTCCTCCTCGGCATCTTCCCGCGCGATCCACAACCCACCGGCAAGGGCCGCAAACTCAACGATGCCATCAACGAACGCCTCGCAAAATTCCACGACGGCGAGCGCGTGCACTATCTCGACATTGGCAGCAAGTTTCTCGACGATAAAGGCCGCCTGACCAAGGAGATCATGCCCGACTTCCTCCACCCGAAAGAAAAGGGCTACGGGATCTGGGCTGATGCGATTGAGCCCAAGCTGAAGGAGCTGGGCCTCTAGAGCGGGCTGAAGCTGAGCCCCAGTTCCTCTTCAAGCTTCGCAATCCTGCGCTGCTCGTTCGATTCAATCAGGGCGATCGAGATGCCCTTCTTTCCGGCCCGGGCTGTCCGGCCGCTACGATGGGTGTAGTATTCGATCTGATCGGGAAGCTGGTGGTGGATCACGAATGACAATCCCTCCACGTCGATGCCGCGAGCGGCGACATCGGTGGCAATCAGGAACTGAAGGCGTTCCTTTTTGAAGGCGCGCATCACCTTGTCCCGCTCTTTCTGCATCAAGTCCCCCTGCAGGACCCCGACTGAGAGCCCAAGGTTGGTCAACTGCTGCCCGAGCTTCATGGCGCCTGCCTTGGTGCGACAGAAGATCAAGCCGCGTTTCTGCTTCTGGCGCTTGAGGAACCTGGAGACGAAATCGGTCTTGTCGCCCCGGCTACAGATTGCAAAGCGGTGCTCGATGTCCCGGTTTACCACGTGGGACGCGTCGATTTTGAGCGAGTGCGGATCCGAGGACATGCAACCCTTGATGAGGGCTTGAATGGCATCCGGGAAGGTTGCGGAAAACAACCAGGTGCTGCGGCGCTCCCTCGCGAGATAGATGATCTGGGTCAGCTCCTTCTTGAATCCCATACTCAACATCTCATCCGCCTCATCGAGCACGAGATACTTCACCGACGACAAGTTGAGCGCCTTGCGCCGGATCAAATCGAGGATCCGCCCCGGAGTTCCCACTACAATCTGGGTCGGCCGCTGGAGGGCCGCCACCTGGCGGGGGAGACTGTCACCACCACCCACCACTTCCACGAAGATCTTCTGGAAGTACTTCGTGTAGCGGAAGAGCTGCTTGCCGATCTGTTTTGCGAGTTCCCTGGTGGGAGCGACCACAAGCCCCTGGACCTCCTCGGCCTTGGGATCGACCCTTGTCAGCATCGGCAATCCGAAGGCCGCGGTCTTGCCCGTGCCGGTCTGAGCCTGGGCGATCAGGTCCCCCCCGTCGGTCATCAGGAAGGGAATCGCCCATTTCTGAATTTCAGTGGGGGTGAGAATGCGGAGTTCCTCAAGGCCCTTGATCAGGTCGGGAGGAACGCCAAGGTCTTTGAAGTTGTCCAAGGTCGTGAGTTCCGGTGAGATCCCCCTGAGTGCTTTTGGCGGAACGGGTGAACGCACCCACTCTGCCCGCTCCGCGGCGGAATGACGAGCGATGATTCGCCCCCGCCCAAAATCGCGATCCCGGCCTGGACCCAAAAACCCCAGGCCAAGGAAGCCCGGGATTGCTTCAATGCCCTTCCGAGGGGCGATGAATGCTGTACGATTCTAGCGCACGAATTGCTGCAACTTGAAGGGCACGAACTCCCGCACGATTCCGACAAGGTGAAAGCGTGCTTGATGCCAGTTCCTGCAGGGGCAGATGAGGTGGAGCTTGATTCGTGTGACCATGGTTTCCGCGATTCGTTGTTCTGGTCTTCCAACCGCGCCGTCAGGAGCTGATTTCCAGTTATTGGACGGCGGATTGAAAATCTTCATTCACCCCTGGAAGAATCGGCCCCTGCCGAGTTCCAGCGGCCGGGACTCCTTTTCGGCGCCCAGTTCCAAGTGCTGGGAACAATCGCTGATGACGGTCCAAAAGCATGGCTATGCCATCGACCCGAATCCCGGGATAGTTCCCCCTCTGCTCTAGGAATCGAGAATCCAATGTTATAGCATCCTACATCGTCCCAGGATCCCCGCCCTGCGGGGCTCCGTCTTTTGGATCGAGAAGGAGTCCGCGGTTCGCGCCTATCCCCCGGCCCAAATTCCTTGCTCCTCTCCCCAGCCTGTCGCAAGGTCTGCGCTCATGAGGGATCCACGCAGAGCACAGATCGCCTTGCTCTGCTCTGCCCTCATTACTCCCTCCCTGGCGGATGTCCCCGCCCCTACTCCGCTTGAGGAGCAGGTGCAACAGACGCTTTACGGGACAGGGGAGGTGCCACCTCGCCGCGCCTTTCTGAAGACCGCCTTTCGGTCCACCATCGAAGCTGGCATTCGCCAACCGATCACCACCTTCCGCCTGGGCAAGGCGATGTATTGGCGCCGTGGCCTCGCCCTGATGGAAGACAATCTTCCCTTTCAAGTTCCCTTCCGCCTCCCCCATGCCGCTCCTCCTTCCCCCGGCACCCCGGAGTTTTCACAATACCTCGACCGGCTTGGCATGCCCGCCGCGATCGCCGGTGATCTGGACTACCTGGTCGACGGCACTGCCTTCTTCACTGCGTTCGAAACCGAGATCGCCGCTGCACGGGAGTCGCTCGATATCCAGGTTTTCATTTTCGACAACGACGACATCTCGGTGCACTGCGCCGACCTGTTGCGCGGACGCGCCAAGGATCTTCCGGTGCGCGTCCTCTTCGACGACCTCGGCAGCACGTTCGCGCACGGTCGCCAACCGCCCAGCGGTTTGCCGGAAGGCTTCGTGCAGCCCAAGGACATCGGGGCCTACCTCGTGCGGGACTCGCCCCTGCAACTTCGACAGACTCTCAACCCGTGGCTTGTCACCGACCACACCAAGCTTCACGTCTTCGATCGCAAGGTTGCCTTCATCGGGGGAATGAACCTGGGACGCGAATCGCGTCACGAATGGCACGACCTCATGGTGAGGGTGCGCGGCCCGATCCTCGCGGCCCTCGCTCGCGACTTTGACGTCACATGGGAACGCACCGGCCCGCGCGGCGACTTCGCTCTTTTCGACAAACAGGAACCGCTGGAGATCGCGGAGGGGCCCGGCCCACCGCTGCGCATCCTGCGTACCGACGCAGTGGAAGGTCGCAGCGAGGTGCTCATCGCCATGCTGCAGGCAATCCGGGGCTCCACCTCCCGCATCTGGATCGAGACTCCCTACTTCGCGGCGGACGTCATCGAAAACGAACTCGAAGCCGCATCCGCACGCGGGGTCGACGTCCGACTCATTCTCCCGGACCGCGCCAACCACGGAATCATGGACGCCGGCAACTTCGTCACCGCCCGCAACCTCCTGCGGGCCGGCGTGAAGGTCTACCACTACCCGGGCATGACGCATCTCAAGGCCATGATCTGTGACGGATGGGCGACGGTGGGCGCAGCCAATCTCGATACCATCAGCCTTCGCATCAATCGCGAGTTGAACCTTTCCTTCTCCGATCCCCGACTGGTGCAAGCCCTGGCAGATTCCGTTTTCGTCCCCGACTTCGCAGCATCCAAGCCGCTCAAGTTGGAGGACACCAAGCGCCCGCTCGCTCCTCTCATCGAGACGATTGCAGACCAGCTTTAGGCCCCGCTCCTCGTTGATCGTTGCACGCTGGGATGCCATACGTTATGGCGCCAGTCATGAAACGCCGTCGCTTCCTCAAGACGACCACCGCCGCCTCCGGAGCCGCGCTCGCCTCCCCCGCCTTCGCCCAGTCCGAGAAGGCTGCCCAGCGCCCCAACCTTGTCATCATCCACTGTGATGAATTGAACTTCCGCACCCTCGGCTGCTACCGCGAGACCCTGCCGCCCGAGCAGGCCTTCATGTGGGGCAAGGCCAAGGGAACCGTCTGTGAGACGCCCCACATCGACCGCCTTGCGAAAGAGGGCGCGCTCTGCACCAAGTTCTATGCCGCCACTCCGGTGTGCTCACCCTCCCGCGGATCGCTCATGAGCGGTCAGTATCCGCAGAACACCCCGGTCACCAACAACAACCTCCACCTCAGCGACGAGGTGGTTTCCTTTGCGGAGCTCCTCAAGCGCGCCGGCTATGCCACCGGCTACGCGGGCAAGTGGCACCTCGACGGCACCGGTAAACCGCAGTGGGCACCGAAGCGTCAGTTCGGATTCACCGACAATCGCTACATGATCAACCGCGGCCACTGGAAGCAGTTCGAAGACACCCCGCAAGGCCCCCGCGTGAAGGCTCGCAAGAACGGAGCCCCTTCCTACGACGTCAAGGGCGCCGACGAGAAGTCGTTCGCCACCGACTGGCTTTCGGACAAGACGATCAAGTACATCGACGAGCACAAGGACGAGCCCTTCTGCTTCATGCTGAGCATCCCGGATCCCCATGGACCGGATACCGTGCGGGCACCTTACGACACGATGTTCGACGACGCCGAGGTCAGGAAACCCCGCACCTTCGACAAGGATGCGAAAAGCGCTCCGAGCTGGGCGGCACCGCAGCCGAAGTGCCATTACAAGATGGCGCACTACCACGGCATGATAAAATGCATCGACGACAACGTGGGGCGCATCACCAAGCACCTCGGGAAGCTTGGGATTCTCGACAACACCATCCTCATCTTCACGGCCGACCACGGCGACATGCGGGGTGAACACCGCCGACAGAACAAGGGCGTTCCTCTCGAGGCCTCGGCCAAGGTCCCCTTTGTGATCCGCTACCCGAAGGCGATCAAGGGAGGCCTCCGGGTCGACCAGGTCGTCAACACTGTCGACTTCCTCCCCTCCATGCTCGCCATCATGAAGGTGAAGACCGCGGGCAGGGAAGAGGGTCGCGATTGCTCCGCCCTCCTCACCACCGGAAAAGCTCCGGACAAGTGGAAAGACGTGACCTTCATGCGTTCAACGGGTCAGCCCAAGAGCGGCAGGGTCGACTGGATCTCGGCCGTCACCCCCCGTTACAAACTCATCCTCTCCAGCTCAGACCCGCCGTGGCTCCTCGACTTGAAGGAAGATCCCGATGAACTCACCAACTTCATCGACGGCCTGCGCCACCGCGAAGTCGCCAAGTACCTTGCCCGCGATTTGATCGCGTATGGCAGGAAGTACAAGGATCCCTACTGCAGCCACCCCAAAGTGAAGGCCCAGCTGAAGGCCTTGGCGGGCTAGCTGGAATG
>JAYGGC010000252.1:0-3791 GCA_046581525.1 Roseibacillus sp. | reverse complement strand
GGCGAGGACCGTCCCCACAGCATTCGGTGCACTAAAGGCGGTCGGAGGGCCGAGAAGCGCGGTCGGAACACCGAGTTCCCAGGGATTCCCGTCAGGGCTGGAATTGGTCCAGGGGGCCAGATCGTTGCGACCGTCGAAGTTATCCTCAAAGACCACCACGGGCCCCGGAGAAATCGCGCGGATGCGATAGAATCCGCTGGAACGAGCAAGCTGAGCCCCGGCATTACTATTCCAGGTGGTGGTGGTTTCCACACCGACAACGTTGTTAGCAATCTCGTCCCAAGAAGCTTGGTTAAGATTCGCCTTATAGTCGACTGCGTAGACTCTGGCCACTTCGCTGGTGAAGGTGATCGCCAGCGAAGTGAGATTATTGGAAACGACGCTTCCCACGATCTCGGTAATCCTAATAGAAGACGGTGGGTCAACCTTAGCACCCGCAAAATAATACTCTTTGAGGATGAGGCCCGACCGGTCTCCCGAAACACTGATTCTTGCCCAACCCTTGTGCCCATCGACTTCAAATCCAATTCCTCTTTCGCCAGCACCACCGAACTGACCGACCCAACAGCACCCACCCCAGGTAATGTAACCGCAGTAGACCCGGATATCCTCTCCGTCAAAACTCCCCAAGGAACCAACCGTTTCCCCATTGGAGAGGAAATAAGGATTGTAAGTATTGATCCCAGCATGTCCTGGATCAAACTCTCCTAAAATCGCCCCATCCGCGGATGCCTGGGCGTACATTCCCACCACAAAGTTTCCACCACCATCCGGACGCAGTTCCGTAGTAAATGCGATCGTGTCTTCGGAGATGGCATTATCCGGCATGCGATTGTCTTCCGCTACCGGATATACCCCTCCACTTGCTGCAAAAGATGATGCCGTGCCAAGATTGCTGTGCCCTCCTCCGCTATAAGTCCCGATCGGATTAAAGTATTGGTCGTTCGCCGCGATCTCAGTGAAGACCTCTCCAGTATAGGGATTGAAGGCTAACAGGACTGCTCCTTCATTGTCCCAACTCTGATCCCCAAAGCCCGATACGGGCGGAGCGAACCACGGACCGTGGGAGATCCAGTAGTCGTATGAAGCCGAACCCACACCGGCGGTATTTCCACCATCCGTATAGTCCTTATAAGTTCCTCCTTCAGCAACTACACTGTAGTCTACCTGAGCAGAGGCCGATAGGAGCGATGCCCACCATGCCAACGCAAATACCCTCTTCAGTTTCATGATTCGTGCAAAGGTAGATGGGAAGGTTCCTCGACTGCTAGCAATTAATGCTAGGAAATCGCTTTTCCAGCCCTGAATTCATGGAGCTTCAGGAGCCGGGGTAGGTGGGGGTGCGGGGGGTGGAAGGGGTGCAAATTGCTAGGAAATAGGGGTGCAAATTGCTAGGAAATCGCTTTTCCAGCCCTGAATTCATGGAGCTTCGGGAGCCGGGGTAGGTGGAGGTGCAAACATCCTGAAACCCATATAGTTGCGAGAAAAGGACCTGCCCCCCTCGTGCCAGGACATCAGTTGGAATCCCTTAAACTTGGTAGGTGAGACGTCAAGAGTCCACGATCTGACATGCGGTCAGGATCAGTGAAAGGATTCGGCGTTGCTGACCCAGTTGGTGGTCGGAGTAGAGTCTTCCGCAGTCTCATCCGCGGACCATCGTTTCGTTGGGTGTCCGGTCGCCTTGTGTTGCTTGCGCTTTCACACGGATTCGAACTACTCTCCCGAATGCTGCGAGCGTTCACAGCTCTTGCGATCACCACAGGCGTGTTCATTTCCTTCTCGTGCAAGGAGGGCAACGGCATTGACGAAGCATCGGCTCCTTCCTCCGCACCCAGGCTTGCACCGGAATGGGTTTCGGAGGGAGAGGGGATCGAAGCCCAGGCGCTTGCACCCTCCTCGAGAGGGGCCGCTGACGGGAAACGGTTTGTTCGCCTGGGCAAAGAGGAAACCGGAATCGAGTTTCACAACCAACTCGATCGAGAGAACATCAAGAACTACCTGCTGAGCGGCGCAGGCTTGGCAGTCGGCGATGTGGATGGCAACGGCTTGCCCGATCTCTTCTTGGTCTCGCAGGATGGGCCCAACAAGTTGTACATGCAGCGAGCGCCGTGGCGCTTCGAGGATTGTTCCGAGGAGGCTGGGATTGTCGATACGAACTCGTGGGGCTCGGGCGCTGCCTTCGCGGACATCGACAATGACGGCAGCCTGGATCTCTATGTCTGCAACAAGGGTGCCTTCGACGAACTCTACCTCAACCAAGGGGACGGCACCTTCAAAGGAGGAGCGGTGGGCGGCGGAGATCCAAGTCTTCGTGCGCCGACGATGGCGGCCTTTGCCGATTACGATCGAGACGGCGATCTCGACTTCTACCGGACCGAGACCCGCCTGCTCTCGATCAAAGAGATGTTCAACCACAAGGTGCTCCTCCTGAAGGACGAGCATGGCGTGTGGCAGGCGCACCCCTCGCAGGCGCACGAGTTCGAGATGGTGGATGGAGTGCCACGCGAACTTGGCTCACAGGACCGGCTCTTCCGCAACGACGGGTTGACGGCGAATGGCATGCCGAAGTTCGTGGAGGCGACCGGTCAGGCAGGGATCAAGATCGCACGCGAGCACGGGTTGGCGGCCGTGTGGTGGGACTACGACAATGATCATTGGCCGGACCTCTATGTGTCCAATGACTTCCACACGCCCGACCGCCTCTATCACAACAATGGAGATGGCACCTTCACCGAAGTCACCGCGGAGGCGCTTCCCTACACGTCTTGGAATTCGATGGGCAGCGACTTCGCCGATATCAACAACGACGGCTTTCTGGACTACCTGAGCACCGACATGTCGGCGACCACGCACTTCAAGCAAAAGACGATGATGGGTGCGATGACCGATACGGCCTGGTTCCTCGACAACCTCGAACCGCGCCAGTACATGCGCAACGCCATGCAGGTCAACGCAGGCAACGGAAAGTTCATCGAGGTCGCGTTCTATGCCGGACTCGACAGCACCGACTGGACCTGGGCCGGGTTGTTTGGCGACCTCGACAACGATGGACTCGAGGACGCGTTCTTCACCAACGGAATCGAGCGCAACGTGCAGGATTCGGACACAAATAATCGCATGGCTGCCGCGAAGGACGCCGGAGCAGGCATGGACGAACTTCGGGAGATCTTCCTGAGCGGTCCCCGGCTTCAGGAGCGCAACCTCGCGTTCCGCAACGTAGGTGGGTTCCGCTTCGAGAGCAAAGGAGAGGCTTGGGGCCTTGATGACGAAACGGTGAGCCACGGTGCGGTCCTGGTCGATCTCGATCGCGATGGCGATCTCGATGTGGTGGTCAACAACATGAACGATCCGGTGGGAATCTACCGCAATGATTGTGCAAGGGCGGAGGCCATCCTGGTGAGCTTGCGCGGCACGGCGAGCAATCGCTTTGGCCTCGGGGCACGGATTGAGGTGCGACTCGCGGGTGGCGAGACGCTGACCCGGATCATCACCAGCTCGCGTGGATACATGAGCGGCTGTGAACCGGTGGCGCACTTTGGATTGGGCCGGCATCGGTCCATCGATTCGCTGAGCGTTGATTGGCCGAGCGGACGCACCCAGGAGTTTCACCAACTCGCCGCGGGCCAGCACTACCGCCTGACAGAGCCGGCAGAGGATCCTGGGCCGAAGCCGGAGCTCCCGAGGCGCTCCCCGCTCTTCGCCCACGTCGAGGGCGCCTTGGGACTCAACTTTGAGCACGACGAGAACCACTACGACGACTTTCGTTCCCAGCCTCTCCTCCCAAACCGGAT
>JAYGGC010000231.1:0-5715 GCA_046581525.1 Roseibacillus sp. | reverse complement strand
GGCTTGGCAGAATTAGCGGCCCGGTTCCCGGCTGGTAGTTTGAGCAGGAGGCAGCGCCCCCGCGCTTGCAAGGAAACCCAGGCGGTCGTTGGCGGCGGTGACGAAGGGTCGAGAATGACTCCATTCACTCCAGTCCGCCATTCTCTGGCGGGCCTACCCATCATTTCAGAGTTGTCTGAACTACTAGGCCAGCACGCCCTTCACCAGCTTCCCGTGCACGTCGGTGAGGCGGAAGTGGCGGCCCTGGTACTTGAAGGTGAGGCGTTCGTGATCGATGCCCAACAAGTGCAGCAGGGTGGCGTGGAAGTCGTGGATGTGCACGCCGTCCTTGACGATGTTGTAGCTGTAGTCGTCGGTCTGGCCGTAGCTCGTTCCCGCCTTGGTGCCGCCACCGGCCATCCAGGTCGTGAAGCAGCGGCCGTGGTGGTCGCGGCCGAAGTTGCCGCCGGCGAGTTTGCCCTGGCAGTAGCTGGTGCGTCCAAATTCCCCGCCCGAGATCACGAGGGTGTTTTCCAGCATTCCGCGGTTCTTGAGGTCAGTGACGAGGGCGGCGGTGGCCTGGTCGGTTTCCTTGCACTGCCGCTTGATGTCGCGGGGCAAGCTCCCGTGTTGATCCCAGCCCTGGTGGTAGAGTTGGATGAAGCGCACATCGCGCTCCGCGAGACGACGGGCGAGGAGGCAGTTGGCGGCAAAGGTCCCGGGCTTCCTGGCATCGTCGCCGTAAAGCTTGAAGGTGCTCTCCGGTTCGTCGGAAAGATCGGTCACCTCCGGGATGGACTTCTGCATGTTGAAGGCCATCTCGTACTGCGCGATGCGGGTCTCGAGGGCGGGGTCGCCGGTCTCTTCAAGTTGCATTTCATGAAGTTCGCGGATGTGGTCGAGAACTTTGCGGCGGTTGGCGCGGTCGATACCATTGGGACTGTTGAGATAAAGGATGGCATCCTTGGCGGCGCGGAAGCGGACTCCGTCGTGCTTGCCGGGAAGAAATCCGCTGCCCCAGAGGCGCGAGACGAGCGGTTGTCCGCCCTTGCCCTTGGTCACCATCACCACGAAGGAGGGCAGGTCGTTGTTCATGGAACCCAGTCCGTAGTCGAGCCAGGCTCCCATGCTGGGGCGGCCGGGAAACTGTGACCCGGTCTGCATGAAGGTGACGCCCGGACCGTGGTTGATGGCCTCGGTGTGCATCGACTTGATGAAGCAGAGTTCGTCCGCGAGCTTGGAGGTGTGCGGCAAGAGGTCGCTGAACCACGCCCCGCTCTGGCCGTGCTGCTCAAACTTGAAGGGCGAACCAACGAGGGGAAGGCTGGCCTGGTTGCCGGACATGGCGGTGAGGCGCTGGCCCTTGCGGATCGATTCGGGAAGCTCCACCCCGTGGTCCTTTACCAGTCGCGGCTTCCAGTCGTGCAGGTCGATCTGGGAGGGGCCGCCGGCCTGGAAGAGGTAGATGATGCGCTTTGCCTTGGCGGTCGGCGAAGGATGCACGATGCGCGCGGCAGGATTCGCGATCGGATTTTCCGCCCGCAACATGTCGGCGAGGGCGATGCTGCCCAGGCCCATGCCGAAAGTTCGCAGGGCTTGGCGGCGGGAGAGCCCGAGGGGAGAGTCAAATCCCGTGCAGAGAGGAGTATTCATCGTTTGGTGATGGCTTCGTCGAGGTTCATGATGGCGTTGACGAGGACCGTAGCGGCGGCTTGCTGAGGGGGAGGGAGATCTTTTTCCTGGGGGGCGGCGCCGGTCTTGAGAAGAGCGGTGGCCTTGTCCGGATTTGCTTCGAAGTGGGCGAGCTGTTCGTCGTAGATCGCGCGCAGGATCTTGGCTTCCCTCACCGTCGGGTTCCGGCTGGTGAAGGCGCGGTAGGCCTCGGCGACCAAGGCATCAGGCGCGTCTTTGTGCTTCTTCAGCAATTGCGCGCCCATCACGCGCGAGGCTTCCACGAACTGCGGTCCGTTCAGGAGCACGAAGGCCTGCAGGGGAGAGGCGGTCACTTCGCGCCGCACCCGGCAGACGTCCCGCTTGGAGGCGTTGAGCGTCATCATGACGGGAGCCGGAGCGGTGCGGCGCCACCAGGTGTAGAGGCTGCGGCGGTAGAGGCCTTCGCCCTTGTCGGGCTTGGCGGGTTTGAAGGAGACCGCCACTTCATAAGGCTTCACGGATTTCCCGCCGGTCTTCTTGACCAGCAGCCCGCTCAGCGCCAGGGCGTTGTCGCGGATCATCTCAGCGGAGAGACGCTCGGTGGTCCCGCGTGCGAGGTAAATGTTCTTGGGATCGAGCTCGCGGCTCTTCTTGTCGGTGAGGGTGCTCTGGCGGTAGGTGGCGGAGAGCACAATCTGTTTGACGAAGTGCTGCAGATCCCAGCCGCTCTCGACAAAGTCGCGGGCCAACCAGTCCAGCAGTTCGGGATGGCTCGGGGGCCGTCCCTGGCTGCCGAAGTCTTCCGGCGTGCGCACCAATCCATTTCCAAAGAACATCTGCCAGTAGCGGTTTGCCGTCACGCGGGCGGTGAGCGGATGGTCGGGGGAGGTGAGCCACTTGGCAAGACCGAGCCGGTTGCGGGGCTGGTCCACGGGGAAGGGTGGAAGAACAGCAGGTGTATCAAAGGGAACAGCCTCGCCCCGCGTGCTGTACATTCCGCGCGTCAACACGTAGCACTGGCGCGGCTTTTCCATCTCACGCATCACCATGATCTCCTTGATTGGTTCGATCAGTCCGCGCTTGGCCTGCCGGGCAGCCTTGAGCGTTGCGAGCGCATCGGCGTAGGGCTGGTGGGCGGTGGCCAGAAAGTAGTCCCGGAGCTGGGCCAGGGCCTTCGGGTTCAGGGACTTGGCAGGAGTCGAAAGAAGAGCCTCCAGCGACTCGTGGTCGCTGAGCTGAGCTACTTCGATGGCAGTGAGCTCCCGGGTGAAGACATGGAGTTCATCGACCTTGCCCTGCTTGAATCCGACATCGCGAAAGCGCTCCCCGAGCCGAAGATCCGGATCGCCGCCTCCCTCGATGTTCTTGGTCAGCTTGTCGCGAATGATCTCGGAATCGAGGGGCGCTCCGTCGAGATAGAGTTTCAGTCCGCCTGCCCTGCTGGATCCATCGTAGGTGACGGTGATGTGATGCCAACTGTTGGCGGGAAGAGGCGCCTTCCCGCGCACGCGGATCGAGTTGCCGGGATCGAAGTGAATGAGCGCGGCGCTGAGCTTGCCGTCCTCGAAGAGCAACTCGTAGCCGCGGCTGCCGGCATCGGTCCAGGCCTTGGAGCGCCGCCAGATCACGGCGCGCTCGAATTGTTCCGGAGTGTTGATCCACAATCCGATCGAGAAGGGCTGGGTGCGAGCGAACGCTCCGGCGCCCTGCACGTGCACTGCGTCGTCACCAGTGAGTTGGAGTCCCTGGCCATGCACTCCCTCGACCGATTTGTTGTTGCCGCTCGTCTTGGAGGGCTTGTCCTTGCGGACACGGTCAGGGAGGGCGCCGCCCTTGCGATCGTCGAAGGGAACGTGGGCCTGCAATCCGTGCCAGGCGAATTCTTCGGTGCGCTTGGCGAGCCATTGTTCGAAGGCGCCGTCCGCGGAGCCGGCCACCTCCTTGACGGCTTCTTCCGCCGCCGCGATGGCCTTGCTTTTCTCCGCGATCTGCCGGTCCTGATCGTCATTGGTGAGCAGGAGGGTGGGAGTCGGAATGGAGTCGGGCGTGAAGTAGGAGTAGAGGCCCGCTTCGTCGACATTCGCGAAGAAGGAACTGAGCTGGTAATACTCCTTGGTTTTGATCGGATCGTACTTGTGATCGTGGCAGCGGCAACACTCGAGAGTGAGGCCGAGGAAGGCGGTGCCGAAGGTGTGCAGGCGGTCCGAGACGTACTCGATGCGGAACTCTTCCGGCACACTCCCGCCTTCCACTTTCTGCGGGTGGAGGCGGTTGAAGGTGGTGGCTTGAATCTGATCCTTGGTGGCGTTGGGCAGGAGATCGCCGGCCAGTTGACAGGTGATGAACTGGTCGTAGGAGAGATTCTCGCGAAAGGCGCGAATCACCCAGTCGCGCCAGGGCCACACAAAGCGCTCGCGATCGACCTGGTAGCCGTAGGAGTCGGAATAGCGAGCCACATCGAGCCACTCGCTGGTCATGCGCTCGGCGTAGGCGTCGGTGTCGAGGAGACGGTCGACCACTTTCTCGTAAGCGTCCTTCGTGGTGTCGGCGAGAAAGGCGTCGAGCTCCTCGAGAGTCGGTGGCAGCCCGGTGAGGTCAAAGGTTGCGCGCCGCAACCACTTCTCGCGCGTGGCTTCCGGGCGAGGCTTCAGCTTGGTGCCGAGAATAGTGTCCAGAATGAAGGCATCGATGCGATTGCGCGACCAGTTGGTGGTCTTCGGGACGGGAACTTCTTTCGGAATCGGCTTGAAGGCCCAGTGGGTGTCGTACTTGGCGCCCTCTTCGATCCAACGATCCAGGAGATCCCGTTCCTTGTCGTTGAGACTGAGCTTCGACTTTGGTGGAGGCATCACCTCATCCTTGTCGTCGGAGCGGATGCGATGGTGCACTTCGCTGAGATCGAGATCTCCCGGTGTGATCCCGGCGAATCCACCAAGGTCTATCACCGCCTTCTCGCGGGTATCGAGCCGGAAGTCGGACTTCTGGTTCTTGGCGTCCGGGCCATGGCACTTGTAGCAGCGATCCGAAATGAGGGGACGGATGTCGCGGTTGAAATCGATCTTGTCCTCGGCCCGGGCCGCCAGGGTGAACACGAGGATGAAGAGAACCTGAGGGAGGGACTTCATGGTCGAATGAGTAATACAGTATACAGTATTCAAACTTTCTCTGAACTGTGAAAATCACGGTGGGTCGAAAGTGGACCCATTTTCTCCGGACGGCGATGGCTCCGCGCTCGAGTTGATTGCTCCCCGCACCGCTCCCGACCATCACGTCGCCGCCAACTGGCGCGCCGTAGAACTGATTGGCGAACTCATCAGTAATGAGCCGAAACTCGAAATTCACGTTCGGTCCCAGGACTGCCGCGGGCACAGGGAAGCTCTCGTCCTCCCACGTGAAGGGGAAAATGGAGTTCGCTTCGTCGGACCAATCGCGGGCAGGAAGGGCGCCAGGTTAAGGTTCATCCGCCCCGCTCGCGGAGGGATCAGAGCTCGAGGCGCCCATTCGTCCTAGGAACCGGGGATTGTCACAGTCACATCGTCGATGTACCAGCCGGACCATACCTCCGCACCGTTGCTCGTGAAGACGAATTCCAGCTTGATGTTCTTGCCGAACGCGGCCGCCGGGAGCGGGAAGGACTCGCTGGCCCAGCCGGTGAAGACGCCCTCGATTCCGGTCACCAACTGGACCAGTAGGGTGTCGCTGTTATCGGCATCGAGGACATTGATGGTGCCGACATCTCCCCCCAAGTCGGTATCGGCAAAGTGCCGGAAGCTCAGGGTAGCGACCGTGATCCCACCATCGGTGAGATCCATCACCGGCGAGCGCAGCCAGATGTTGGTGTCGTTTCCGTAGTTCGCCGTGATGTTCGTCCCGACACAGTTGGCCGGGCTGTTGGCCGTGAACGGGCCGGTTACCGCGCCTCCGGCCGGGTCACCCAGTTGCCAGGCGGTATTCCCCGCATCGCCGGGACCGGTGCCCGCTACCCAGTCCGCAGGAAGAGCCGGAGCGGTGACCCCGTCGAAGTTTTCCGAGAGGACGGTCACCGGGGGTGCGGGAAACTCTTCGATCACGAAGAAGCGCTCC
>JAYGGC010000091.1:0-9850 GCA_046581525.1 Roseibacillus sp. | reverse complement strand
ACCGCGGTGCAACGCTTGCGCCGTCGTGGACTGGTGGAGACCCGCCGCGATCTCGAGGACAAACGGGTGGTCTGGGTCTCAGCCACCCCGGATGCGAAAATGGTGGTGGCGAGATTCTCCAAATTGCGCGGAGAAATCTTGGCGGGGGTCTTTGAAAAGTGGTCCGAGCGCGAACGCAGCATTCTCATCAATCTGCTGAAGCGCGTCCGGAAGGACGCGGAGGAAAGCGCGAGCGCGATGGCAGTAGTGAGAGCGTCAGGGTAGGACCCGGAGGGCCCGGCATTCCAAGCGAATTTCAAGTGATTCCACTCAGGAGTGAAAATCATTAATGCTTCTTAACGGGTAGATAATATGGCAACATGGCCGCGCTCTGCGGTCTCAACCCTGCCTCAGGGCCGCGCGTTCCCCCGGAAGCAAAGAGGCGCTTGCTGCCTTGCTCGTGCGCGCGATCGCGCTACGTTCCCCTACCCCTACCCCCCACATGGTTACCGTTCTCAACATTTGCATCGTGGTGGCGCTTTTCAACGTCATCATTTTTGTCCACGAACTCGGTCACTTCCTGGCGGCTCGCTGGCGCGGTCTGCGGGTCGACCGATTCCAGATCTGGTTTGGCAAGCCCCTCTGGAAAAAGGAGATCAACGGGGTGCAGTATGGCATTGGCTGGATTCCCTTCGGTGGCTTCGTGGCCCTCCCGCAAATGGCGCCCATGGAGGCGGTGGAAGGAAAGAACCGGGACGAGGAGGATCCGCTCCCACCGGTGAAACCCCTCGACAAGATCATCGTGGCCTTTGCGGGGCCGCTCTTCAGCTTTCTGCTCGCTCTCGTTTCCGCCCTCGTGGTGACGGCGGTGGGCAAGCCCAGGGACTTTGTGGAGAGCACCACCATCGGGTTTGTCCCACAGGGTGGCGTTGCAGAAAAGGCAGGCCTCCAGGTTGGTGACGAGATCGTGGCAGTGAACGGCGTGGAAGTGAACGGCTTCATCGGGTCCACGGCCTTCAACTCGGTGCGCGAAAGCGTGATGCTTAGCGAAGGGGATGAGATCGAATTCATGGTGAAGCGGGGCGGCAAAGAGATCCCGGTCACCACCAAGTTTGAGATTCCGGAAACAAACTGGTGGCAGCGCAAAGGACTACGCACGGTCGGGATCGGCGTGGAGAACGAGACGGTCCTGGGCTACATTTACCCCGACGGCCCCGCCGCGAAAGCCGGGCTGGTAAAGGGCGACAAAGTGATTTCGGTGGAAGGTGAAGTGCTCCACAGCTTCCGCCGCTTCAGCGAAATCATCGAGGCCTCGGACTCTGACGAGCTCAATCTGGTGATTTTGCGGGGTGAGGAAACCATCAATAAGATGGTGACCCCGCGGACACCCACCAACTTGGAGAATGCCAAGGCCATGATCGGGGTGG
Source organism: Roseibacillus sp. (assembly GCA_046581525.1). Taxonomy (GTDB): domain Bacteria; phylum Verrucomicrobiota; class Verrucomicrobiia; order Verrucomicrobiales; family Akkermansiaceae; genus Roseibacillus_B. The sequence goes on along the minus strand of JAYGGC010000091.1, from coordinate 8,444 downwards.
GATTTGGAGATAGCGGCGAATTCACCACCACGATCTATCACCCGGGCCCCTTCGAGCAGGTTGGGGACAGCGTGCGCATGATGTGGGTGACCATCGCCAAGATTGCCTCTCCCGATTCGGATGTGGGTATCCAGCACCTTTCCGGGCCGGTCGGCATTGGGAAGGTCATGTATCAAATGCTCGGCACCGAAGACGGATGGCGGCGCCTTCTCTTCTTCCTCGTCCTCTTCAACGTGAACCTGGCGATCCTGAATATGTTGCCCCTGCCCATCCTGGATGGAGGTCACATCGTCCTCGCAATCGGGGAGTTCCTGGCTGGCCGGCCGATTAAGGCGCGCCTGCTCGAGGTCGTGCAATTCGCCTTTTTCTTCCTCCTCATCGGCCTCTTCCTCTTTATCACCACCAAGGATATCGGGGATAGTTTCGGAGGGGGCCCGAAGGGGCCGGAGAAACTGGAGTGGCCAACGGAAGGGTCCTGAACCAGCGGCCCCCTGCTGGCCGCGGAACCGTCGGTTCGGTTTCTCTTGCACCCGCGGGGATTTGTCCCGAATCTAACAGCTGTTTTGAGGAACTTCCTGGCGCCAACCTCGATTAACGTCGCGCGCTTCACCTACCTCGTGGTTTGTGAGCTGGCCGGAATTGGTGCGGCCATGAGCACGAAGGGTGTGCAGGGCTTTGAGATTCCAATCTGGGTAGGGGTGATTGCAGGCCTGACCGTGGCGGGGCTCGTGCTCTTTTTCGAAACCTGCATCCGATCCTTCACCCTGCGCGGGTTCACCAACATGTCCTTCGGCATCCTGGTGGGTCTCTTCTGCGCCTGGCTGATCACCAGGCTGAACTTCGATCAGGCGGTGCAGGGGATGATGAAAGGGATGGCCCCCCCGGAGACCTACCTCGAGATCGCCAACACCATCAACCTGGCGATCAATATTTTTCTCTTCGCGAGCCTCGCCTTCCTCGGTGCGGTCCTCGCCATGCGCAGTGGGCGCGATGACTTTGCCTTCATCATCCCCTACGTGCGTTTCCGCCAGGACGCCACTTCGGGGCAGCCGCTTCTCCTCGATGCCGATGTCATCATGGACGGCCGGGTGGCTCGCATCCTGGGCTCGGGTTTCCTGAACGGCCGGCTCATCGTGCCGCGCTTCGTCCTCGACGAGCTCAAGGTTCTGGCCCGCTCCCCCTCGCCGGGCAAGCGGCAACGCGGTCAGCGAGGGCTCGATTGCCTGGAGGAGATGCAGGGCGACAAGTCGATCAGCATCTCCATCCACGAGGAGGCCGAGGGCCCCATTTCGGACGCGATGGACACGCGCCTGATCCAGACTGCGCGAGTGCTCGGCGCCCGCCTGATCACCACTGATGAAAACGTGACCAAGGTGGCGCGCCTGCAGAGCGCGGAAGTCCTCAACATCAACGACCTCTCCGACGCGCTGAAGCCGGCGGTGGTGGTGGGGGAGAAAATCCACCTCGCGCTCGTGCGCACCGGCAAGGACGATCACCAGGGCGTGGGCTATCTTCCCGATGGCACCATGATCGTGGTCAACCATGCCGCGCCCAAGATCGGGACGACCCAGGATGTCCTGGTAATCTCGACCCTGCAGACCTCCGCGGGCCAGATGGTGTTTGCGGAGCTCTACGACCCGAACGAGATTGGCGGGTGATCGCCCCCGGGTCGTGCAGGCGGATGGGGCTGCTGTTTCTGCCTGTTTTTCCAGAATCCGTGCTCTATTTCGTTGTCAGGCTCTTTTCGCGCTACCGTGTCACGGACTGTCCCCTTTGCGGGCACCGGGATCTCCAAGAACTGGTTTGGCGGCGGAGAAAGGCAGAGAACAACCAGCCATAGATTCCATGGAAGCACTGCTCAGGACCTTTCTCCAAGAGGGGAGCAGGGAGAGTTTTCTCGCCCTTCGCACCGCCCACCTGTCGCAGGAAAACCTCGATCCCTACTCCACGGAACTCGATGGTGCCCACGCTCTCCTCGGGGCCGAGGATTATCAGGGGGCCCACGATCTCATCGCCAAGCACATGGTTCCCAATCACTTTATGAGTTCGGGAACTCACATGACGCTGGCGTTCGCCCTCCACAAGTTGGGCGATGAGGAACGCGCGGAGTTCGAAGGCTTCCTTGGGACGCGCCTGCTGGAAGGAATTGAGTCGACCGGTGACGGCACGGAGAAGAATCCTTACCTGGTGACCCGCACCTCCGATGAGGACGACCTCCTCTCAGCGCGTGAACTGGAACTTGAACAGCAGAGCCTCGTGGAGCGCAAGGGCCGGCAGCTTGACCGCATGCAGACCACTTCCGGAGAGACCCTCTGGTTCGACCTCACCGAAGTGATGGCGATCATGCAGCGGAATTGTTCGCCTTGAAAGGAGGCCGGTCCTTGGAAAACGCCCGCCCGTCTAGTCCAAGACAGGCATGGTGCTGGTGCATCTTGTCGCCATTGTTTCCCCCCCGGCTCGATCATCCCGACCGTGAGAAGCGGTTGCGCCCCCGGGGCCTGCACGGCGGTCACGTTCATTTGCGGCGCCGGATTACAGGTTCAAATTACCCAAGGAAGGGCGACAGGCCGGGGGAATTCGCGCTTCCTGCCCCTCTTCGCGCGGGTTCAGCCCGAGCGGGGCTGCTCCGATTGCTGGTCATTCCTTACTCATCCGTGTATGCGATGACGGTCATGAAGGTGATGATCCTTACTTTACTGGCGATGTTGTTGCCATTGGTGAACGCGGTGCGTGCTGATGAAGCCGCCGTTCCGGTGATGAAGTGCACCTTCAAGCTCTTCAACAAGGACAGCACGGCCACCTGCTTCCTGCTGCATGACGAGAAGGATTCGAAGCGGATCTTCCTCGTAACCGCCGCGCACGTCCTGGAAAAAGCCACTGGCGACGAAGCCATCCTGGTCCTGAGGGAGGCCAAGGAGGATGGGACCTACGTGCGCAAGGATGTTCCCATCAAGATTCGCGATGAGGAAAAGATTCTCTGGACCAAGCACAAGGAAGAGGATGTCGGGGTCATGCTCCTGAAGGTGAAGGAAGGGATCGAGTTGACGTCCCTGCCCACCAGCGCCCTCGCCAGGGAAGAAGACTTGAAGACCGAAGGACTGACGGTGTGCAGCACGGTCTGGATGTTCGGTTATCCCGCGCGCATGGAGGCGAACGGCGCAGGCTTTCCCATCGCCCGGAAGGCGTCCATCGCGAGCTACCCGATCGTCCCGGTCGAACCGCACCACACCTTCATGGCCGATTGCAGCACCTTCGCCGGCGACAGCGGCGGGCCGGTCTTTGTGGCGCGCCAGAAGGGTGAAACTGCGGGCCAACCTCTCCTGGTGGGCATGGTGGTGGCGCAGTACCGCAACGATGAGAAGATCAAGATGCTTCATGAAGAACGCACCATCCGGCATCGCCTGAGCCTCGGAAAGGTGGTGCAGGCCGAGTTCATCCGGCAGACCGTTGAGGCCGTGAAGTAGCCGGGGGAGGCAGAGTGACGGCAAGGCAACGATTCTCACCGGGTTAGGATGGAGAGCGGACGATTGCAATAGGTGGTGGAAGGTCCCGAGCACCTGCGGGCGCTGATGGAGAGTGAGGAGGCGTATGTAGAACCGGTTTGGGATTGGCTTGGCGCCGGGGATCGGGGACTACCTGGCGAGTGATGATGTTTCGCCTGAGTTTCTCGCAAAACAGAATGACGCGAGCGAGGCGGACCCCTGGACCTTCGGCTTTGCGGTGGTACACGCGGAGGAAAACCTCGTGATCGGAATGGCCGGCTTCAAGGGGCCGCCGGTCGATGGGATGGTGGAGATCGCCTACGGGATTGCGCCGGACTTTCGGGGCCCGGGCTACGCGACTGAGGCAGCGGGAATGCTGGTGGACTACGCGAAGGAGAATGCGGAGTTGCAGGTCATCCGTGCGCACACCCTGCCGGAGCGCAGCGCGTCGTCGCGGGTGTTGGAAGAAGAACGGATTTGCGAGGATTGGGGCGGTGGAGGATCCGGAGGACGGAACGGTCTGGCGTTGGGAACTGAAGATCTGAGAGACTACCAGCATGGATCCGCTCATTGCCAAGCTACTCTTCGCGCTCGGTTACCTCGTTCCGATCATCGCCATTCGCGGCCCGCATATCAAAGCGAAGAAGACCCAGACTTTTCGACAGGATAGGAAAGTAGGGTCCGATACCGCCGCCTTTGTCCTGACCACCGTGGGCAATGCCTTCGTGCCACTGCTTTTCATCGTGTCGCCCGTGTTTTGGTTCGCGGACTACGAGAGTCCGCTCTGGGCAGGGATCGTGGGTGCGGTCCTCCTGATCCCGGGCCATTGGTTCTTCTACCGCTCACACCGTGACCTTGGGGAAAACTGGTCTCCGGTCCTCGAAGTTCGCGAAGGGCACACCTTGGTGACCGGGGGGATTTACCGGCGCATTCGTCACCCGATGTACACCTCGGTGTGGCTCTTCGTGATTGCCCAAGCGCTCCTCCTCCCGAATTGGATCGCAGGGTTCGGCGGGCTGATACCGTTTACCTTTCTCTACTTCCTGCGAGTGGGGAAGGAGGAGCGGTTGATGTTGGAAGAATTTGGAGACGAGTATGCGGAGTACCGAAAGGGAACTGGACGGTTGTTTCCAAAGTTGTAGTCACGGCGGGAGATGAAGGAGCGCAGGCACATCCTGGAGGACGGCCGCGAGGTCACCATTCGCGAAGCGGCGGGCGGAGAGGCGGCGGAGCTTTTGGCTTAGGTGGAGGCCATTTCGGCGGAGAGCACCTTCGTCTCGATGTCGCCCGGCGAGTTCGGGATGACGGTCGAGCAGGAAGCGGAGTTCGTGGAGGAGTGCCGCTCCGCAGAGAACTGCCTCTACCTCGTGGCCCGGAGCGAGGACCAGCTCGTGGGGGGCCTGCATTTCGGGGCCAAGAATCGCCGGCGGGTTCGGCACGTGGGCGAGTTCGGGATGTCAGTGCGCAAGGAGTTCTGGGGCCAGGTAATCGGGGCGGCCACGCTCGGTCTTCTCATCGAGTGGGGACGCCTCTCCGGGGTGGTGACCAAGATCAACCTGCGCGTGCGCACCGACAATGCGCGTGCGATCGGGCTCTATGAAAGTCGGGGTTTCGAGAGGGAGGGGACCATCCGGCGCGATTTCATGGTGGATGGGGAGTATTTCGATCACCACCTGATGGGGTTGATCGTCTGATCAATTCTTCTGGCCGGGACTCGCGGGCTCCGCTAGCAAGCGACCATGACCATGGTACTTGGGATTGTCATCGGAGTGGTGTGCCTCGCTGCCGCGCTTTGGATCGTGGGCCGGCATGAAGCGGAGATCAACCTGCCTACCGTCCTGATGATCTCGTTCGGGGTTTCGGTGGTGACCGGAGTGGTGGGCGCGTTTATTGGTCCGGTGGCATTGGGGGTGGGCTTTCTGCTTGCGATGTTGGCAGTCAACAAGTTCTGCTACCTGGGATTGGGAAAATCCGCCCTGGTGGCCTTGCTCTACTTTGTGGGCCGGATCGCAGCGGCCATTGCCTTCGGGGAGCTCACCTCGAGTTAGAGGCGACCACCGCAGTTCGTGGACACGCATTGGAAACTCGGCCCGCGGTCCTTTGCCGAAGGCGCGTCACCATCGAAGCTCGCTCTCTCGCCGGGGCACACCTGCCTCGTTCCCTCAGAACTTCTGGTCCACGGAACGGAGAAGGATGTCGCCGATCTCGAGGTGGGCGGGGGCCTCGAGAATGTGCAGGACGGCGCGCGCGATGTCACCGGGATCGAGCATGCGGGCGCTTTGCCTGAGGGCGGCGAGTTCGTCTTCGCGGCCACGGAAATAGGTGTCGACCAGGGGGGTGTCGACGAATCCGGGCGAAACTGAGCCAACCTGGTGGGGCGAGTCCGCGGCTCGGAGTTCGTTGCGGAGCGACTCCGTGATGCCCTTTACCGCAAATTTGGTGGGGGCGTAGAACCCGCCCGTGGGCGGGACGCGGTGGCCGCTGAGAGAGGAGACGTTGACGATGCGTCCGCCGCTCTCAGGCATCATTTTGAGAGCGAGCTGGGAGCAAATCGCAAGGGCGCGCACGTTAACCTCCCACATTTCATTCCACTCCTTGACCGTGCCCTCGAGCAGGCTGGAGAGATAGGCGATGCCGGCATTGTTGACGAGGATGTCGAGGGTGGGGGTGACCTCCCGGAGGATCTCGAAGGCGTGGTTGATGCGTTCCGGATTGCGGACGTCACAGGAGATCGGAGTAGCGGCCTCGGGGATCCTGCCGATCTTGCGGCAGAGTCCGAAGACGGTGGCGCCTCGTTCCAGGAGAGCTTCCGCCACGGCGTAGCCGATGCCGCTGGAGGCTCCGGTGACGAGGGCGGTCTTTCCGGCGAGCGTGCTCATGGGGAGAAGAGACCAGAGCCCGGAGCCCGGAGTCGAGAGGGAAAGCGGGAGCTATTGCGCTTGGAGGGGCTCCTTCACGAAGGGGACCGCACTCATTGCTCCCGCGCAGAAGACCAAAATCAGGCCCACGAAGAGCAGGATGCCGAGAACAAGCATGATTCGAGGGAGGGAGGGATGGACCGGGCACCATTGGGTAATGATGCTCCCTGCGACCCAGGCCAAGGGAATGAGCAAGAGGGCCAGTCCCCAGGTCCGCACAAGTTGCGCCCCCTTGGGAAGTTGCGCAAAACTGTGAATCTCAAGGAAGTTCCTGGTCGCCGCAAAGACAAGGAGGACCCCGAAAATCACCGCCACGGTCTGCAGTATTCCGATGATCGTGATGTAGCGGTAGTCGTTGTCGCCGGGAGGAAGCACGGGTTACATAAGCCTCTCTCGCACTTGCTGGCAAGGGGTGGATGGGGCCGTGGGCTCTTTGGGATTTGGACGCTTGGGTCCTGCGCCCCGCCGGTCTACAACCACCGCCATGCGGACATTGACGGGATTGCAGCCGAGCGGAACGCTGCACGTGGGAAACTACTTCGGAGCGATGCGCCCGGCGGTGCAGCTCCAGGAGACCGGGGAGGCCTACTACTTTGTGGCAGACTATCACGCCATGACCACCACTCACGATCCGTCCGAGTTGCGGGAGAACGTGCGGGGGGTGGCGGTGGATTTCCTGGCCTGCGGGCTCGATCCAGCCAAGGCCGTCTTCTGGCGGCAGAGCGATGTGCCCGAGGTCAACGAGCTCGCGTGGATCCTCTCCACGGTGTGTCCGATGGGGCTCCTGCAGCGCTGTCACTCGTACAAGGACAAGGTGGCGCAGGGCATTGCGCCCAGCCATGCCCTCTTCGCCTATCCGGTCCTGATGGCGGCCGACATTCTTCTCTACGACTCCAACCAGGTTCCGGTGGGAGAGGACCAGAAGCAACACCTGGAGGTGACCCGGGATCTTGTGATCAAGATCAATGAGCGTTTCGGGGAGGGCACCCTGGTGTTGCCCGAAGCGATCATTCCGAAGGCGGTTGCGAAGGTTCCGGGGCTCGACGGGCAGAAGATGAGCAAAAGCTACAACAATGCCCTGCCCATCTTCGGGGACGAGAAGCCGCTGAGGAAGACCGTCATGAAAATCGTGACGGATTCGACGCCGGTGGAAGCTCCCAAGCCGACCGAGGGATCGGTGATCCTCGATCTCTACCAACTCTTCGCGAGCGAGGCGGACTACGAGGTGATGGTGAAGGACCACCAGGCCGGCGGGATCGGCTACGGCGATTTCAAGAAGCGACTGTGGGAAGCCTACTGGGACTTCTTTGCCCCGATGCGGGAGCGACGTGCGGAATTGTTGGATGACCCCGGCTACGTCGAGAAGGTGCTGGCGGACGGGGCGGTCAAAGCACGGGAGGAAGCCGAACGGGTGCTCGGACGGGTGCGCAATGCGGTGGGTTTGCGATGAAGTGAAAGCCAGTTTCCATCCCCTGCCTGAGCGACGGTATCTGCTCTACTGCCTGATTTGTGCGAGTGCCATGATGCTGGGACTCCTGGGGCTGGTGGGAAATCACGTTTGGACGGAGTACAGAGAGAGCCAGATCATGGGCGGTCCGTCCTCGCATCGTCCCATCAATTCGCAGCAAATCGCGCTGGCCAAGCTCTATCATCGATCGCAGACGACCATGTGGGGGAGCGGAATGCTGGCTTGCGCGGCGCTGGCGGGGGCCGCTGGATTAGGCCTGTTGTTCTTTCTGACCCGGAAATCGAACCGCCTCCTGCGACTGGAGAATGGCGGCGGGCCACGTCAAAATGAGGGCGGACCCCGCGACTGCGGGTGATTTGATCGCAATCCGGCAGGGGGGTGCCGGAAAAAACGGGACAAATCCTGATTGCCTCCCTTGACGCAAGAGCTGGATTTGCTCTCAAAACGGGACTGGTGGTGTACTTGCGGGCCTAGAGGGGCAAGGGGTTGTGCATGGGTAAGGACAGGAAGCTCAGGAGACGGAGGAAATTTCCCGGCCGAGATGCGCATTTGACCGGCCCAATCCCTTGAAGCTGG
>JAYGGC010000050.1:0-3857 GCA_046581525.1 Roseibacillus sp. | reverse complement strand
TAGCTCCCGTGGCACAATCATCGTACAAGGCCACGAACCGGACCGAAATGGCATCCCCGGCAGCAAAGCTGCCCAAGCTTGCCGTGGTGGTGATGTAAGAACCATCAGCATGACCGGCAGAAGTATTACCGAATCCATTTTGGCCTTTTGCGATTCCGTTACCTATGATGGCAACATCCGTATAACCGTTTGCAGTAAATGCGTCTTTTCCTACATCCGCATACGCTCCGCCATTAACACTGATCCAGAGCTGACCCGCATCCCACATAGCTCCCTCAAAGGCATGACGATGATCAACGCTTACGGTCACATCGCCAGCGGCGGTAACAACGTAATCCGGGCTGCTAAGGAAATCATGGTATGGACCCCCGCAACCGGCCACACTGCCATCTGAGACCCAAACTCCATCCTTGAACGCCCATGGACCTGGAACAGCGCCCACGGTCTGAACATAATAACTCCCCATCCCCGGAAGTCCTCCAGCCCGGGCAGATACCAGGATCGGATAACCCGGCGCCGCAGGAAGGATGCTCCTGTCACCCTCGGCCAGTGCGATGATCTGATCCTCATCCAGCGCGGAGGCGAACACCACGAAGTCGTCAATGACACCCCGCAGACTGTTGTTGCCGTTCTGGTCACCACCAATGTTCAGGTAGTCGATGTCGCTCGGCAATGGAGAGGTGTTGTCTCCCTCATGGAAGAGCTCACCATCAATCCAGATCTCCTTCAGATCCTCGTTCTTGACGAAGACGTAGTGATGCCATGTGTCGAGCAGGTCTTCACCCCATCCACCAAAGTCGGTGGCGTTCGCGTTGATCCGCTGCGTGCCGCCATTGCAACAACCGGCCGTGTCCCAGTAAATCTCACCGTTGCTCCACGGTACGTGCGCCTGCATCGCCCGACCCGGCTCCGCCCAGAAACTAGACGTGCTCGGGATCGCGTAGTTCTTCTGCCAAAACGCCACCGTCACCTGGTTCACGGACGAGGCGATGTTCAAAAACTCACCCGCGGCAACGTGCACATGCTGGTTGCCTCCATCGGTGAAGTCCATCGCTGTTCCCTCATGCGAATCATCGGTAAAGGCCGCGCCGTTGCGCAGTTGGCCCACCAACCCGTACACACTGTCGATGGTTGTTCCATTCCCAATGTCCAGGTTGAAATCCCAGAAAGCAATCGGGTTGGGGCCATCCTCGGACAACGGATCGCCGTAGTAGAAGTAACTCCAGTCAACACTACTGCCGTTAAACGAGAACGACGCATCGTTCATGCCAAACTTGGAGGGGTTGGTCTTTGCCGTGACGGTGATCACGTCGCCATCGGTGCTGATATCCGCCCCCACAACCTCGCCGTTCACACTCAGGACCGGATCGGCAAGATCAATCTCTCGCTTCTGAAGCACGACCTGAATTGAATCCGCAGACGATGCCGCACCAGCCGGGGCTGTCGAAACGAGTGCCGGTGGATACTCCTGCGTCGCAGAGGGTATGAACATCATGTAGTTGGTGTCCATGTTGCCACCCACCTTGGTCAGCCTGAGCGTTACCTTGCCGCCCAGCTTCACCGCCCCCGCTGCCCCCGTCTTGTCGGTCATCGGGTAGAACTCAAAGCAATCCCAGCAGGCCGTTGCAGGACCCCGGAACACCCCGACCTCGCGAGTCGTCTGATCCTCACTCAACGTATCCCCACTGACGATCGACAACGAGTTATCCACCGGAGCGCCTCCGGACGAGAAACGGCCCACCACGTCGTAGTAGATGGCATCCTCCGGGAAGTCCCGCGTGTAGTTGTACCAGTCGCCGTTGTCGTTCCAGCCCATCTTCCATCCGGACTCGACCACGAAATCACCGCGGTCATTGTCGACGTTTGCCGCCATCCCGGGGTGATTGTCCCCAATATCACGATAGTTGGGCGATGCGTTGCCGCTGTTGTGGAAGTCGATCCCCTCCTCGGCTCCCAACCCGACATAGCTTCCGCCAAGCTTCGTTTCCTCAAAGGTCATCCATCCGCCCCCCTCGTAGTTGAAGTCCTCTGTCTCGATGAAGATCGCCCCACCGGGTATCAGTGAGATCGTGTAGTCCACGTACCCCGTCCGCACAATCCCATTCTCGTCATAGCTTAATGTCGCCGTGTGGGCCGAGCCAGGCTCAGCGGGCTCAGCCGGCGTGTAGGTCACCGTGATTTTTGAGCCCGACTTGGACACGTCGGCGTTGACCGCCGCGCCGTCAATCGACAGGGCCACTGAATCGGCATTCACACTGCCGCCCTCAATCACGAATGTATACTCACCAGTGCTGGAAATGCTGCCACCTGAACTCGGCCGAGCCGAGGTGATCTTCGCCCTGCCGGTCTCCGCCAGATCGAGGGTGCTCTCATCCACAGTCGCTCCCTTGATAGTGTAGGCCTTGATCGAGCCATCCACTTCCGGATCGTTGATCAGCGTCTTCTCGCCGTTCACAAGCGAATAAATCTCGATGCTGGCCCCGGCGCCGCCTTCCCACCAAAACACGCGGAGGGGATAGAGGCCTGACTCGGCCACATAAATGTTAAACTCGGTGCTGGCGGCTCCCCGATTGCCTGGATACACGCCAATCAACTGCGCCATCTTGTCTCTGAAGTCCGGTGCAATGGTCGCTGCGAACCCGTCATCCGAGTTCACGCCCAGCGTGTAGGCCCCCTTGGCCAAGTCCAGCAGGGCGATGTACTCGGTGGCAATGCCGTCGGTCGAGTCGCCCCAACCCGGGATGCCGGTCAGTGGCTCATCCTCACGGTCAGTGCTGTTCCCCTTATCATTCGCCTTGAAATTGCCTGTCCCTCCCGGTGCATCCTGGTTCTGGTTCACCGTTTCGACAATCTCCGGATAGTAGCTCCAGCCCTCGAACGAATCGATGTCCGCCTCGTTGAGGTATTGCTCCTCGGTGTCCGGGTCAATAAACCCGCCTTGGAACTGCTTCTCGGCGCCCGCCCAAACGGTGCCATGCACGGTGCCCACACCCTGGCCCGAGGAAATCTGGGTCGGATACACCAGGAACCCGGACTCGCCCTTCAACGACGCGTCCGCAATCGCGCTGGCATCAATGGTAGTGTACGGATCAATCGTGAAGTCCAGGTTCAGCAACTGCGCCTTCCCGTTGGTGTCCGTGTATTTCACGTTCAATGTGTGATCCGATCCCGAGGCGAAAACCTCCGGGGCAGCGTAGCCAATGCTTGTCACTCCGTCGGCCTTCGAGATGGCCGTCTCCACGACTTCACCGTCCAGGGTCACCTTGATCGTGTCCGGATCCACTCCGGCCTCTTCAATGTCCGTCACCTGGATGTCAAATCCAACCGCATTGGTATCAAATCCACTCACCAAGGGTACCGTGCTCGCATACAGCTTGATGCTCAGGTCGTCTATCCAGTGCGTCTCGTTGGCGCCACCGGTCCGCGCGGCAAACAGCCAGTTCGGGCCCACCAACGGCTCCCATGCCGCCGGCAAGGTGTGCTTGATGACCTCGTGTCCCTTGTAGTTGATCGTCAGCATTCCGTTCAGGAACTTGATGTTCACGTCCACCCACTCGCCCTGTGTCCACATCCAGACGTAGTCGCCGTTCTCATCCTTGAACTTCTCGTCCTCGGTCGCTGTAGTCACACCGTTGAACTTCTGGCGTACCAGCATGCCACCACTCCAGCCGCCCTGGTTGCCATCACCCACTTCTCCCTCGGTGCCTCTCCACACATCGATCGCCGGGGCCTCGCCTCCGCCGCTGTCCCATGTGTCAAAACATATCCGAATGCCCGAACCAGAGCCTTCCTCCGCCAAGCCAATCGTGTCCGGCAAATCATTGCCGATGTTGATGCTCAATCCGTCCGCCGGACGA
>JAYGGC010000013.1:0-22225 GCA_046581525.1 Roseibacillus sp. | reverse complement strand
CGCCGGGTAGGGGTAGGTCCCGTCTCGAGCGCTCTTTCATCCTCAAAGTCCAAGACCACTCCCATCCTCATTACGGTCCTCCTGATCGCGGTGGTTGCCATTGGTGCCATGATCGCGGCTGGCTCCAAGAAGGACAAGAAGACGACCGACGATCCGGTGGAAGAGACCGCTCCAGAACCGCGCGAGAAGCCCAGCCCCAAACCAAGGGACACGCCCAAGCTCGTCAATGAGCGTCCCAAAGACGAGCCGCCCAAGGAAAAGAAGCCGGAACCCAAACCAGAGCCCAAGGTCGAACCCACCGAGAGCCCGACCCAGGCGCTCGCCCGACTCAAGGGCAAGCTCAACAGCGGCGATCTCTCCGAGCTTCCCAAGGGCACTGCCGAGCGGGGTGATTCCCACTTCTTCCTCGTCGATAAACCCATGCGCTGGCAAGCCGCCTCCCATTTTGCGGAGGACCACGGGGCACAATTGGCCACCCTCGAATCGGCCGAAGACCTCGCGTGGGCGGTCTCCCAATTTAAGGTAAAAGCAGCCACCTGGCTGGGGCTTTCCGATTCCGGAACGGAGGCCAAGTGGCACTGGGTCAATGGCAAGGCGGTCGACAAGGCCCTGTGGGCGCCCGGCCAACCGGATGACACAACCTCCCGGGACGACGGCGAAGACTACGCCGCCATGCTTCCGGGAGACACTCTTGACGACATGGCCGCCTCGCGGGGACTGCCCTTCCTCCTGCAGTGGACGAAGGCCGGCAACCTGGGGTCGCTGGCCAGTCAGCTGAAGCGCGCGGGCGCTGCCCTCAAGGCCCGGCGCGCCCCGGTATTCCCGGCAGGTAGTCGCAACATCGGCGGCTCGCGCTTCCTCCTCGTTCCCCGGGCCGCCTCCTGGGAGGAGGCCTCCGCCCTCGCCACCGCCGCCGGAGGACACCTCGCTGTTCCCTCTTCCGACGCGGAGGCCGCCTGGATCATCGACAACCTGCAAAAAAACCTGGGCGGCGGAGACGGTTGCTGGGTGGGTGGACGCCAACAGGGCGTGGCCTCCCCACGGTGGACGTTCGTCACCGGAGAACGGTTCGAGTTTGTCACTTGGGCTCCGGAACAGCCCGACACGGCCGAGCGTCCCCAGCCCTCCCTCCAGGTCTGGCGCGGAGTGGATGGTCGTTTCGGATATAACAACGCCTTCAGCGACGCCAGCCAGGCGAACTACTTCCTCATCGAGTGGTCTGCGCCCTCGCGCCGCAACATGCCCAGCAGGGCCGACAAGAATCGCGCCGCCAATGCCGAGGATTGGCTCGTCACCTTCCGCAAGAAGTTTGCCGATCGCGAACAAATCGGACTCCAGCGTTGGCAGCGACGCCACGAGAAGAACGTCGAAGACTTCGTGGACAAGGTGGAGAGCGAAACAGAATCTGCGAGACGCTTCAGCAGGGAAGCCAGAGACTACGTCGAAGGATTTACCAAGAGTATCGAGGAAACTGGCGAGGTTCCCCCTGAACTCGGTAGCGACCGCGTCGAGCGCTGGATCGGCAAGATTCACGAGAAGGCCCTCGAGAAGCAGAAGACGATCTGGGAAGACTACGAACCGGAATTCCTGGAAGCCCAACAACGCTACCTCGCCGAAATCGAAACCGAGATCATGCTCCGCAAGGCCCAGGGCGACCGCGACGGCACCAGCTACCTCGGCCGCGAACACAAAGCCGCCGCTGAGAAGCCCTACTTCATTGAAGTCCTGAGCGGCGAATTCCCGGAGGTCCCCGAAGGGCTTGGGGATGAAGGTGAGGACGGGGCCGACAACAATTAGATCGCCGCGCCCCCAGTTTTACTGACCGGGGAATTCCCGGGCCACCAATTCGAAGAGGCTCCTCTTTCCATTAGCCAAGCGCCTCTCCCTGCGTAAGCTCGCCCCGTGCCTGCCACGAAGCGCGCCAGCTCCAAGGCCAAGACCCGAGCCAGCTCCCCCGCCATCCATGTTCGTGGGGCGCGGCAGAACAACCTCAAGGGCTTCGACCTCGACATCCCCCTGGGCCAGCTCACGGTCATCACCGGCCCCTCCGGATCCGGCAAGTCCTCCCTCGCCTTCCAAACCCTCTACGCTGAAGGCCAGCGACGCTACGTGGAGACCTTCTCGCCCTACGTCCGTCAGTTTTTCGACCGCATGGACAAGCCGGCCGTTGATCGCATCGACGGCATCCCGCCCGCCATCGCGATCGAGCAGAAGAACAACGTGCGCACCACCCGCTCGACGGTGGGGACCATCACCGAGATCAACGACTATCTCAAATTGCTCTTCGCGCGCTGTGCGCACGCGGTCGATCCCAAGAGCGGTGATCTCATCCGGCCCGACACCACCGACTCCATCGCAGCCTGGTGTTTCGATAATCTGTTGGATGAGCAGGCTCTCGTTCTCTTCCCCGTGGCTGTTCCGCCCGAGACCGCGCTCGCAGAGTTCTTTGCCTTCCTCCAACAGCAAGGTTACCTCCGCATCTTCCTGAACGGCCAGGTGGTGCGCACCGACTCGCCGGAAGAGGCCGGATTCCACCTGTTGCCCCCGCAGGTGCAAGTCATTCAAGACCGCCTGAAGATCACCAAGGCCAACCGCCAGCGCCTTCTCGAAGCCCTTGAGCGCGCACTCGACCTGGGCAAGGGAGCTTGCACCATGATGCATACGGAGAGCGCTGCGAAATCCCGGCCCTTCACCACCAATTGGTCCAACCCTGCGACTGGCTTCAGCGTCCGGCCACCCACTCCCTCGCTCTTCACCTTCAACAATCCGGTTGGCGCCTGTCCGGAATGCCGGGGCTTTGGCCGGGTGATCGGCATCGACCTGGCCAAGGCCATTCCCGATCGCTCCCGCTCGATTCGCGAGGGGTGCATCAAGCCCTTCCAGGGCGATCGGGGTGAAGAGTGCCAGCGCGATCTCGAAATCCGCAGCGCCGAGCGCGGACTCGATCTCGATTGTGCCTTCGCCGACCTGACCCAGGAGGAACAGGACTGGGTCCTCTTCGGCGAGCGCGACAACCCGGAAGACGCTTGGGAAAACAGCGAGTGGTACGGGGTGAAGGGTTTCTTCGAGTGGATGGAGGGGCGCGCCTACAAGATGCACGTGCGCATCTTTCTCAGCCGCTACCGTTCCTACACCACCTGCTCGACTTGCCGCGGCGCCCGCCTGCAACCGGAAGCGCTCTGCTTCCAGATCGACGGCAACACCCTGCCCGACCTCTGGCGTCAGTCAGTCTCCGATCTGCACCGGTGGTTCCTCGATCTCCCCTCGAAGATCGAAGATCCAACAGCCCAGACTGACAAGACGACCAAGCTGGTTTGGTCCGAGATCACAAACCGGCTGCACTATCTCCGCGACGTTGGACTCGGCTACCTGACTCTGGACCGCACCACCCGCACCCTCTCTGGCGGTGAAGTTGAACGCGTCAATCTCACCAGTTGTCTCGGCGCCTCTCTCACCAACACCCTCTTTGTTCTCGATGAACCCACCGTGGGCTTGCATGCGCGGGACATCGGCGCGCTCGTCTCGGTCATGCACGGACTGCGCGACAAGGGAAACACCCTGCTGGTGGTCGAGCACGAAGAAGCGGTCATGCGGGCGGCCGACCATATCCTCGACATTGGTCCGGGAGCGGGAGAGCACGGTGGCGAAATCGTGGCGTCGCTTCCCAGGCGAGAGGCCTTCCAGAAGAAGTCCCTCAAGGCATTCCCTGCGTCCTCCACCCTTGCGTATCTCCAGGGAGAGCGCCGCATCGAAGTGCCGGTCCATCGCCGCACCCCCACCGGTTTTCTCAGGATTCGCGGCGCCACCCGCCACAACCTCTTCAAGCTCGACGTTGACTTCCCGCTGGGCGTCTTTTCCTGCGTCACCGGGGTTTCCGGTTCGGGCAAATCGACCCTCGTGCACGATGTCCTCTACCAGAATCTTGCCGGCGCCCTGCGTGTCGAGAGCCGCGAAGAACCCGCCCCCATCCGTTCCCTGAGAGGTGCGGAAGAGTTGCAGGACGTCAAGATCGTCGATCAGTCGCCGCTCTCACGCACGCCGCGTTCCACACCCATTGTCTACCTCGGCGCTTTCGATCTCGTCCGCCAACTCTTCGCCAGCAGCCCTGATGGGCAGCTCGCGGGACTCGCACCCGGGTACTTCTCGTTCAACTCGGGGGCCGGACGCTGCGAGCGATGCTGGGGCAACGGCTTCGAGAAGGTCGAGATGCAGTTTCTCTCCGATCTCTACCTCACCTGCCCGGAGTGCAACGGCTCGCGTTACAACCAGGCCGCCCTCGAGATTCGCTTCGAGGGCAAAACCGTTGCGGAGATCCTCGCCCTCACCGTCACGGAAGGACTTGCGTTCTTCAAACGGGGAGCCGCCGCATCATCGAGGCGGGCAGCCACCAGGGAAGCGGGTCTCAAGTTCAAGATTCTCACCGCCCTGAAACCGCTGGAAGACCTCGGACTCGGATACCTTCGCCTCGGGCAACCTCTCAATACTCTCTCCGGCGGCGAAGCCCAGCGCTTGAAACTCTGCACCATTCTCACCGAGACCCGGCGCAAGACCGCACCTTCCGCCTCGCCACCCGCTCCGCGCTCCTCGCTTCTGATTCTCGATGAACCGACGACCGGACTCCACTTCGGTGACATCGAAAAGCTTCTCGCCGTCTTCCAGAGCCTCGTTGACTCCGGCCACTCGCTGGTCGTCATCGAGCACAATCTCGACGTCATCAAGAGCGCCGACTACCTCATCGATCTCGGGCCCGGCGCGGGCGCGGATGGTGGCCAGGTCACCGCCACCGGCACTCCCGAGGAAGTCGCCGCCACCAACACCGAAACCGCTCGCTACCTCGCTCCCCTGCTCCCCACTCTAAATTCCTCATCGCGAGCAGCCGAGTCTTCTCCTGCCTACCACACCGCCCCCATCGAACGTCCAAAAGCCCACCTTCAACATCGCTCCGACAATGCCATCAGGATCTCCGGGGCCCGCGAACACAACCTCAAGAACATCGAGGTCACCATCCCCCGCGACAAGTTCGTGGTAGTGACCGGCCTGAGCGGTTCCGGCAAGTCCACGCTCGCCTTTGATATCATCTTCGCGGAGGGACAACGCCGTTTCCTCGACTCGATGTCGCCCTACGCCCGGCAGTTTGCCAAACAGTTGGAGAAACCCGACATCGATCGCATTTCGGGACTGCCTCCCACCGTCGCGATCGAACAGCGCATTTCCCGGGGCGGTGGCAAGTCGACGGTGGCCACCGTGACGGAGGTCTACCACTTCCTGCGCCTCCTCTATGCCAAACTCGGAACGCAGTTTTGCCCGGAATCCGGTGAAGCGGTGGTGCCCCAAACGGAGGACGCCATCGTGGAAGCGATTCGCGTCCAGCTCAAGAAGGGCCCCATCAGTATTCTCGCTCCCGTGATTCGGGGAAGAAAGGGATTCCACACTGATGTGGCAGCCTGGGCCGAGCGGCAGGGCTACACCCGGCTCCTCGTCGACAGCGAATGGAAGGAGGTCGATGGTTTCGAGCGCCTCGAGCGCTTCAAGGAACACGACATCGATGTCCTCATCCTGAAGGTCGCAAACCGCACCGGGCGTCTTGCGGAATTGAGGGAGGCGGTTTCGGATGCCCTGCGCATCGGGAAGGGCACCCTGCGCCTTCTCAATCAAGAGAACCATTTGCGCCCCTATTCCAAGGCGCGCGTGAGCCCGGTGACGGGCCGCTCCTTCGAGCCACCCGATCCCGCCCACTTCTCCTTCAACTCCCCGCGGGGCTGGTGCAAAACGTGCCGTGGCTACGGACAGATTGCGACTACCCGGCGCCGGCGTTTCGACTCGCGCAAGAACACCCCCTACAATTCGATCACCGAGGCCGAGATCGATTTTGACCGCAAACTCGACCGCGCCGACGATGAAGAGCTCGTCGCCTGTCCGGACTGCGAGGGTGCCCGACTCAATGAGGTCTCGCGCTCCATCCGCATTCGCGGCCATGCCATTCACGAACTCACCCTCCTTCCGGTGGTTGAGGCGGCCGCCGTGGTGCAGTCCTTCAAGTTCGAAGGCCGGGAAGCCACCATCGCGCGCGACATCCTGCCCGAGATTCTCCAGCGCCTGCACTTCCTCGAAGAGCTGGGACTCAGCTATCTGCAACTCGACCGCTCAGCCAAGACTCTTTCCGGAGGAGAGGCGCAGCGAATCCGGCTCGCCGCGCAACTCGGTTCCAACCTGCGGGGGGTCCTCTACATCCTCGACGAACCGACCATCGGGCTTCATCCGCGAGACAACGCCAAGCTCCTCGACACTCTCGAAGCGCTCCGCGCCAAGGGCAACTCGCTGCTCGTGGTGGAGCATGACGATGAGACCATGGAACGCGCGGGCCATATCATCGATCTCGGCCCGGGCGCCGGTCGGCACGGCGGCGAAGTCATCGCGACGGGGACCCTGAGCAAGATCAGGAGCCTCAAAAAGTCAGTCACCGGCCAGGCGCTCAACAATCCCATCGTGCACCCCATTCGCGGCGAACGCCGGCCCCTCCCCAAGGCCACCGCCAAGACGGGCTGGCTGCGATTGAAGGGGTGCACCCTGAACAACCTCAAGAACCTCGAGGTGCGCATTCCCCTGCAGCGCCTCACCGTCATCACCGGGATCTCGGGCTGCGGGAAATCCTCCCTCATGCGCGGAACCATCGCGGCCGCCTTCGCCTATCACGGCGGCGCGGCACGGAGACGGAACAAGAAGGCAGAGAAGACTTGGAACTCGACCAGCGGATTCAGGACCATCCGCCATTGCTACGAAGTCGACCAGTCGCCCATCGGCAAAACCTCGCGCTCCTGCCCGGCCACCTACGTCAAGATCTTCGACGAAATCCGCAAGCTCTTCGCCCAGATACCGGATGCCCGTCTGCGTGGCTTTGACGCCTCGCGCTTCTCCTTCAACAACTCCAGCGGGCAATGTCCCGAGTGCAAGGGCAACGGACGCATCAAGCTCGAGATGGACTTTCTCCCCTCAACCTGGACGCACTGCGATGGCTGCAACGGAAAGCGCTACAATCCGGCCACCCTCGAGATCCGCTACAACGGGCGCTCGATCGGTGACATCCTTGAGATGACCATCGACGAAGCCGTCGAATTCTTCTCCGCTCACCGCAAGCTCCATCGTACCCTCGCCCTCCTGCGGGATACCGGACTTGGCTACCTCCAAATCGGCCAACCCAGCCCCACTCTCTCCGGCGGGGAGGCCCAGCGACTCAAACTTGTCACCGAGCTGACTCGCGGACGCATCAGCAAGACCGCGCTCGCGAATCCCAGGAAGCCGCAGGCCAACCTCTACCTCATCGAGGAACCCTCGATTGGCCTGCACCTCGAGGACGTCAAGAAACTCATCGACGTTCTCCATCGCCTGGTGGACGAAGGTCACACCGTGATCGTGGTCGAACACCACACCGGCATCATGGCGGAGGCCGACAACATCATCGACCTGGGTCCCGAGGCGGGCGCTGCTGGTGGCAAGATCGTCACGCAGGGACCTCCCGAGCATATCCTCAAGTCGAAGACCTCGCGCACTGCTCCCTATTTGCGCAAGGCATTGAGGGTTTGAACATGCGGCTCTCGGACACCCGGGTGATTTTGCCTCTCAATCGTCAGCCTCCAGTCCGACCTGGCGTCGACTGAGTCATGTCCCAATTTGAAGAGGAGAAACCAGGTGCTCCCATGCCACGGCCGGTGGCACCGGAGGTCACCTGGCCGCCGCGATTGAACGAAGATGATGCATCTGGCGTCCCGGGCCCTGGTGCACCCCGCCGTTCCCGCTCCAGTCGCAGAGCGCTTGCCTGGCTTCGCGCCGCTCTCTACCTCACTCCGGGCCCGGCATTTTTCATGACGATTCATACCATCCGCAATTTACCAACCTCGGGATCAGGATTGGTCTTGATTGGCGTGATCGTCGGCACGATCGCAGGGATCGGCGGAGTGGGAATCTTTGACGGCATGCTATCGGGCACCGTGGCGAAACGGGACAACAAACCCGTCCCCCGTGCTCTCATCTTGCATGTCGTGACCTTTGTCATGATCCAGATGATCTTTGGCCTGGTCCTCGTTGCAGGCGCTCTCGTCATCTGGATGTTCTGACACATCGCGCTCGCGCCAGGCGGGTGGCAGGATCGTCAGGGAGGGACCCCGAACCGTTCCTCAAGTTCGATAGATCTCGCGCACCGCTCCACATGTGCGCAAGGCGTTGGAGGTGGGTCCTGACTGATTACGGACATTTCTCACGGAAAGGCGACTTCCTCCCTCAAATCCGGTTAAAATCCGCCCATTCGGAAAGATTTTCTTGCTCATCGAGTATCTCAGCACATCTTCCCGCGCACATGAAAAATCTCCTCCTGATCCTCGCCGCCGCGTCTTTCGTAACCGGCTCAGTTATCGCCGACGATAAGATCGCTGGCGCCAAGGCTGCTAGCAAGGATGATGCCAAGGCAGACATCAAGATTGTCATCACCGGTAACGACACCATGAAGTATGACACGGAAAAATTCGAAGTGACCACCGGCCAAGTGGTCGCGCTGACCCTCAAGAACATCGGCACCCTTCCCGTGCAGGCGATGGGACACAACCTCGTGATCCTGAAGCCCGGAACGGACATCCCAACATTTGCGATGGCAGGGATGACCAACCAGCCCGGCGGCTACCTTCCCAAGGGGGGGGACTTCACCAAGCTCATCATCGCGAAGATCAAGGTTCTCGGTCCCAAGGAAGAAGAGACCATCGTCTTCAAGGCAGGCGCTCCCGGCGACTATCCCTACATCTGCACCTTCCCTGGCCACTTCGCCCTCATGAAGGGCGTCATGAAAGTGAAGGCCAAGTAGCAACCGACAATTTCCCCAACCAGTCAAAGAGCCACGCGATAAGCGTGGCTATTTTTGTTCGAGTGACTTCGCGGCGCACCGAGGATTACAAACAGCACACCAGTGGGTTGACCGGGCTCAATGGAAGGGTTGTAGGGCGAGCGCTCCGCCTGCCGTTCCCCACTACCCCAACGCCGTTTCCTGCACGAAGCTCCGGTAAGCAGCCCTGCCCATGTAGCGCTTCAGCATGGCAGTGGGCGCCGAGCGCACGTCGACCATCACCAGGGCATCGAGACAGTTGGCAAATTTCGGGTCGACGTTGAATTCGAGGAGCGTGGCATTGAGCTTGAGGTACTGCCGCAGCAGAACGGGGACCCCTTTGCCATCGGGCTCGCTCTCGGCTACCCGCGCAGAGACCTGCTCGATACTTTCAAGTCGCGGACTGATCTCCAGCGGCATCTCCTCCCGGTAGGGATTCGTCGGATGGACAAACGCCGCGAGCGACTTGTCGCGCTTCTCCTCGCGCAGGTAACGCACGATCAGGTTCTTGGAGATCGAGGTGTAGTCCTGGCTGATGCTGACCGGGCCAAACAACTTGGCATAGCGGGGATAGCGGGCAATGAAGCGCCCGAGCCCCTTCCAAAGGGCGAGCAGGGCACCGAGCGAGCGCTGATAGTCGGGTGCCACGAAGGAGCGCCCCAGCTCCAGGCCAGGGGTGAGGTGATCGAGAAAGGCCTGCTCAAATTCAAAGAGCGTCGAGCAATAGAGTCCGCGGGGGCCATGCTCCGCCAGGATGAGGTCCGTCCGGCCCACCCGGTAGGCGCCCGCCACTTTTTCGGCGTCATTATCCCAGAGGAAGAGATGGAGGTAGTGCTGGTCGTACTCGTCGAGATCGAGTCCCTTGCCGCTCCCCTCCCCCACTTCACGGAAGCTGATTTCCCGCAAGCGACCGATGTCATGCAAAACGCCGGGAATCGCATCGGCGGGTGCAATAAAGACCTCCAGGGCACCCTGTTGGCTCAGCGCACCACCACCGTCCTGCCAAAGACGCTGGATATCCTCGCGAACCTGTTCCCGGTCCGCGGGGTCGGCGATGGAGTCTGACGTTTTGGCGGGCATCGTTCTCTCAGGACTGCGTTGCAATTCATCTCGCCGGGGCGCCGCGTCAGGGCGCTTCCAGTTGAGCGCGATGCCGCAGGGTAGACGGAGCCACCCCGAAGTTTTCCTCCATCTCCACCTCGAGCGCACGACAGATGCCGCCGATCATGGCGAAGTGGTGCACGGTATGGCTTACGAGGAATTGCAGTTCGCGACCGGTGGTCGAAGGCTGCCACTCGATCTCGTCTCCGCCACAATCCATTTTCACAAGCAAGCCGACCGGAGGCCCGCCCTCCAACAACGAGTTGAATGCGCTCGTGATCTCCGCCAGCACTCCTGAGGCCTCTGCGGTGAGGATCTCAAGACGCTCTTCCCGCTTGCGATCATCGTAGTCGACCTTGCCCGACTCCATCCCGCTGAGGAAGGAAAGGTAGTGCTCGATACAGTGGCGCAAGTGCCCACCAACCGAGGAGCCATAGAAACTGGCTACCGGTTTGCGATACAGGCCGTCGTCCAAGCGCTCAAGGAGCGCAACGGCCTGATGCAAGTAATGGATATTCGCGCGGAGCAAGCGTTCCATGTAACGCTACTTTGACAGTTTGAAGCGCAAGGCGGCAATTCAATTCCCGTCACCAGAAAAAACTTGCTCAACCGCGGTGCGGAGCGCACCGGTCATCTCTTCCGGATCAGACGGTAATTCGGAGAAATTCAGCAGTTTTCCGGCACGACATCTGACGGTCCGCCCGCTCATCGCGAGGACGGCCCGAGGGATCAGGGCACTGCGCAAAAACGGATGGAGTGCCCCGAGGACCTGGAATATCGGCCCGTTTTGACCGAAGAAGCGCACCGGAAGAACAGCCGCACGCGATATTTTCACAATCCGGGCGGTGTGCGGCGGCCACGGCGGGTCCTCCACTCGCGCCCTTTCCCACTGCCAATGGGCCACCGCCCCCGCCGGAAAGGTGACCAGGGCGCCCCCGTTGCGCAGGTGAACCAGCGCCTGTTTCAGAATCCCGAGGTTTTTCCGCGCCGCCCCTTCTCCACCAAGAATCTCGAGCGGAAGCATCCACCGCTCCATGTCGGGCAAGGCCATGACTTCGTTGTTGCCCAACACCTTCACATCCGGGCGCACCCTCGTCGCCAGGACCGGGAGCACCGCGGCCTCAGGACCGCCAAAGGGATGGTTTGCGGCGAGCACCAGGGGACCTTCGCGCGGGATCGCCTCCATCACCCCCCTTGCGTCCATCCCAAAATCCATTGCCTTCAAGAGTGCTTCGAAGCCCTGCTCCCCCTGCGCGACCTGCTCTCGCGCCTGGTCGACTCGGCGACGGATTTCCGGCAGACCGAGCAGGATCTCCAACGAGCGGCGCAGGGCACCATGCCATCCCTCGCCGACCAGGATCGGGACACGCTCCTCGATCGGAATGAACTTGGGACTACTCATCGCCCCCTCTCGCCAGGAGTTCATCGGCCTCGAACCAGGACTGCTTGCGGTGGGCCCGGACCACCCTCCAAAACTCGCCCAGCGAGCTGGGCTTGGCACCCCGGGCGCGGTTGGCAGCTCCCAGTTCACACGCCCGCTTCCAGTGCCGACACAGGTCACCGATCCCCCGCCACCAGGAAAATCCCGGCTGATAGACGTGAATTGGTTCCCCCGTCACTCCGTTCAGTTCGACGATGACGAGGTTGCGCCCGGCCTGCAAGTCGGCAACCGAGGGCACCAGCACATCGTATCGGCCAAAGTGGAAGCCCTCGTAGTGATCGCCAAGGACATCGAGGACACTGCGCAGTTCATCACTGATGTACTGGCGCTCGTCGGTGAAGACCGCGCCGCGGGCGTGCGTTCCAATCTCGGTCAAATCAACGCGTTCGTTCTCTGCGGGAATCTCATCCAGGCGCGGCTCGAACTTTGCCAGGAAGTAGTGGGCCATCGTCACCGCCCGAGCATCGTCCAGGATGAGGTGCTCCAGCGTGCGCTGCCCATCGCCAATGACGTATTGAGTCTCCTTCCCCGCGATTGAGGGCACGGTCCCCACTTCTTCATCCGGAGCCCGATACCACTGCACCCCGAATTCCACACCCCCGATGAACTCCTGAACGAGCGCTTCCTCCGCACAGCGGTCCAGCCAGCGGCGGGCCTCCTCTTCATCACGCACAATGGCCACACCCTGCCCGCGTTCCCCCACGTCCGGTTTCAGCACCACCGGATAGGCCAGGCCATGTTCGGTTAGGAACTCAGCCACTCGGATCGCGCGCTCCTCTCCCTCTTCGCCTGCAGGCAGGCGGCGATAGTTCGCAATCCGGATTCGTGACTCGTCCGGGCAATGCAGGGCGTCAAGGATATCCCCCTTCGATTCCATCGCAAAGCCGCTGTGCGGAATCGCTGGATCGCAACAGGTGAAGAGGAGAGCACCGCGAAGTCGAATCGCCTGCCAGAGCAGGCAAAGCACGATCGGTGGGTAGACCGCCCAGATCGGCCAGAATTCCCAGCGTCGCAGCCGCGTCCAGCGAGCGCGCAGGAGCCGCCGCCCCCGCCAGGAGAACAGCGGGAGGACATTGCGGACGATGAGCCAGATGAGAATTACCGCTCCGATGAGAACAGGCCAGGCCCACTTCTGGTAGGAATCCACCCACTCCAGGACGGCCCGCCCTGCGAAGAAGGCGAGGCCGCAGAGGATTGGCGTCCAGATCACCGCCGCGATCGCAAGCGCGAAGGCAAATCGACGGAACGACCAGCCCACCGCGCCGGCCGCGACATATGAGGGGAGTCGCGTCCCCGGAAGAAATCGCGAGAGAAATATCCAGCGCACGCCATAGACCTCGAAGAGGTGGCGTCCCCTTGCCACGCGTTCCGGAGTGACAATCCGATCCACCCACTTCCAGTGTTTGGTGCGTCCAGCCAGGCATCCCAATCCATACAAGCCCAGGTCCCCCACCCAGATTCCGAACGCACAGGCCGCGGTGGCTCCCCAAAAGGGAATCATTTCCTTCGCCGCCAGCACCCCTCCCGAGATGCAGGTGAGGTCTTCGCTGAAGAGAGTGGTGACCACCATCACGATCGCCAACAGCCACGGCGAACCGCCAAAGCTCTCGATCCACTCGAGGAGAGCGTTTTCACTCTCGCTGTTTGCCAAGACCATGATCACGCGCGCCAATTCCGGGGACGATCCGAACCCTGCGGCGCACCTTCACCCCGGTCAACCGCAGTTTCGCGCTGTTTGACGAATGCGGGTGGAGACCCGATCAAATCTCCGCTTCAAAGAGCTGCGGCTCCCCCTCGAGCTCACTCTGCTCCTCGAGGTAGATCCATCTCACTCCGTTAGAGCCAACCCTCACCCGGCTACGACTCATGGTTTGAGCATCGGAGCGAAGCATGCGCGGCGTGAAGGCGGTGGCCCCGCCGTCGGTATCGGCATGGAAGAACTCCAAGAGGTTCTCACCTGCCCGGCGCGAACAACGCAGTTCGTGAAAGCGCTGTTTGCGCGCAGCGGCGACTTCTTCGAAATGAAAGGAGGACGAACACATGGGCATCTCGGGCCGCCCCACCGACAAGGTCTGCCCATTCCAGGTCCACGCACGTTCGCCGACCTGATCGAAACCCACCATCATGAAGGGCCGGACTCCGCTGAGTTCTTCCATTCGAAGGCGCTCCTCCACCGCGGGGACATTTTCAAGGGCAGCCATGTCCATGACGAGTTGACCGCGGCTCCGCGTCGCTTGGGGAGCAGCGCCCTCCTCGTGCCAACGATTCAACAGGCACACCAGGAGTCCGCGCTGGTTGGCGAGCATCCACGTCCCACCTCCATCCGGATCGACCGGAGCGATAAAGGAAATCCCGTCCCGCTCGTGCACGCCGGGAGGATTCGCCCCTGATCGCGTCTTCTTTTCGTCGCGGTTGAAAAATACTTCGCAGGTTCCGGCAGCATCACGCCACCAAGTCAGGGTGCACATTATTCAACTTCACATTCTTTGTCTGCAATCTTCTCGCTGCTTTCCTCCCCGACCGGGATGAAACACTTCCCACTCAGTCAGGTGGGAATCCCCGCTGCCGGAAGAACCCAGAGCTGCAAGGCGAGGTAAACGCCGACTATCCCGATTATCATCGCGAAGCCGCTGAGAGCACTGCCTCTTCTTGTGGATTTGGTTGCCATCATTGGTAAGGAGGAGGGAACTCCGGACGCTATTCCCGCGAGAACCGGGCCGGATCTGCGAAGAGGATAAGCTGCGAGCCCAGCCTTTTCAACCGTCCTGTCACACTTACGGGTTCGGCCACCAGTTCAAGAGTATCAGCATTGAGCGGCGATCCGTCTTCCCTCACCAGCAGGACATAGGCCGGTGCGCCCCCCTCCGTCGCGGACCAGCAGCACGGGTGGAACTCCGCCCTGGATGCAGTTGATCGCGCAGGCCCGGTGCGCCTTCAGGTTGCCTGGGTTCATGACACCCAGGTAGCACTTCGAGTCGACGATTTCCCCCTTGGGGGTCGTTTCGCCCAGTTCGAGGTAGGCCCCGATCGAATGTTCGGCGGAGGCATCGGCACCGGTGGTATTCGCTACCGTCTCAGGCACCACCTCGATCATCTCCTGATCGCCCCGATGGATCCACGTTCCCTTCAGCGTCACCCACTGGAGGTGGTGCTTCTTGGCGAGCTCAGGATCGAAGCCGTGCTTGAGGGGATTCACGAGGTAGAAAACCACCTCGTCGCCCACCAACATGGGCACCGGATCCTCCACCATGATGCCGCTGAACTCCTGCACGTTCCCGTAGTCGAACACTGCCTCCTGCGAGACGGTCTTCTGCAGGGCAGGCAAGGCGGCAGCCATTCCCACCGCCACCAGCACGCACGTGATGGAAAGGGCTTTCAGGAACTTGCCCGTCTTCTCCGGGGCCTTGCCCTGCCAACCAATGAAAAACTCTTCGCTCATGTGAGCTAGACGGTCGCTGGTGCCACCTTGGTTCCTGCCGGGTTCGGCTTTGGATGGACCCAGACTCTTCCTCCGGTTGCGGCACGGCCCTGAGCCAACGATGCATGAGAAGGGGCCAAAGGATCATGGAACCGGGAATGATCAGGAGCTTGAACCCCCCAGGTTCCCTCCACCGCGGAAGGGTCAATCTTCCTTGCCCCACGGAAGGCGAAGGGGATCGCAAACAGCAATCCGATCGTGAGGTAGATCCCCAACAATTGCAGCATCCACTCGATGACAGTTCCCATTTGTTCTCGTTGATTCGTTGGAATTGTTAACTCAGAAGCACATCGCTCATGACCTCAGCCAGGGCGGGCAGCACCAGGAAGATCACGATTGCGACCCCATCGACCACCACGGGGATCACTTTCGGAAGTTCGTCGCGCGGAATGCTTGCGCCCAAGCCCACTGCAGCCCTCCTCCCATATCTCAACATTTCAATGGATCGCGAATTTCAATGCAAGTTCCCCCGCCCTATCGACGATAGCCTTTGAAGGCAAATTCTTTGAATTCCTTAATCATTACATCCCAGTTCGGCGATACGCTCATTGCCTTCGCCAAGGGTGCTCCCTAGCCTCCTCCACTCATGAACAAGAGGATTCTTACGGCCGCCCTCGGCGCCACCTTGGTTGCCAGCGTTCTCGCCTCCGCACAGCACGAGCACTTTCAGGACTTCAAGTGGCGCGAGCGGCAGAGTGATCACTTCACCCTGCGGGCCTCGAGCACCAATCACGATCCCGCCCGGAAGTACGCTGAGAAAGTCTGGGACGAATGCGTTCGCATCATGCCGGGCCTCGAAGATGATTTCACGAAGAACGAATTCCGCACTCCGGGCGGAGCGAAGGGCGCGGACACCGCTCCCTATCGCTTCTCTGTCTACCTCGTGGGCACCGGGCACGACTACGACAAAATCCTTGAACAGCAACAGAACCGCAGTGGCTGGGACGCGAACACCTTGCGCGCTTGCCGCATGACGCGCAACTACGGCGATCCACAAAATCGCTACACGGTCTACTGCAAGGCCGATCCGGAGAATACGGGAGGTGGGGGTGAGACCGACTTGACCCCGGCATTCGTGCACGGAACCGCCACCACCATTCTCGAGGGACGAGGCCTCACCAACAACATGCCCTTCTGGTTTACTGCCGGCTGGGGCTACTACGTCGAACACCGCATCTTCCGACTCTGTCGCGTGCACTACGTCGACTTTGAGAACTACTACAAGAACAACGCAAATGCAGAAATCAAGAGGGGCGGAGTCCTCGGACCGCAGGATGCCTGGACCAATCCACTCAGAAAGATGTGCAAGAAGGGAATTCGTGAGACGCTCGATAGAATCAGCAAGGCGAAAATCCTGACCATCACTCCCAACGAGTCCGGCTACATGTTCGCGCTGACCTACTTCCTCGTGAGTACGGACGAGCGGATTGAAAACTACCGCAAGCTCATCGCCAAATCCCGCGACGGACAGGCCGTCACCAAGGAGCTCCTCCTCGAGATCTATGGATACGAGGATGACGCCGCGCTGGAAGAGGACTGGTACGAATTCATGGAGAGCCGGGATTTCCGGTAGCGCGTCAGCCGGCCGCTTGAGAGCCCTCCAGTTGAGAACCCGGGTAGCATCCACCGCTTCCCGGATGGGAATTTCGTCTCAATTACGCGGTAGCTCTTACAGGGTCGGCAAGATCGGTGCAAATTCGGCTCAACTCTTGAGATCCCACAGCAGATCGGAACTGAGAAATTTGCAGCGGCGCGAGTGAGTAAGTACGCAAATTAAGCACAAATGACTAAATAGAATGGATTAGTTGATCACCATGACCTTGGAATTTAATGATTCCCTAGACCAAACCCCTCTCTCAAAAACCCCAACGTCCATAGCTTCCCAGACCCCTGGTGGGCCTCGCTGTTCAGGGGTCCGGTCTTTACAGGGAGGACGCCTCCGCGCTCAGAGGTAGTAATCCTGCAGCGGAGTCACCTTGAACTCACGCTCTTGCAAGGACCGGATAGCCATCACGCTTGCTTCCGCTGCCGCCAAATTGGTGCAATGGCTCACCTTGTTGGCCACCGCCGCGCTTCGAATCACGACCTCATCTTCCCGTGATTCATGACTGCTGGGCGTGTTCACGATGAAATCGATTTCGCCGTTCTTCATCATGTCGAGGACATTGGGGCGCTTGCGTTCGGAGAGCTTGTAGAGGCGCTGGACAGGAACTTCTGCTTCCTCCAGTTTGCGAAAAGTGCCTCCCGTGGCAAAGAGGGTGAAGCCCGCATCCACGAACTGCTTGGCAATCGGAACGACCTCGTCCTTGTCCCCGTCGCTCACCGAAAGGAACACGTTGCCTTTCAGGGGCAACGGGTTGAAACCGCTGATCTGGCTCTTGGCATAAGCCATGCCGAGGTCTTCATCGATTCCCATGACCTCGCCGGTCGATTTCATTTCAGGCCCGAGGACAATGTCGATCCCGGGGAAGCGCGGCCAGGGAAAGACCGCCTCCTTCACACAGTAGTAGGGCGGGATGATCCGCTCGGTCATGCCCATCTCGGAGAGCTTTTCGCCCACCATGATCTTGGCCGCCATCTTGGCGAGTGGTTTGCCGATCGCCTTCGAGACAAAGGGCACCGTCCGTGAAGCCCGTGGATTCACTTCGATCACGAAGAGCTCCTCATTTTTCACCGCAAACTGGATGTTCATCAGTCCACAGACTTCCAGCTCCTGCGCGAGGTCGATGGCCGCGGCCTCGATCTGGACTTGAATCTCGTCAGTCAGGCTGAAGGGGGGAATCACACAGGCGGAGTCGCCCGAGTGGATGCCGGCCTGTTCGATATGTTGCATGATGGCGCCCACGACCGTGGTCTCGCCGTCCGAAATACAATCCACGTCCACTTCGACTGCCCCTTCGAGAAATCGATCGACCAGGATGGGCCGCTCCGGAGAGGCCTCCACTGCTTCGCGCATGTAGCGGCGCAATTCGTCATCGTCATAGACGATCATCATGGCGCGCCCTCCGAGGACAAACGAGGGACGAACCAGGACGGGATAGCCAATGCGCGCGGCAATCTCGACCGCTTCATCTTCGGAAACAGCGGTCCCCGCCTCCGCTTGCTTCAGTCCCAGCTGGTCGAGGAGCGCGGAGAATAACTTACGATCTTCCGCCAGCTCGATCGACTTGGGCGAGGTTCCGATGATGGGCACGCCGTGACGCTCGAGATCAGCGGCCAGGTTGAGCGGGGTCTGCCCGCCGAACTGCACGATGACGCCGTCCGGCTTCTCCTGCTCGCAGATGTTGAGAACATCCTCAAGGGTGAGCGGCTCGAAGTAGAGCTTGTCGCTCGTGTCGTAGTCGGTCGAAACCGTCTCCGGGTTCGAGTTCACCATGATGGTCTCGTAACCCAGCTCCTTCAGGGCGAAGGAGGCATGGACACAGCAGTAATCGAACTCAATTCCCTGGCCGATGCGGTTGGGGCCACCTCCAAGGATGACGATCTTCTTCTTATCGCTCTCCCGAGCCTCGTTCTCGTCGCCATACGTCGAATAATAATAGGGCGTGTAGGCTTCAAACTCCGCCGCGCAGGTATCGACCAACCGGTAGGTGGGCAGGATTCCCACCCCTTTGCGCTTTTCCCGCACGGAGTCTTCGGTCTCCCCGCGCGCATGGGCGATTTGCCGATCGGAGAATCCCAGCCGCTTGGCCTTGCGCAGTTCCAGCTCCGCGAGGTGGGCGCCCTCATCTGCGATCTCCTTCAGATGGGCCAGGAACCAGCGGTCAATCTGGGTGGCCTCAAAGACTTCCTCCACGCTCCAGCCAAACTCAAAGGCCAGCTTGAGCCAATAGATGCGCTCGCAGTTGGGAACGTGCAGATTTCGCTCGATCTCTTCCCGGCTGGGCTCCTTCCTGGGATCCTTCCCATCGTAACCAAAACCAAAGCGCCCGGTCTCCAGGGAGCGCAACGCCTTCTGCATGCTCTCCTTGAAAGTTCGGCCGATGCCCATCACTTCGCCCACCGACTTCATTTGAGTGGTGAGGACCGGATCGGCGGTTGGAAATTTCTCAAACGTGAAGCGCGGAACCTTGGTGACCACATAGTCGATGGTCGGTTCAAAACTGGCCGGGGTCTCGCGCGTGATGTCGTTGCGGAGTTCGTCGAGGGTGTAGCCCACTGCCAGCTTGGCCGCAATCTTGGCGATCGGAAACCCGGTCGCCTTGGAAGCGAGGGCTGACGAGCGCGAAACTCGCGGGTTCATCTCGATGATAATGAGCCGCCCACTCTCCGGATGCACCGCGAACTGGATATTCGATCCCCCGGTCTCCACCCCGATTTCTCGAATACAGGCGAAGGACTGATCCCGCATGATCTGGAATTCGCGATCAGTGAGGGTTTGGGCAGGTGCCACCGTGATGGAGTCGCCGGTGTGCACGCCCATCGGGTCGAGATTTTCGATGGAACAAATGACCACGCAGTTGTCCGCGCAGTCCCGCATGACCTCCATCTCGTACTCCTTCCAGCCGAGGAGGCTCTCCTCGATGAGAACTTCCGAGACGGGTGACAAGTCGAGGCCCCGCGCCACGATGACTTCAAACTCTTCCTTGTTGTAGGCAATCCCGCCACCACTTCCACCGAGGGTGTAAGCGGGCCGAATGACGAGGGGGAGGCTTCCGACTTCTTCCGCCACCCTCCGCGCATCCTCCATGGTGTGGACCACGCCCGACTTTGGGAGATCGAGGCCGATCTTGAGCATGGCCTCCTTGAAGAGGAGCCGGTCTTCGCCCTTGGCGATCGCGTCGGCATTGGCGCCGATCATCCTGACCTCGAGTTCTTCGAGAACCCCGGAGTGCCACAAGTCCATCGCGGCATTGAGGGCGGTCTGCCCTCCCACGGTCGGGAGCAGAGCATCGGGCCTTTCCTTCTCGATGATCTTCTTGATCACCTCCGGCGTGATGGGCTCGATGTAAGTCCGCTCCGCGAACTCCGGGTCCGTCATGATGGTCGCGGGGTTCGAATTCACGAGGATCACCTCGTACCCCTCCTCCCGCAACGCCTTGCACGCCTGCGTGCCGGAGTAGTCAAATTCGCAACCCTGACCGATCACAATCGGCCCCGATCCAATCAACAAAATCTTCTGCAGGCTCTCGTCCTTGGGCATGCGCGGCCTAAACTTTCGTTTTACTGCCAAGCCCCTGCCCCGCGGTCAAGCCCAGTAGAGAAGAAAAGGTCCGCGGTGGTCCGAAAGAGGCTGCAGAAACACTGCCCGAGGAGCAGCATGCGAATAACTTTGCCTCGCCCCCATACCCTGCGCCCTCGCCGCCGGGAACCGATTTCCCGCCATGGCGGCTCTGATGGGGTGCCCTCCTCGACGGAAAACTGCTCCAGATCCATCCCTTCCGGGGCTCTGAGCGAGAGAAACCCCAGTCCTCGCGTCGAATATCTCTCTCGGGCCGGTATTCCCTGATATGAGCGCCATTTCTGCACCAATCCTCCCTAGAAGTTCCTCTCTCCGCACGCCTGCTCCTGCTCTGGACCTGGCCGATCCAGCGGAATCTGGCGAGCCGAGTCAGCTCTCCCTCCCTGACGCGGACGCAGAGCTCCTGCGCGACGTCATCAAGTTCCACAGACACCAGGACTGGTGGCGGGATCGAGGGGAGCGTGTAGGTAAGCTCCAACTCGGGGGCGGGGCCATCACAGCTGATTGAATGGCGGATCCTGGTGGAATGACTCCCACCACATCGAATTTGTAGAGCGCCCGCGACCGCGCACCATTTGCGTCCGCCATGTTTCCGATCGAGCCCGCCGGCAGGGTCCGCTGCCGTCCGAAATTGTACTCCGGATCAAACTCGAAGAGGCTGGTGTCCGCCACTGCACTAAGCACGACAACTTCTGCGGCGAGGACAGGACTTGTCAGAATGAAAATCGCCAAGGCCATGCCGCGAGAGGGGGGATTCGGCATTCCCAGACTCTATGATCTCCCGGGCGGAGGTCAACCGGGGAGGAGGAATCCTACTCGGTCAATTCGTCGATGAACTGGTCGAGGGCCGGCCATCCCGGTCGACCGAAGATGATCGGTGAGACACCGGCTCACCTCAGCGAGAACCAACTCCCGCGTATCGAGGGCCGTGCGGAGGTCCCTAAATCTGCCGCCGTTTGCGCTTCAGCTTGAGCTGGGCCATCGACCGGGCGATGGAGGCCTGCAGGGCGGCCACTTCTTCCGTGTTCTCGGAGTGATCGATGCTGCTGAGCGCCTCTTCGGCGCGCCGCATCGCTTCCTCAACCTTGGCCTCGTCGATCTCAGTGTCAGTGACGGCGAGGTCGGTGAGGACGGTGACCTTTTCCTGGGTCACTTCCACAAAACCCGCGCCGATGGCGAGTTCTTCAACCTGACCATCGATGGAGTAACGCAGCTCACCGGGTTTGACGCCGGTCACCAGCGGCACGTGGCCGGGCAGAATGCCCAACTCCCCTTCCGTTCCCGGCAGGTAGACGTTGTCGACCTCACCCGAGAAGAATTTTTTCTCGGGGGTAACAATATCGAGTGTCAGTGGCATGCCGGTGGTCAGTTGGTGATTTGAAATCTCTCTCTTATCCCTTGTCGACCGAATCGATGCCGCCCTTCATGTAGAAGTTGCTTTCGGGCACATCGTCATATTTTCCATCCAGGATCTCCGCAAAGCCCTTCACGGTCTCTTCCACCGGGACGTAAACTCCCGGGGTGCCGGTGAAGACCTCCGCCACGCTGAAGGGCTGGGAAAGGAATCGCTGAATCTTACGAGCACGGAAGACGCTGAGCTTGTCCTCGTCGGAGAGCTCGTCCATTCCGAGAATGGCGATGATGTCCTGCAGGTCTTTGTAGCGCTGCAACACGGTTTGTACCCCACGGGCGACGCGGTAGTGCTCTTCTCCGACGATCTCGGGAGTGAGCGCAGTGGAGACCGAGGAGAGAGGATCCACCGCCGGATAAATGCCAAGCTCCGCGAGGGAGCGCTCCAGCACCACGGTGGAGTCGAGGTGCGCAAAGGTGGTGGCCGGCGCGGGGTCGGTGAGGTCGTCCGCCGGAACGTAGACCGCTTGGAAGGAGGTGATCGATCCCTTGTTGGTGGAGGTGATGCGCTCCTGCAAACCGGCCATCTCCTCCGCGAGGGTGGGCTGGTAACCAACCGCCGAAGGGGTCCGTCCGAGCAGGGCGGAGACCTCGGAACCGGCCTGCGAGAATCGGAAGACGTTGTCCACGAAGAGGAGCACGTCCTGGTTCTCCTCATCCCGGAAATACTCCGCCATCGCGAGCGCGGAGAGCGCAACACGGAGACGCGCTCCAGGCGGCTCGTTCATCTGTCCATAGGTGAGGGCC
>JAYGGC010000035.1:0-3889 GCA_046581525.1 Roseibacillus sp. | reverse complement strand
TTCTCCTGCAGGAAAATGTTGGAATCATACATCCCGGCTACCCCCACCCCAAAGAGGAAGCCCGCACCGTCGCGCTTGGCGTCGAGACCGCCGGGGAGCAGTTCGGTATGAATGGCGCTACTTTGCCCCGAGATACCCGAGAGTTCCTGCCCATGGGAGGGAAGAACGCAGAGGGCAGAGAAGGTCGGGAGGAGAAGGCCGAACACGATCCGGGACGATCGCGCAGGCCTGAGGATAACTTGGAAACTCATGGGGAAATTGTGCACTGGCGGAAGGCGGAGGCGCTTCGATTTGCTGCAGCGACCTTGACAACATTCCAGACGATTGCAGGCCCTAAGGGTCATTAAATTTACCCCCAAGTTGTTAATATTTTAGATTTTTTGTTGGGTGGATTAATATGTTTCGGGCGGATGCCTCCCGTGTTCCCCGGGGTTGAACGATCCCGGAGGGATCGCAGCAACTTTCTGATTCCAGTAGTTTTCGACATGTCTTCAACCTACCTCGGACTTCACTACCACGTGGTCTTCTCTACCAAACACCGCGAACCGTTGATCAAACGCGATTGGCTCCCGGAACTCCATGATTACATGGGAGGCATCATCCGGGGGCTCAAGGGCACTCCTCGATACGTGGGAGGGGTGAGTGATCACGTGCATCTTCTTTTTGATCTCAACGCGACCCATACCCTCTCGGAGATCATGCGCGAACTGAAGAAGGCGTCCTCAACGTGGTGTCGTGGGCAGCGGGGAGGAAAGGATTTCGTCTGGCAGGAGGGATACTCCGCATTCACGGTGAGCGCGACTGCACTCGGTGCGGTGGGAAGCTACATTCTGAATCAGGAAGAACATCATCGAACGAAGTCCTTCCGGGAGGAACTCATCGAGTTGTTGGAGAAGGCGGGGGTTCATTACGATCCCAAGTATCTGGACTAATCGAACGGGCTGCGACCCCTCCGGGGTCGGAAACGTGGGGGAATCTCGCGGTCCCGGGGTGTCGCTACGCTCAACCCCGCGCTACGGGCTGCGGGACGGAATGCGGCAAGCAGGCTGCCGCAGTGCAAGGAACTGGCCCTGCCCGACGCTCGGGAGCGGGCCGCCATCAGGGACATCGTGATCGCCAAGTACGGACGCAAGCCGATTGACTTCGGCGCGGCGCCCCTCACCCGCGCCTGCGAGTAGTTCACTGGTTCATCGGCACTGCCTCACCGTCTCAGAGCACTCAGGCACGATCGGAATTCTCAGCCTCAGAACAGGCATCCCAACAGACTGGGAGTCAGCGCATTCCGTTGTAATCGAGTTTCTGGACACTACGCCTTGTCATTAAAACGGTATGAATCGAGGTCTGCTGTCGATAGCGGCAGATGCTACATTCGACCCCCGAATGGACTCAGAAGAGTGTATAAATAAACGGCGCTGCTCCCGTGCTGGCCAGAATCAGGAGCGCGCCGAGCAGAAGCAGGAAGACCACGATGGGGGTGAGCCACCAGCGCTTGTTGTCCTTCAGGAATCCAACCATCTCTGCGAGAAAGCCGGTCTTGGCGTCCTTGCTCGCCTCCACAAATTCATTGCGTTTGCTCTGGTCGCCTTGGTCGCTCATTTTTGGAAGGGTGGGAAAAGTTGCGAAAGTCAGTATTGCTTGAAGCGTTGCGACACCGGTTTGTTGTCCGTGCGGTCGATCCAGTAGCTCTCCGCCTCCGGTTCGAATTTTCGTTTCATGGTGTCGCGACCGACCAGACGAAACACCAAGGCAATCGGCGTGAACAGTCCAAAATAGAGGATGAAGAGAATCACGTTGCTGATCACGAAGCCGATCGGAAAGGCCACGACCATGAGCACCACGTAGAGGGGGAGGAGCAACTTGGGCCGCACAAAAGCGAGCACGAATGAGACCGCACCCAGCGCCCAAAGCACGTAGCTCGCAGTCCAGGCATCCCACTTCAGTCCGAGCAGGGCGCCCACGAGACCGAAACCGAAGAGCGCAATGATGCCGAACTCGCGCAGCATTGTGGCGCTCGGCTTGATATTGAAGTCGGCAATCGTCATGGCGTTCCTAGTCGAGAGCGAACTCCTCGAGATACTTGGCGTTGTCGATCTCTCCCGCGTTGGGCTGTTTCTCCTTCCGGAGGATCACGCGGCCCAGCACGAGCACGTCCATGTTGGTGCCCATGAAACAGCGGTAGGCGTTCTCGGGCGTGCACACGATCGGTTCCCCGCGCACGTTGAAACTGGTGTTGATCAGGACGGGAGAACCTTCCTTGGCGTGGAAGGCCTCGATGAGTTTATGATAGGTCCCGTGCCGCGCGTCCGCGGTCTGCACGCGCGCCGACATATCCACGTGGGTGATCGCAGGCACCACCGAACGCTTTTGATTGAGCTTTTTCAACCCGCTCAGATCGGCATCCTCGCCTTTTAGAGCGAGACGCTTGTTCTCCTGCACGGGCGCCACCAGCAGCATGTAGGGACTGTCCTGGTTTGCCTCCATCTCAAAGTATTCGTCCACTTTCTCGCGAAGAATGACCGGCGCGAAAGGGCGGAAGGATTCGCGGAACTTGATCTTGAGATTCATCGTGCGCTGCATCTTCTCAGAGCGCGCATCGCCCAGAATGCTGCGCGCACCGAGCGCGCGGGGACCGAACTCCATGCGATCCTGGAACCAGCCGATCACTTTCTCATCCGCGATGAGCTGGGCCACCTTTTCGCAGAGTTCCTCCTCGCTCGCGCAGACTTCATAGACCGCCTCTTCCCCGTCGAGAAACTTCGTGATCACCTCCGTTTCGAACTCCGGCCCAAACCAACTGTTCCCCTGGTCGCCCTCGCCCCCGGCGATGCGCTCGTTGTCGAGATAGTGGTACCAGACGAGTTGGGCCGCTCCCAGAGCGCCGCCGGCATCGCCCGCCGCGGGCTGGATCCAGAGATCCTCGAACGGCCCCTCCCGCAGGATACGGCCGTTAGCCACGCAATTCAGCGCGACCCCGCCGGCAAGGCAGAGCTTGTCCTTGCCCGTAAGTTCCCGGGCGTGCCGTGCCATCGCGAGCATGAGCTCCTCGGTCACCAGTTGCACACTGGCGGCCATGTCCATGTAGAACTGATTTAGATCAGTCTCGGGCTTGCGCGCGGGATGCCCGAACAAGGACTCGAACTTCGCGTTCGTCATGGTCAGTCCCTGGCAGTAGTTGAAATTCTGCAGGTCGAGGCGGAAGGATCCGTCCTTCTTGATGTCGAGCAGGTGATCGCGAATCGTGTCGGCGTACTTGGGCTGTCCATAGGGAGCGAGCCCCATGAGCTTGTACTCCCCGCTATTTACGCGGAATCCGCAGTAGTAGGTGAACGCCGAGTAGAGAAGACCGAGGGAATGAGGGAAGCGTTGCTCCTGGAGAATCCTGACCTTGTTCCCCTCGCCCACCGCGATGGTCGAAGTTGCCCACTCGCCCACTCCATCGACGGTCAGGATCGCGGCCTCTTGGAACGGGCTGGGAAGAAAGGCACTGGCGGCATGGGTCTCGTGGTGTTCCGGGAAGACGAGGGGACCGGTGTATTCCTTGCCCAAGCCTTTGCGCATCACCCGCCGCAAGTGCAATTTCTCGCGCAGCCAGAGCGGGATGGCCTGGCGAAAGCTCCGCAGGCCCGCCGGGGCAAATGCAAGATAGGTCTCTAACAGACGCTCGAACTTCAGGTAGGGCTTCTCGTAGAAGGCCACGTAGTCCAGGTCGCCGGGTCCGATCCCCGCTTCCGCCAAGCAGTAGTCGAGGGCGTGCTTCGGGAAGGCCGGGTCGTGCTTTTTCCGCGTGAAGCGCTCCTCCTGAGCCGCGGCCACGATCTTGCCATCAGTCACGAGGGCCGCCGCAGAATCGTGGTAGAAGGCAGAAATGCCCAGAATGTTCATGGGGTTT
>JAYGGC010000201.1:0-2023 GCA_046581525.1 Roseibacillus sp. | reverse complement strand
GTCGCGAGCACTTGGCGACATCTGCGAAATCAAGCCCGCGGTCCTTCGGACCATGGACATCCCGCAACACAAGAAAGTGGTGCGCCTTGCATCCGAGATGGGAGCCCGCGGCACTGTCGCAAAGAGCTGGGCACTTTTTGACCGCTACTATGCGAACCCAAAACGCTCCGGAGTGGCAAGCGATCTCTTCACATCCGACTATACGCAAATCTACGGTGCCCTCCTCGAAAACACCCGTGGCGAGGATGACTACACCGAGTGGCTGAAAGCGGAATCAGAACTCAGCTCGACGAGTGCGTTCCGGAACATGGCCGACGCGAGACCGGTGGCATCCATTCTCGGATCAAACGCCTTCACCCAGCGCAACGTGCAGGCTCTCGTCGCGATGAGAGACATGAGCGAACTCATCCTCCTCGACTACCTGCTCGCCCAGTCGGACCGCCTCTCCGGCGGCAACATCAGCAGCTACGAATTCGCCTACGACTTGTTCGGAGGAGAGGTCATATCCGCCAAGGCTTCCAAGGCGCCCGACCGCGGTAGCAGTGCACCGAGGGTCATCGTGAAGAAGCTCACCATCAAGGACACTGATGGGGGATTGCTCAACTCGAACGTCTTCGAGCGGAAAGGCTACCTCACGCGCATTCGTCACATGCATCTCCGCACCTACGACGCCCTGCAGCGCTTCGCTCGTGAGTGGGAAAAGGACCCTGCGGTCAAAGCCTTCTTTCACGAGGAATGCACCTTCAGCACCAGTCAGCTTGCCCGCTTCGAAAAGTATCTGCGCACCGCTGCAGCCACCCTGCGCGAGCGGCGAAAGAATGGCACCCTGCACCTCGATCTCGATCTCGACGAGTTCTTCAAAGGAGTCGAGTCGTATCCCGCCAACGAGGTCCTCTTCGACATTCCGAAATCAGGCCCGATTGAGTCCGACATTTCGGCTTGGAAGCTACTGCGCGGCGCGGCCAGCGAGGCACACGCAAGGATTCCGGAGGGACAATCGTCCGCTTCGGAGACAAGGTTTGCGAAGCTTGATCTCGACGACCTGCCCAATGGGGTCGAGCCGTATCCCGCCGACAAGGCCCTCCCCGATCTTCCGCGCGGCGTGACCAGAGATGCACTGGCGGATATCCCGGCGAGACAATCTCCCACCCCGAAGGCTGCGCTGGCGAAGGCAGATCTCGAGGAAACGAATTGAGCGATCACCTCCCCCAGCATTCGCTGAATCGCTCGCCCCCTGACGGAGTCACTTCTTCCTACTCGTCCGGAAAGGTCGGATACTGCGGGCCAACCCAGCGGATCATGCGCAGTTCGCGGTCGCCGCCCTCCCAGCCGGGCGCGACGTCGCATCGGCCCACCTTGAATTCCGTCTGCTTGTCACCCCGTAGTGTCCGAAAATTGGAATCGCTGGTAGTGCATGGTTTCACGCGGCATCCCGCGTGGTAGTAGCGAAGCAATCCACCAAGCCGCGAGCGGCAATTCAGACCCCCTTCCGATCCAAAAAAAATCTGGTTCGACGATCCTGCTCTCCAAGCCCTGGTGATTTCGGTCCCGGTGGTAGTGTTCCCAAAACTGATCGACCGCCCGTCTCAAGGGGGACTCCCTGCTGTCGGTTGAGCCAGCCCGCCCGGGCCACCACCATCAGTTTCATCACGTCCATTGGCGGAGTCTAACCGTGCGACACCGTGGAGCACGATGAGAAATCTGCCCCAGAGTAGGATCCTCAACAGACTGGAAATCAGCGCATTCTGTTGTAATCGTATTTCTGGACACTACGCGACCACTTCACCTGCGCCGCGGTGTAGCGTCGCGCTACCTCCAGGCGCGATAGAATCGTTGCGCGGGAGGCGAGTTCTCCGGATCGGTCCAGGTCACGGTGCTCCCTTGGGCCTCGAGAACGGTTGCCTTGCGCCAGACGGCGAGATCGTCCGAAATTTCGAGCACGCATCTTGCACCGAAGTGGCAAACCCAAGTGCCCTCTGCGCGGCCACGGGGAGAGAGCTGCAGGTGGGCAAGAACCAGGGGG
>JAYGGC010000199.1:0-20061 GCA_046581525.1 Roseibacillus sp. | reverse complement strand
AAAGGACGCCGAGAATAGCAACCGCCCGGAGAATCGCGGCGGTGACAACCAGCGCGGCGGCCGACCGGAGAATCGCGGCGGCGACAACCAGCGCGGCAACCGCCCGGAGAATCGCGGCGGTGACCACCAGCGCGGCGAGCGACCGGAGAATCGCGGTGGCGACAACCAGCGCGGCAAGCGACCGGACAATCGCAGCGGTGACAACCAGCGCGGCAAGCGACCGGAGAATCGCGGCGGTGACAATCAGCACGGCGAGCGCCCGGAGAATCGCGGCGGTGACAACCAGCGCGGCAACCGACCGGAAAATCGCGGCGGTGACAACCAGCGCGGCGACCGACCGGAGAATCGCGGCGGTGACAACCAGCGCGGCAAGCGACCGGAAAATCGCGGCGGTGACAACCAGCGCGGCAAGCGCCCCGAGAACCGCGGCGGTGACCACCAGCGTGGCGACCGCCCGGAGAACCGCGGCGGCGACCACCAGCGCGGAAACCGCCCGGAGAATCGCGGTGGCGACCACCAGCCGGGCGAGGCCAAT
Source organism: Roseibacillus sp. (assembly GCA_046581525.1). Taxonomy (GTDB): domain Bacteria; phylum Verrucomicrobiota; class Verrucomicrobiia; order Verrucomicrobiales; family Akkermansiaceae; genus Roseibacillus_B. The sequence goes on along the minus strand of JAYGGC010000199.1, from coordinate 19,526 downwards.
CGCGGAGGTCACGACGCCGCTCTCGGCAACCTTCTCCGGCGCCTCGATCAACGCCTCGCGGATTTCGAGCGCCGCCTCAGCCGGCTCGAAGGGCAGCGCCGTCGCTAGCTCATTGCCACCAATCACCCCACGAAATCATGAGGAAGCCGACCACTACCCTCACCCTCCTCGCCGTGTTGACATGGCCAACGCTCGCGCAGGGAGACCGCAAACCGACCGACGACGTCAAGCCCGAGCACGCTGTAGAGCTGCTCGAGCGGGCGCATCGTGAACACGATCGAGCTGAGCGCCCCAGGCGAGCCCTTCTTGAGCGTGCGGAGCGAGCCGAAGTTGAACGGGCCGAACACGCACGTCGGGAACTCGCCAATCGAATCGAAGAACAAAAGCGCAAAGACAGGCACGAACACGCCGAACGCCAGCATGATCCCGACGAGCGCGAGCATGAAGCGCGCGGCGATGCCCAGCGTCGGCATCATGAGGAACTTGAGCACGCCAAGCGCAAGATCCACGAGCATTCCGCGGACATGAAAGCGCGCATGAATCACCTGGAGCAGGCGATGGGCCACTTGCGGGAAGGCGGCTTCGGCGAGGAGGCCGAGCGCCTGCAACGCATCGCTGCACAAGCTCGACAGAAATTCGAGCAACAGGTGAATGAGAGCGAACAAACACTCCGCCGTGCCGCAGAGCAGCAACGGCGCAGCCAGGAAACCCGCGGCCAACAAGCGAAGGAGGCCGAGCGGCGTGAGCACGAGGCCATCCGGCGCGCCGAGATGGCCCGGGCCCGCGCGATGGAAGAGCGCCAAAAAGCAGAAGCTCACCGCGCCGAGGCTCAGCGGAAGGATCGCCCGTCACAGCCCGACAGCACCCTCCAGGCCCTTTCCCGGCATCTTCAGCAGATTGAGCAGCGCTTGCAGCGGCTGGAAGGCGGACAGCGCCAACGCGACCACAACGAAAATCACGATCAACCGCGCCCCCGAAAAAAGTGATCGCGCCAATGATCCATTGAGCTGGCAATGATTCAGCTCACAGAAGGGGAGGGTTCGCCCTCCCTTTTGGTTTTTGCACATCGGAAGCGAGCCTTCCGCGCGCTCGCTCAGACCATGATATCCCGAATTGGCTCGGCGCCTTCAACGCCCACGAGCTTCTGGTCCAACCCACCATAAAAGTAGCTCAAATTGTTGGGATCGAGACCCATGCGATCGAGCACGGTGGCATGAAGATTGCGCACGTGCAGACGATTCTTCACCGCCGCCGCACCTAATTCGTCGGTTTCGCCGTAGCTCACTCCGCCCTTGATCCCGCCACCGGCCATCCACATCGTGAAGCCGTAGGCATTGTGATCGCGCCCGGTGCCCTTGGCATATTCCGCAGTTGGCTGGCGACCGAACTCACCTCCCCAAACGATGAGCGTTTCGTCCAGCATGCCTCGCTGCTTGAGATCTTCGATCAATCCCGCAATGGGCTTGTCGGTGTTCCCGGCATGGAAGTTGTGGTTCTTCTCGAGGTTGCCGTGGGCATCCCAGTTGGCGTCGTTGTGCGCACCGCCGGAGTAGATCTGAATGAAGCGCACCCCGCGCTCCACGAGACGACGGGCCAGCATGCACTTGCGTCCAAAGTCCTGGGTCCGGCTCTCGTCCATCCCATAAAGCTTCTTTATGTGCTCGGGCTCGGAGTCGAGATCGATGGCCTCCGGAGCGGTCGACTGCATGCGGTAGGCCAGCTCGTAACTGGCAATCCGCGACGAGAGGTCACTCTGGTCTTCCCGCAGACCAAGGTGCTCGCGGTTCATGGTGTTGAGATAATCCAGCAGGGTGCGCTGTTCGGAACGCGGCATGTTGTGCGCGTTCTTCAGATTCAGGATGGGATCACCCTGCGAGCGGAAAACGGTGCCGGCATAACTGGCGGGCATGTAGCCCGAGGTCCAGTTCTTGGCTCCGCTGATCGGTCCACCCGAGTTGTCGAGCATCACGACGTAACCGGGCAGGTCTTCGTTCACGCTCCCGAGACCGTAGTTGACCCACGACCCAAGCGAGGGCTTGCCGCTGATCACGGAGCCGCAGTTCATCATGAGCATGGCCGATCCATGAATAGGCGAGTCCGCGGTCATGGAGTGGATGAAGGTGATGTCGTCGACGTGCCTGGCGAGATTCGGGAAGAGATCCGAGACGTGCTTCCCGCACTGCCCGTACTGCTTGAACTTCCACTTCGGACCGACCACCCGGCCCTTGCTCTTCCTGCCGCCCCGGCCGAAGGTCTTCACCTCGATGGTCTTGCCATCGAGGGGATAAAGCTTGGGCTTGTACTCAAAGGTGTCCATGTGGCTGGGCCCGCCATACATGAAGAGGAAGATCACCGACTTGGCGTGCTGGGGCAGCATGGACTCCTTGGGTGCCAGTGGATTGCCATAGGTATTGGCAGCATTGGCGCGATTGAAAAAGCCGTCCTGGGCCAGCATCCCGGTGAGGGCGAGCGAGGTGAAGCCTCCCCCCATTTGACGGAGTGCCTCCCGCCGGTTGACTTGGCCGCAGAAAGTATTGATTGGTCTGCTCATGGTTTGGGATTGGTTGAAGGGGGGTCGACTTAATCGACGAACATAAACTCGTTCAGGTTCAGGACAAGGAGGGCGAAGCGGTTGAAGGCTTCATCGGAAGAGAGCTTGTGCTCGCGCATCATGACTTCGATGAACTCCGTCCCGTAGTCGACCTCGCGGGCGGTGGTCGAGCGGGAAAGCGCGAGTTCGAGGGCCAGGGCAACCTGCCGCCTGGGATCGTCCGGAGCCTCCTTCCGCAAGCGCGCAGCGAAGTTCTTGGCTTCGTTGTTGGCGAGGTTGCTGTTGAGCAGCGCCAGCGCCTGGGTGGGCAGAATACTGCTGAATCGCACCGGGCAAGTTCCATCCGTATCGGCAAGATCAAAGTCCTGCAGGATGGGCGGCACCAGGGAGCGTTTCACCTTGATGTATACACTGCGGCGGGTCTGCTCTTCCGGCGGCGACTTGCCCCACTTGCCACCCTTGGTCGAGGAAGTGGCCAGCACTTCGGCGGGCAGATCGATGAAGATGCTCGGCCCACCCATCTTGATGTTGAGGCGACCGGTCACCGCCAGGAGGGAATCGCGCAGTTCCTCGGCGGTCAGGCGACGCATGTCGAAGCGCCACCAGTACTTGTTGTCGGCGTCCTTCGCGAGCCCCTCGGCCTGCCCCCGCGACGACATCTGGTAGGCCTGCGACATCATGATGACCTTGTGGATCTTCTTCATGCTCCATCCCTTGCGCACAAACTCAGTCGCGAGCCAGTCGAGCAGGACGGGGTGCGACGGGCGCTCGCCGAAATATCCAAAGTCGTTCGGCGTCGGGCAGATCCCGCGACCGAAGTGGTGTTGCCAGATGCGGTTCATCATGACCCGCGAGGTGCGCGGATTGTCCGGCTTGATGATCCAATTGGCCAGGGCCAGGCGGCGGCCGCTGGTGTTTCGTCCGTGCGCGGGAGGGGTGCCGGTAAGTTCATGGCCGCCGAAGATGGAGGGGATGCGCGTGGTCACCACGGTGTCCGACTTGGCGTTCGCATTGCCGCGAATGTGCACGTGAAGAACGGGCGGATTCTTGCCGTGCTCCTGGACGACCTGGGCCTGCACCGTGCCCTGCTTGGGTAGCTTGTTGCCATGCTCCGCAATCTGCTTCTTGAGTTGGGCCCGCCTAGCAATCAGGCCCTGGTCCACTCCCTTGCCCTTGGACATGGCGAGGGCCGTGTCGAGCGTGAAGAGATCCCCCCTCGTCGCTTGGATCCCAAGGTCGAAATACTGTCCGCCCCCGCGCTGAATCACGTGCACGGTCACCACGTTTCGACCCGTCTGCAGCGCAGCGAGGAACTTCTTGTCGGCATCGAACTCGAGGTAGTCGCCCCGGTGCCCCTTTCGCTTGAGGACCGGCTGCCCGTTGAGGTAGAGGTCCACATCTTCGTCGTGATGAAGCGAAAGCTTGAGGGCCTTGGGAACGCTCTCCAGGAGGAAGGTGGTCTGCGCCCAGAGGTCCGGCTTGTTCCAGCGCGTATTCACCCTGGCACCCGGAGTGCTCTTCGTTCCGAAGCCGGCGACCCCCTTTTTCCACTTGGCGTTCTCGGCACGGAAACCCACCGCTGACCAGTTGTCCGCGGGCTTCTTGGTGGTATAGTGCCAGGTGGCCCCCTTGCCGCCCCGCGCATCGGACACCAGGGATTCCGCGACGGGGTTTTTGGAAAGACGTCCCTTCAAACTCGGGAAGGCCTTCAGCAATTGGGCACTGATTTTATTCTCGGTGTCAGCAAGCCCGGTGAGGTAGCGCTTGCCATCTTCCTCGTGCTTCTTGAGCGCACTTGCATACGCCGCGTCTTCATCCCCTCCCCCGACGTTCTCAATGTTGGCGCCGCCCTTTCCCGGCTGCTTCATGCCGCGGAAGAAGGCCATGAAACTGTAGTAGTCGACCTGGGAAATCGGATCACCCTTGTGATCGTGACAGCGGGCGCATCCGAGGGTCATCCCCAGCATTCCCTCCGAGGTGATCCGCAGGTCATCGTCCAGGTTGTCGAAGAGGTGCTGCAGGCGGTCCGCCGGCTCGTCGTCCCACTGCATGAGCCGATGATAACCCGTCGCAATCATGGAGTTTCTGGTCGGCTTCTCGATTTCGTCCCCTGCGAGTTGCTGGAGGAGGAACTGATCGTAGGGCAAGTCCGCGTTGAATGCGTCGATGACGTAATCGCGGTAGCGCCAGATGTGCGGCTTCTCGGAGTCGCGTTCGAATCCGTTCGACTCGGCGTAGCGCACGATGTCGAGCCAGTGCCGCGCCCACTTTTCGCCGTAGTGCTGCGATCCGAGCAAGCGATCGATCACCTTCTCCCACGCTTGCGGTGACTTGTCGTTCTCGAAGGCGCGGACTTCCTCCAGGGTGGGTGGCAAACCGGTGATCCCAAAGCTCGCACGCCGGATCAACTGCTGGCGACTGGCGGGACCGTTCGGCGTAAGCCCCTCTTTCGCCATCTCGCGATAGAGAAAGGCGTCGATCGGATTCTTGCTCCAGGTCGGGTGCTTCACCCTCGGAGCGACCGGGCGCACCAGCGGTTTGTAGGACCAGAATGCCTTGGTCGTGGCATTGATGCTGGTGGTCTCCGCATTCTCCTCGTGCACCGCGTGCAGGAAATTCATGCCCTCCCGCGTCCACGGGAGGCCGCGCTTCACCCACTCGGCGAAGACCGCGCGATCTTCCTCCGAGAGCTTCGAGCGCGGCGGCATCTTGAGATCATCGTCATCGTAGCTCAGGACGTGCAGGATGAGGCTCTTCTCGGGCTCATCCTGGTTGAAGGCGGGCCCATGCTCGCCGCCTTGCGCGATCCCCTTGCGGCTGATCAATTGCAGCCCGGACTTGATCTTCACCTTCCCCTTGGCGTCCTTGCCGCCATGGCACTTGAAGCAGTTCGCTTCGAGGAGCGGACGCACCTTGTCCTTGAAGAACTTGACGTCTTCACTTTTGAAACTTTGGGCCGTCGCGGTGGCCAGCAACAAGGGAATGAGCAAGAGTCTCTTCATGCAGTGGGGGGTGGTTGGATGCATCCAAGCCGGGTGGAAATGATATCGGCGTGCGTCCGGATGAGCCGGCCCACGTCATCAAGTTGGGAATCGGGAAGGCGCGTGGCCGGTGCCGTGATCCAAATGCTGGCGGCGGGATAGTTCTTTGCGTCGAAGATGGGCGCACCGATGCAATACTGGCCTTCCATCTCCTCGGAGAGATCGAATCCATAGCCTCGCTCGCGCACCTTCGCGAGATCCCCCTCGAATTCCTCCGCATCCGTGAGCGTGTTGGGGGTGAAGCGCTTGAAGGGCATCTGCTTCACAATGGCGGCGCGCTCCCTCTTGGGAAGGTATGCCAGCATGGCCTTGCCGGGCGCCGCGGTGTGCAGCGGAAAGCGCACTCCAGGATCTACCGAGAACCGAAAGGCGTGCGTCCCTGGAACCTGGTCGAGCACCACGCCCTCCGGACCGATTCGTGTTCCGAGCAGAACCGTTTCACGGGTCTTGTCGCGCAACTCGCGCATCACTCCGAGCGCCTTCTCGAAGAGGTTCGCTTCCGACACCGCAGTGGCGCCAAAGGCAATGAACTTGGAAGTCAGGCGGTAGGACTTGCTGGACTCGAGGCGCTCAAGGTAACCGTTCTCCTGCAAGGTCACCGCGATCCGGAACGCACTGTTCTTCGGAATCTTCAGCGCTTCGCTGAGTTCCGTGACGTTCAGCCCGGCCGGGTGCTGACCCAACAACTCCACCAGCGCCAGCGCCCGATCCAAGATCGGAACCCGGTAGCGACTGAGGTTCGTTGTTGATTTCTGGTTTCCGTTTGCCATATGAAACGCGCTTGTTGAATGTTACGCCAGATTCCTGCCCACCTATACAGAAAAAACATGCCACATGAAGGTGATGCGCTCCCCATTTTCTGAGGTTTGTGCGGTAAAATGCGCGATTCGTGGTCGGCGCCCTCCGCGGGCCCGCGATTCGCGCAAGAGCAACGGAATCAAGGGAATGGTGGGCCTCGGAGCTCCTCTCATCACGCGCCGAGCGGTGTTTTGGGAGCAGTATTCGAGAGATTTCGCCCCGGAACCGGAGGTAACCCGGTGGGAGGGGCCAGAAGGAGAGGGAATGCGATTCCCGGACATCCTTCCGCAAGGAACCACCAGATCACAATCCCAACCACGCCCGCCCAAACGAAATGATCAGCGGGATCGTCACGATCGCGACCACTGAGGTGGTCAGCACCACTTGCACTGCCGCCGCGGGACTCGCCCCGTAGTGCCGCGCCAACACGATCGGGGTCACCGCACTGGGCATCGCGGCTTGCACCAGGAGCACTTGCTTGAACTCGACGACGAGGGGGAGGAACTTCGCGAGGGAGAGGATCACGATCGGCATGATCCCCATCCGCACAATCAGTCCACCGATTCCCACCCGGAAGGAAAACGGTTCCTTACCGATGAGATCCGAAATCGCGGTCCCGATCAGGAGAAGGCCCATCGGAAAGGCGCAGAGGCCGAGCCAGTGCAGAAGGTTGAGAACGATGTCAAAGGCGAAGCCCACCAGCGCCGAGCGATCGGCGAGGAGATCGATGCGGGCAAAGACGAGGATCAGTCCCACGATCACCGCCACGATCGGTCCCGAGAGAAACTCCCGAAGCGAATTCACGGGTTTGCCGCGCAGGATGTACATCCCCAGCGTCCAGACCCCGAGTTCGACGCCCAGGCTGTGGGTGAAGAGCAACCCGAGGACCGTGGTTTCGTCCTTTGGGAAGAAGACGATCAGGAGCGGAATCGCAACGTAGCCGTAATTCTGAATCCCGGCCGTGAGCGTGAAACTCCGCCATCCGGTCCCCTTGCGAAGGCCGATCAGTCGACCCACCAGGAGGGCCGAACCCAGGCCAACGATGATGATCGAAAAACCAACCCCGATCGCGGAAAACACGATCCCCGGATCACGCAACAACTCAGCGCGCAGGACTTTGTCGAGAATGAGAGCGGGATAGAGGACGTGGATGACCAGATTGGTCAGCCCCGTGTCCATCTGTGATCCAAGCACATCGGCACGCCGCAAGACGCCACCCACCACCATGAGGAGATAGATCGGAATGACCGCAATGAGAATCTCCGGAACTCCGCCCACGCGCGGAGCCTAGGGTCACCGCCCACGCACTACCAGAGCGGAGTGGTCCAGGGGGCGAGGAGGATGTAACTTCCGTCCGTACTCAGGGTTCAGACCGATCGAGTCCGACCTTCCTCCTTCGACCTTCCTCCTTCGACCTTCCTCCTTCGACCTTCCTCCTTCGACCTTCCTCCTAGTAATCCGGGAGCCAGAGTTCGAACTGATAGATCAGGAAGGTGTTCCCGAAGATGAGGGCATTGTAGCCGGCATGGAGGACGATGCCGGGCAAGATCGATCCGGTGCGCCAAGCCAGGAGTCCGCAGAACGCCCCGAACACGCCCACCGAAATGAGTCCTTCCCATTCGTACTGGGCATGGGCCGCCGCAAAGACCACCGAAGAGAGAACGAGCGCAGGGACGTTCCCGATCCAGCCGCGCAGTCCGAGGAAGAGAACTCCACGGTAAACGAATTCTTCGAAGAGGGGCGCGGCCACGCATCCGCTGAGGAAGATGAAGAGAAACTCAAGAATCCCCACCTCGGACCAGATCAGGAAATCGGAGGGGTCAACCACTCGCTCGAGGTCGAGGAAGACGGAAGCGAGGAGGTGCAGGATTCCCATCAACGACAATGCGGTCAGGAGCGCGGCCCAGGGCACTGGTCCGGTAATGCGAGAGGCCTTGAAGGCGTGCCAGGGTCGCGCGAAGAGCACGGCCGCGAGGAGGAGTGCGACGTAGCCTTGCGACAGCAGCACGTGCACGGCCCACATCGAGAAGAACACGTAATAGGACATGTCCTCGGAGTAGATGAAGGACGACAATAAGGCCTGCACCGCTGCCAGGAAGTTTACCAGGACTTCGATCGCGAAGAACCACCCCAGGACGAAGGACGGCCTCCAGCGACCCATGATTCGTGGAAGCGCGGACGGCCTCCGGTGGCGCAATTCCCGAAATGCGTACGGCACACAGACCAATCCGCTGAGGAGGACCAGGCAATCCAGGGCGAAGAGGAACCGGATCCGGCTGAGCATGGTCGCGTTGACCCCGCGATGATTGAACCAGGTGTTGGGATCGGAAGCGAAATCAGGGTTCTCCACCAGGGCCATGATCCGGGCTTCCCATGCATAAATGCTTCCACCTTCCACCTGCGAACGGAGTTCATCCACCTCCGCTTCGTCCGGCTCTTCCGCTCCGACGATGCCTGAAAGAACTCGTCCCGCCGTCGACTCAGGCGACACAAGATCGAGGGACGCACGTGCCTCTTCTTCCTGTCCGGTTTCATACTGCAGCAAGGCCAGGCACACCCCGGCCTCCGCGCTCAACTGATCGCTCGCCGCCAATCTCTCCATGGTCTGGCGCAGTCCGACCAAGGTCTCCAGGGGCTCATCGGCCCCGGTCAGCCACTGACCCAATCCGCCCAGGTCTTCACCCGACTCCATGATGCGCAGGTTGCGGTCGACGTAGAGAAGATAGACGTCCTCCTCCCCGAGCGCGGCATGCTCCCGGTTGAGCATGTGCTCCGCAACGGTCAGGGTGAGCCAGAGCACTCCCGCCAACACTGCCGCCCACCACGGAAACTGGCCGTAGCGTGAGCGCCGGTAGCGGGACCTCAGCATCGCGCACTCCCAACAGCCGCACACCGTGACTCAAGAACTCGTGCCCTCAATTGGATACGCTCTTGAAGTCTTCGCTCAGCGTCAGCACCTTCCCCTCCTTGGCGAGCGCATCGAGTTCTTTCATGTAGAAGCGTGTGCTCACAATGTAGGGAGCTTCCCCCTCCTCCCAGTGGCCGTAGGTAGTCACCAAGAACGTCCCGATCTCATCGGGCAACACTTCCACCCCGGCATAGGTCGTATCGTGGCCCTTCAGGTTGTCCAGGAGCCGGATCAGGTACTGCCCCGGCCGGCCCTTCACGAGATCTTCGTAGGTGCCCACCCAGCCAATGCAATCGCCGTCGGTGTGCGACAGGACGTTTCCCTTGGCGTAGCGACCACGAAAAACAATCACGAGCCGTCCGTCCGGCGCATACTTGCAAGTGTGCCGATCACCGGTGAGCGTCACCGGAAGCTCGCGAGGCGCACTCCAGGTTTTGCCTTCATCATTGGAGAAAATGATGTGGGAGTTCTTTGCGCGCGCGTTTTCCCGCAACAAGACGGCCAGTTGCCTGCCATCCGGCGAACGCACAATACCGGGTTCGCACAGGTGCACTTTGCCACTGCGCTGAATCTCGCGGGGAAATGACCATGTCAGCCCGCCGTCCTCGGTGTTGGTCTGGTAGAGCCGAAACTCGCTCGGCTTCCGAACCTTGCCATCGGCCTCAAAGAAGCGCCCGTCGTCGTGGAAGAGACTCAGGTAGTGCCCCTTTCCGGTTTTCAACTCGGCGTGACATCCCATCACCACGATCCCACCCCAGTCGCCGGCCTTCTTCAGTTCGCTCCACGATTTGCCCTCGTCTTCCGACACTGCCAAGCGCGCCGGATGGAGGCCTGACCACATGATGATGCGCTTCTTGCCATCGGGCCCGGTCATGCGATGCAAGGTCGGCACTTCCTTCGAAGTCGCCCACGAGTCCGGGGTGGGCAGCCGCTCGCTCCAGGTGTTCCCCCCGTTCGTGCTCCGCTTGTAAACGATGGGTCCGCGGCCGTGCCCTTTCGGGTAGACCGCCAGGATCGTCTTTCCGTCATCGAGCAGGCACGTCGTGACGTGTCCAAGATACTGTCCCTTTTCGCGATCCACCACCACCTGGCGTTCCCCATCGGTCGCCAGGTCGATCACCGTGATTTCCGGTGCGCCCACCAAGGGCCCCATCCCCAGCAGGAAAGTAAGAGAGCAAATCTTCATTCCGCTTTCTATCCATTCCCCGTCTAGCCTCAACCCCCGAATCGTGGCTGCGGCATCCTGCCGCAGGCCGTCACCGCGGCGTCTCGCCGCGAGTGTCTCGCTTGCGACAAGATCTCTTCCCAGCTACAACTCCCCCATGTCCGCCGGCAAGCCCTGCTGCTCTCCCTCCCGCGAAAACGGCGGCCAGAGCACCGCTCCGGACCTCCCCCGCTCCCCCCACGCGGGCTCGACCGAGAGCATGGTCCGCATCGAACAGGAGTGCTTCCTCATGGGCGCCGAGGGTCCCGAGACGTGGGCGGCCGACGGCGAAGGTCCCGTGCGCGAAGTGCGCCTCGCTCCCTACTTCATCGATCGCACCGCAGTCACCAATGAGAGCTTCGCTGCCTTTGTCGAGGCCACCGGCTACCAAACCGAAGCCGAACGCTTTGGCTGGTCCTTCGTCTTCCACAACCAGATCCCGAAAGCACGCCTCAAGCGCATCGTCTTCGATCGCGCGTTCGGAATCGAGTGGTGGGCCAAGGTGAAAGGCGCCTCCTGGAAAAAACCGGGCGGACCTGGGACCAACGTTCGAAAGCGGACAAATCACCCGGTCGTGCACGTCTCGTGGAACGACGCCAACGCGTTTTGTGAATGGACTGGCAAGCGCCTGCCGAGCGAAGCGGAGTGGGAATGCGCGGCACGGGGCGGGGAGGCGGGCCAGATCTACCCGTGGGGAGATCAACTCACCCCACAGGGCAAACATCGCTGCAACATCTGGCAGGGCCAGTTTCCCGAAGAGGATACCGCCGAAGATGGACACGCCGGCACCGCACCCGCCCGTTCGTTCCAGGCAAACAACCTCGGCCTCTACAACATGATGGGGAATGCCTGGGATTGGGTCGCGGATTGGTTCGATCCCGCCTATCCCAAGGGCGCTCCGGCCGAGAATCCCACCGGTCCCGGGTCCGGCCGCGAAAAGGTCATCCGCGGGGGCTCCTTCCTCTGTCACGCCTCCTACTGCAACCGCTACCGCAACTCCGCCCGGACGAGGGTCACTCCGGACTCGTCGACCTGCCACATGAGTTTCCGATGCGCCCTGTAATTTCTGTTGGCAAACCATTCGGCTTGCGACTCCCGGAGGGCGGATCCTACTCTCCCCCGCTGATGAATCGCCTCTCCCTCACCCTCTGCCTCGCGCTCTCCTTCGCCACGCTGCTCCGGGCCGCACCAACTTCGTGGTCGGGCATCTACCCTCACCTCGCCTCCTTCAACGACGAGGGCGAATGCGGGACCGGGGCGATCGTCCCCTGGGCCGGCAAACTCTGGTTCCTCACCTACGCCCCTCACAGTCCCTTCGGCTCCTCCGACAAGCTCTACTCCGTTTCCCCCGAGCTCGCCCTCACCATCCACCCCGAAAGCATCGGCGGCACGCCGGCCAACCGCATGATTCACAAGGAGAGCGAGCAACTCTTCATCGGGCCTTACGCCATCGGCAAGAACGGCAAGGTGCGTGCCATCTCCTACGAGAAGATGCCCGGCCGGCCCACCGGCAACGCCCGGCATCTAACAGATCCTGCCGGCAAGCTCTACTACGCCAGCATGGAGGAGGGCCTTTACGAGGTCGACGTAAAGACTCTCGAAGTGAAGACCCTCTACCGCGACAATCACCTCGACTCCGGGAAGCGCGCCGCGCAAACTGATGCCCCCAGCGCCAAGCTCCCGGGCTACCACGGAAAGGGGCTCTACTCGGGCCAGGGTGTTCTCGTCTACGCCAACAACGGCGAAAAAGGCAAGGGTGCGATGACCAATCCCTTCACCGCCTCGGGTTGCCTCGCGGAGTGGAATGGGGTGGACTGGAAGGTCATCCGCCGCACCCAGTTCACCGAAGTGACCGGGCCCGGAGGCATCACCGGCAACGCGAACCCGGCCACCGATCCGATCTGGTCCATCGGATGGGATGCGCGCTCGCTCCTGCTCATGGTTCGCGAGGAGGGCCAGTGGCACACCTTCCGCCTGCCCAAGGCGAGCCACACCTACGACGGCGCGCATGGTTGGAACACCGAGTGGCCGCGCATTCGCGACATCGGTGAAGAGGATTTCCTCATGACCATGCACGGCATGTTCTGGCGCTTTCCGAAAAACTTTTCCTCGAAGAACACAAGTGGACTCGCGCCCCGCTCGAGTTACCTCAAGGTCGTGGGTGACTTCTGCCGCTGGCAGGACCGCATCGTGCTCGGCTGCGACGATGCCACCAAGAGCGCCTTCAGCAATCATCGCAAAGCCAAGGACCCCATCGCCGACACGCAGTCACAGTCCAACCTCTGGTTCCTGAGGCCCGAGCAGCTCGATCAGCTTGGCCCGGTCTCGGCCCGCGGCGGGGTCTGGCTCAAGGACGACGTGAAACGGGGCACCATCTCTGAACCGATGCTGCTCAATGGATTCGTCCGTCGCTCGGTTCAGCTCACCCACGAGGGCGACCGACCGGCCGTGATCACGGTGCAGGTAAAACGCGACGGCACGTGGGAGAAGGTGCAGTCCACCATGATCAAACCAGGAGCCGCAACCTTGCTCGATCTCACGGAGTGCAGCGCTGGCTGCAATTGGGTTCGCGTCCGCGCCGAATCGACCATCAAGGGCGCGACGGCCTGGTTCTCGCTCTCCAACCCGGACAAGCGCGAACTCTTATCCGACGAGCTCTTTAACGGACTGGCCCAGCCCACCCACAAGAGTGTGACCGGTGGCATCATCCGGCCGCGCGGCGAAAACAAGCGCACTCTTCACTACGCCGCGCTCACCTCCGGCGAGGAGGGACCAGTTGACCTCGGCTACTACGAACTCGGCAGCGACATGAAACTGCGCCGGGTGGAGGACCCCGAGGCCCACAAGTGGCTGAAAGAAAAGAACGCCATCGTGACCGGGCACCTCAGCGCCGATGAAGGCTCGGTCATCTTCGTCAACGACCAGGGTCAACGCTACCGACTCCCCAGAAGCTCCACCGAATTCAAGGCGAGTGGACTCCTCGGCCCGGAGCGGCTTGATCGCGAAGTGGCTACCGAACGCGACCTCTTCAACGCCTTCGGCATTCTTTACGAACTTCCCGCCGACAATGCGGGCGGCTTCGGGCGCATTCGACCGATCGCTACCCACGGCCGGCGCATCTCCGACTTTTGCTCCTACCGTGGACTCCTCGTCCTCTCCGGCCTCTCCACTGAGGCACCCGCTGACAACAAGCACATTATTCGCTCGGATGACGGCAAGACCGCGCTCTGGGTCGGCGCCATCGACGACCTCTGGAGACTGGGCAAACCCCACGGCACCGGTGGTCCCTGGAAACGGAGCCAGGTCAAAGCCGGTGAGCCCTCCGATCCATTTCTCATCGGCGGCTTCGACCTGCGGCTCCTCAGCCTCCTGCACAATTCCCCCGACCGCAAGGCGGTCACCTTCACCATCGAATTCGATCTCGACGGCACCGGATTCTGGAAGCCCTTCAAGGAGTTCACCCTGCCCTCCGGGAGCGCGATGACCTATCGCTTTCCCGACCTCTTCCAAGCCTACTGGATCCGCTTCGTCGCCAATGGCGAGACCACCGCGACCGCGACGCTCAGCTACAACTGAAGAGATCCTCCCCTCTTCCAAATTTTCTAGCGAACGCACTTCGGCGGCTCCCCGCCTGCGCCTCACCCCGGCACGTCCACCCAGGCACCGTCTGCAATCGACTTCCAGCTCAACTCCGCCAGCTCCACCCCCTTCGCTCCTTCGCGCAAGGTCCACGGAAACGCTTCATCGGCCACCACGTGCTTGAGGTAGAGCTCCCACTGCGTCTTGAAGGCATTCTCGAAGTCCTCGCCGGGACGGAGCTCGGTCCAGTCCTCGAAGAAATCGATCGGGCTCTCGATGTCGGGATTCCATACCGGAGTCGGCGTATCGGCGCGTGATTGCACCACGCACTTGCGGAGTCCCACCGTGGCGCTTCCCTCCGTCCCGTCGACCTGCATCGTGAAGAGCTCGTCGCGTCGGACCCGCACACACCAGGACGAGTTGAACTGGCACACCACTCCGCTCCCGGTCTGGAAAATCGCATACACTGCGTCGTCGGCCGTACAGGCGTAAGGCTTCCCCTCTTCGTCAATGCGCTCGGGCACATGGGTTGCCGCATGACTGAACACTTTGGTCACCTTGCCGAAGAGGTTGTCGATCACGTAGCGCCAGTGGCAGTGCATATCGATGATGATCCCGCCGCCATCTTCCTTGCGGTAGTTCCAGCTGGGCCGCTGCGGGGGATGCTCCGAGTCGTGTCCGGGATATACCCAGTAGCCGAATTCGCCGCGCACCGAGAGAATCTCGCCGAAGAACCCCTCGTCGCGCAGCTCCACGAATTTCTGGATCCCAGGCAGCCAGAGCTTGTCCTGCACCGTTCCGTTTTTCACCCCGGCCGCTTCCGCCTTTTCCGCAACCCCAAGCGCGGCCGCATAGGAACTCGCAACGGGCTTTTCACAGTAGATGTCTTTTCCCGCGGCAATTGCCCGCTCAAGAAACGGAATACGATAGGGCGTCCCCGAAGCGTCAAAGAAGATCGAATAGGAGTCGTCCGCCAACACCGAGTCGAGATCCGTGCTGAACTTTTCCACTCCATATTGCGCGGCGAGCGCCCGAAGCTTGTCCTCATTGCGCCCGGTCAGAATGGGATCAGGCATTATCCGCACCTCTCCACAATCCACGCCCCCCTGCTCCCGGATCGCCAGGATCGACCGCACCAGGTGTTGGTTCGTTCCCATGCGCCCCGTCACGCCGTTCATGATGATGCCGATTCGTTTTTCGCTCATTTTGAGTATCCAGGGTTCAGTCCCCGCGGTAAATCCCGTCATACGCTTCCAGGATCTTGTCCAAGAAGA
Source organism: Roseibacillus sp. (assembly GCA_046581525.1). GTDB lineage: Bacteria > Verrucomicrobiota > Verrucomicrobiia > Verrucomicrobiales > Akkermansiaceae > Roseibacillus_B. The sequence goes on along the minus strand of JAYGGC010000199.1, from coordinate 4,171 downwards.
CATCCTGGTCCCGCTCCCACCACTTCTTCGAAAAGATCTCCACCTCACGCCGGCCTTCGAAGCCGGCTTCGTGGACCCAGCGGTCGATGTCGCCCAGTGCGATACAACCCTCCCCCATGATCCCGCGATCCAGGAGCACATCTTCCTGGTCCGGTTTGAAGTCACAGATGTGATAGGCATCGAGCCACCCGTTCTCGGCACACCGCTGCAATTGCTCGCGCAGATCGATCTCCCAGAAGACATGATAGACGTCCACCGCCACGCTCACGTTGGGAAGGGAAAGCTCTTCGGCCAGGTTGTTGGCATCGCGCAGCGAGCAGATTCCCGAACGATCGCCGGCATAGATTGGATGCAACGGTTCGATCGCAAGGCGAATGCCCAGCTCGGCAGCCTCCCCGGCAATGGTCCCGATCCCATCGCGAATCTGTTCGTAATTCTCTCGCGCAGTTTGTCCGGGCGTCGCTCCGCACACGAGGACGATCAGGGGCAACCCCAGCGCATCCGCCTCCTTCAGGCACTCGCGATTGGTTTCGATTGCCGCGGCGCGCTCCCTGGCCGTCGCCCCCGTGAAGAACCCTCCCCGCACCAGGGAAATTCCGGTCAACCCGGCATCCGCGATCTGCCGGCGCACCGCGCACAGATCCTCTCCCTCCAACGTTTCCCGCCACACCGAGATGCCACCGACGCCCCGCTTGGCATAGCCCTCAATGCACTCGCTCATCGACCACGACCGCGTCGTGAAGGTGTGGATTGCCAGTTCAGGGTAGGACATGCCGATGGTTTTAGATGAGATTCAAGAGGAGCGGTTGGAGATCAGGTTGTTTCGCCGATGAGGAGTCTTCCGCTCAGCCGGGCCGAAGGTGGAAACTCTTCCTGATCGACCAGGGTGGCTTGCAGCTGTCTGCCAGCGTGGCGTGCGAGCGCGGCGACCGGCATGCTCACGGTTGTGATCGCGGGACGCACGAGACTGCGCACCGGGGAGTCGTCAAAGCCGGTCACCCGCACCTCTTCCGGCACCTTGACGCCCAACTCCTGCAAGGACTGCAGGACGACAACGGCCAGGACATCGTTGATGCACACCAGGGTGGTCGCACCGGAGTCCAAAACCTCCCGCACCTCTGCCGCCCGCACCTTTTCCGGCGATGCATAGCTCCACACTTCACCCTCCTGCGCGAACGCGATTCCCCATTCCCGGGCACCTTCGTGGAAACCCGCCAGACGTTCCGCGAACACGTCCTCGATGCCCTCGTAACCGAGAAACGCCACCATTCCGGTCACCCCTTGTCCGGCAAGGTGCGCTGCCAGCTTCCCCATTCCATCGCGGTTGTCACAGGTGACGTGGGGCACGTCCGGCACAGATCGATTCAAGACCACCAGCCCGGCCCCGCGCTCACGAATCTCACGCACCACGCGCTCCGCCGGGCGCTGGAAGGCGAAGACAAAGGCGTCGATGTCACCTCCCTTCTTGTGCGGAAAAGGATCGAATCCACGTCGCGCCACGTCGGTCATGAGATTCACCTCACAGGGCGCCAGTCCCTCGCGCAATCCGTCCGCCAGCTCGCTGAAATCGTAAAAGAGGCGCTTCAGTCCCGACTTGTGGCGCGGCAGGATGAGCTTCACATTCAGGATCGAGCGCTCGCGCTGCCGACGCACGCGCTTCGGGGCGTAGCCAACCGTTTTCGCGGCGCGCAACACCTTCTTGCTGGATTGCTCTCCAATCAAGCGCGACCCCTTCATCACACGCGACACGGTCGCGGTGGACACTCCCGCCACCTCCGCCACGTCGTAAATGGTTGCTTCGCCCGCCATCAGTATTCGTATCCCAGGCGGAGCGCGCAGTCCCCCATCATTTCCGCTTCCCACTCCGGCCGCCGAGGACACTGCGGATGCGGCTCGCTGCTCGGAATTCGCCCCAGGAGATTCTGAAACACGGCGCAACTATGCTTGTAAGCCGGCACCGGCGCGCGGAATCCGACATTGCCGAGATACTGCAAGGCATCCGCCAACTCATAGTAGCGTTCATCCTGCTCGGCCCAGTAGTGATCGCGCTCCGCGAACTTTTCCGGACAGAAGGCCGCCAACCCCAGGAGATAATCCGAGCCGTATTCGATCATGTCGATCCCGAGGTCATTGCCCGTGAAAATCCGGAAGTCCGGCCGGAGTTCGTCCCGCAGGGCGAGGCGCTTCAGCTCCTCCGCGCGACTGAGTGAGCTGTGCTTGATCCCGATCAAACTGGGAACCCCCATGAGGCCCCGGATGGTCTCCTCATCGTAGATTTTTCCAAAGGGCGCAAATACCTTTGCCAACTCGAAGCCGATGACGGACTCGTACGGTTCACAGATTGCGGCGTAGAGATCCACGATCTGCTGGGAGTCCCAGTCGTGAATGCGAGTGGTCTGGAAGATCACCGGCGTTCCGCCGAAGGAGGCGATCTCATCCATCTCCCGCCGATAGAGATCCACCAGGTCGCCTTCCCTCCCCTCCACGAAGGCGCCTGCCGCAAAAAACCTCCCGCTCCCCAGGGTCTCTCTCGTCCACCGTAACACGGCCGTCCGCTCTGCGGCCTCGAGGTAATTCGCATAGCCGGTGTCCATGTTCACGGCACAGCCCAGGCCGGCCTCCTCGCTACGGGAAACCGCCTCCCGGAAAGCGGATTCCGCAATTGCTCCCTCCTGCTCAAACGGCAGCAAACACGCCGCCAGGCCCTCTACCTTGCGCCCCAGTCGCTTCTTTCCCACCCAGTCTCCAACGCTCATCGAGCTCTCTTTAGTTGCATGCAACAAATCCTGCAACCAAATACCCTCTCTCCCCCGCGATCCAAGTGTTAAAATGAGCAGCGTCCGGGGTGAAACCCATGAACACGCTCCCGTTGCTCCTCGCCTGGCCCCTCCACTTTTCGGTCATCCTGGCTGGTCCGGTGGACGAAGCTAATCCCCTGGAAACCCCCGGCGGGCCCGACGCATTCCAGTGGATCACCCCCAGCATTGACGTCCGGACCCGATACGAGTTTCGCAAAGTCGATGGCAGTGACCCCTTCCCATGCCCTCACCGCCCGGGCCACGGGTCGGATGATTGTTGGGTGACTTCAATGGCTTCAGTGCTTTCGGAGAGCTGGAAGCGCACACCCTGAAGGAAGTATTTTACTTCTGTATAAGGGAAGCCAGCGTCTCCGGCTCGGAGCTCCCGAGCCAGAGCACCTCGTCATCCTGGCTGATGATCTCCAGAGCCCTTCCGTTAAAGCAAACCCAGATCTTGTGTCTCTGCTTCCTCAAAGGAACATCTATCACCTTGATGCTTTTGATCTCAGCGAGGAGAATCGTTTTCTTCAGGATGCCGACTCCCAACCGGGCCTCCAGGTGTTCCCCGGTGACCCAGACCGTCAGCGGGTTCCAGAAACAGGGAATCAGAATAGCCCACGGCAACACCCAGATGATTTGGAACCAGGCTCCCCCAACAGCGAACATGCAGGACAGGCATACCATTAACAGCGTAGTGAAACCCAGCCACCAGGACGTATCCGTTCTACGGTAGACGATGTTGTCCGAATCCATGGATTCAATTTGAAAGGGAAATCACTGATTATTGCTAGGAATTAATTGCTAGGAGCCTGTCGGACTTTGAACAGGTCCGAAAAAGATAGTAGAGTCAATCCATGGGCGCACGCTTTGTTTCTGTAGACCGCGACACCCCAATGCTGTTGCCGCCCGGCCTGCGGGATTGGGTTCCCGAAGATGATCTGGTCCATTTCGTGATTGAGGCAGTGGGGCGGCTCCCGCTGGAGAGATTTCGCGTCAACCACCGGGGCACTGGCGACAAGCCCACCCGAAAATGCGGAGCACGAACAGAAACCGGCCCCCGAACAGGATCTTCAACAGACCGGGAATCAGCGCACTCCGTTGTCATCGTATTTCTGGACACTACGCGACCACTTCACCTGCGCCGCGGTGTAGCGTCGCGCTACCTCCAGGCGCGATAGAATCGTTGCGCGGGAGGCGAGTTCTCCGGATCGGTCCAGGTCACGGTGCTCCCCTGGGCCTCGAGAACGGTTGCCTTGCGCCAGACGGCGAGATCGTCCGAAATTTCGAGCACGCATCTTGCACCGAAGTGGCAAACCCAAGTGCCCTCTGCGCGGCCACGGGGAGAGAGCTGCAGGTGGGCAAGAACCAGGGGG
>JAYGGC010000146.1:0-18664 GCA_046581525.1 Roseibacillus sp. | reverse complement strand
CAGGCGGTATTCCCCGCATCGCCGGGACCGGTGCCCGCTACCCAGTCCGCAGGAAGAGCCGGAGCGGTGACCCCGTCGAAGTTTTCCGAGAGGACGGTCACCGGGGGTGCGGGAAACTCTTCGATCACGAAGAAGCGCTCCACATCGGCAGGCCGCGGAATGGTGAGGGTGTTGGTAGCCGGGGTGGCCGCGATTTCCATGTGCCCATCGTAGACGGGCCAGTCCTTGGGATCAGAGGAAGACGGATCCAGAACGCTGCGCAGATTGTAAAGCATGCCGGCCTGGCTCTTCCACTCGAACACGAGATCCGCACCATTCCCGCTAACGCTCAACTCAAGCGGGTCTCCGCTCCCGCCAACCCCGAAGGCACTGAAGTCGCCTCCCATGATGGCTTGGATCTGAGCTTCCCCGAGAGCGCCGCTGAAGAGAGCGACGTCGTCGAGCTTTCCGTTGAGAGTGGTGAAGAGATCGGCGCGGCTTCCAATGTAGAGCGAGTTGGAATTGAGAAGTTGGCCGAAGGGAGGGCCTGATGCGCTGCTGGTGGCGGCGCCATTGATGTAATACGTGAAATTGTCATCCTTGTCGTGAGTGACCGCGACGTGGGTCCATTCCCCAATGGCCGGGCCCGTTCCGCCTCCGTCGCTGAGAGTGACGGTGGAGTTGAGGCCGGGGCCGGTTTCATAAAGCCACTGCATCGTTTGACTTGCATTGTTCTGCAGGCGCAACTCGTAGTTGCCGGCGTGGTTGAGGGCACCTCCGTCACTGGGGTTCTTGGCAATAATGGCGCCCCAGGTGGTGTCGGCCAGCTTCACCCAGGCGGTGATGGTGATTCCACTCTTGATGGTGAGCGAAGGGGCGTCCGGGACGAGGACGTGTTGGCTGCCGCCATTCAGGCTAAGCGATTCGCCTCCGCCGAGAGCGCCCGGGACATCGTTGCTCAGTGAGGCGCCGTCGACAAAGTTGCCGTGGTTCTCAAGTCCCGAGGAGTCGTCGGCATTGCCTTCGAATCTCCAGAGACCTACCAGCTGGACGGCCGGGAAACTGATGAAAACGGTCGGGTCCGTTCCGGCCACAAGTTCGGCGGCATCGTCCGTCCCGTCTCCATCGGAATCGGCCCGGGTGGGATCCGTCCCGGTATCGCCCGGGCCCACGAATATTCCGGTGTTTGTTTCCACACCATCGCTCAGAGTATCACCGTCGGTGTCGGCGTTGGTGGGATCGGTGGGCGGGCGTGCTCCGGCCCCGGCGATCTCGTCGCCGTCCAGAAGAGTGTCGTCGTCGCTGTCGTCGTCCGTGGGATCGAGATTCGGGAATTGGCCGGCAAGGTTGAATTCCTCCAGGTCGGTGAGTCCGTCGCTATCGGCGTTGGCATCGGCGAGCCCGGAGAGAACCGTCAGGTCGGGGGCCCACTGGAGTTCGTATTCGTCGGGCAGATCGTCCCCATCGGAGTCATCGGAGTCTGCGCTAAAGGTCAGGGTGAAGGAAGCCTCCCCCATCTCTCCGGAGGGTGCGCCCGTGGTTTGAATGCGCACCGCGTAGGTGGTGCCGTCCGCATCGGCGGAGAAGTTGTGGGTGCCCGCCTGCAGTTGGTCCCCGTCGATTTGAAACTTGCCGTTATCGGTGTCCCCGTCGCCCGCAATGAGGGCGTAAGTATGGGTGTCGCCCGGATTGGCAGCGTCCAAGCTGCTGAGAGTGGAGACCAAATCGTTCTGGGCGACGGTGGAGGAGAATTCCAGGGGCGTGGCGCTGATTGCCGGTCCGGAGAAAATGGGTCCCGCGGCGACCTGGGCAATCTCCGCCTCGGTGAGGGCACGATTCCAGAGGCCGATCTCGTCGAGGTTGCCGTTCAGGGTGGTGAAGAAATCGGCCCGGGTTCCGATGTAGAGCGGGTTGTTGTTCACGCCACCCCCGAATGGTTCAAGCGCAATTCCGCTGCCGATAGATGCCCCGTTGAGGTAGAAAACGAAGTTGCTCGAGCTGTCCATCGTGAAGGCGAGGTGCGACCACTGTCCAACAGGAAGCGGAGTGGTGTTCAGGACGAAATTGGACTGGTTGGGGGCGGAGCCAAGCTCCCAACCGAAATTCGGGGTAAGGTTGCCCTGGTCGAGGCGCAGTTCGTAATTGCCAGCTTGGTTCAGCCCGGAACCACCATCCCAGGGCGTCTTGGCGACGATCGCTCCCCAGCCTGGGGTTGCCGGTCTGACCCAAGCGGCGATCGTGATCGCGGTCGGGATATCGAGGGAGTCAGAATCGGGAATGAGAACGTGTTGGGTGCCACCGCTCACGTTCAGCGATTGGCCGCCGCCGAGAGCAGGCGGCGTGTCTGCGTCCAGAGCCGCCCCGTTCTGCAGGGTGCCGTCGTTGCCGTTTCCGGAGGAATCGTTGGTATCTCCGTTGAAGTTCCACAGTCCGACCAAACCATTGGTGATCTGTGCGTGGGTGGAAGTTGCCGAGAGGGCGAGAATCAAGAGGGCGACGACAGCGAGGGCTGCCGGGACGCGCCATTTTGGATTTGCGGAGAGCCCTTTCATTTTGCGTCTGGGTTAAGTGGGATGTAAAAAATCCCTGCCCGCGCGATAACGCAGGCAAGGTCGAAACTGAACGACGGATCAATCTTGCCGGCTAGCACGTCGGCGGGCGGCGAGTCCGAGGACCCCGAGAAGTCCCAGGAGGGCGGCCGAGGGCTCCGGGATGATCCCGTCGGTGAAGACCGTGTTAATCTCGTTTGCGCTGAGCGCCGTGTTCCAGATGCCAATTTCGTCGAGGTTGCCGTTCAGCGTGGTGAAGAAATCGGCCCGGGTTCCGATGTAGAGCGGGTTGTTGTTCACGCCACCCCCGAACGGTTCAAGCGCAATTCCGCCGCCGATAGATGCCCCGTTGAGGTAGAAAACGAAGTTGCTAGAGCTGTCCATCGTGAACGCGAGGTGCGACCACTGTCCAACAGGAAGCGGAGTGGTGTTCAGGACGAAATTGGACTGGTTGGGGGCGGAGCCAACCTCCCAACCGAAAGTCGGGGTAAGGTTGCCCTGGTCGAGGCGCAGTTCGTAATTGCCAGCTTGGTTCAGCCCGGAACCACCATCCCAAGGCGCCTTGGCGACGATCGCTCCCCAGCCTGGGGTTGCCAGTCTGACCCAAGCGGTGATCGTGATCGCGTTCGGGATATCAAGTGAGACCGAGCCGGGCACCAACACGTGCGAATTTCCTCCGAGGATTGAGAGCGAGCCAGCACCACCGCCAGTCGGAACATTACCGGATGGCCCCGCCCCGTTTTGGAAGGTGCCGTGGTTGTCATTTCCGGAGCTGTCGTTGGCGGTCCCGTCGTTAAAGTTCCACCAGCCGACCAGGGCCGCGTTGGAAAGGGTGAGTGAACCGAAAAGGATTGCAGCAGACGTGATGAGTTTCTTCATTGGGGTAAGGTGGGTTTTGACGGGTGAACAAATTGCCAAGGATACAACCTCGCCATAGGGCTTTACGCTCCTCCAAGAGGTTTCGGATGCGTTGATAATGGCGGCGTCCCCGGCTGCATGCGAACAACTTTCAGAGACCTTCCAACTATTAGTGGCACACGATAATCAAATCTAAAACTAAGGAGGCCTTGATGACTGCACGATATTGATAGTCAAGAACCAGGAAAGGAGTCATCCGAATAGCCCTTTGGTATGGGATTTTGGATGTGAGTTCCAGACCCCCATTTTGACTAAGCCACTCTGGATTACCAGAGTCGGCATAGTTGATTTCGGAAGGATCTTCTCGCCGCACTTTATCTTCTCGCCGCACTTTAGTAAGGATGCCTTTCTTTAAATGCGGATTTGACCTTAGTGCACTTGATTGAGTTGTCTTGTGGTGTTCCCTTCCAGGAGTTCACTGGTCCGAACAGGTTACAATTCTCCGGCCCTAGGATGCGATGTGACGGCGTTTATTTGGAGAGATCGGAAGTTGAGAAAGTCGGATTATTTCGTGATGCCACCGACTCGTGGCGGCACGCGGTTCAGGAATACCTGCAGCGCCCCGTTGTTCACGGCCACCGCGAGGTCGTCCTTGCCATCCCCATCCAGATCGACCACCGCCACTTCCCGGCCGTCTCCCGGCACCACGATCCCGCTTTCCTCGGGCCAAACCTCCCGGAAGGAGCCGTCTCCCCGCCCCAACAAGAGCGCGCCCAATCCTCCCGCCATGCGCCCGGTTTCACGCTGCGGACCATAGAAATTCTGGGAAAGATAGAGGTCCGGAATGCCATCGGAATCCGCCTGGAGAAAGGTCAGCCCGAAAGAAGGTGCCACCTGGGCCAATTCGGGCAGGCGGTGAAAGCTGAAGGTGCCGTTGCCGTCGTTGCGCAGAATCCCGCTCGCCAGTTCGTTGGCCTCCAGGCGCAACGACTGGTCCAACCGGGGCTGCGTGTAGATGCCCACCAGGTCAGAAATCGCGAAGCCGTGGAAGGTCGCGAACTTCTCGTGCAGAAAGGGCATCGCCCCGCTGGAACAACTGCGCCCCCGATTCGGGACGATGCGGTCGCCCTCGCGGTGGGCTTCCACGCAATTCATCGCCCCGGTGCCCCCAAAATCGCCGTGGTAAAGGTACTGCGGATTGCTATTAGAGACATGGTATTTCGTATTGAGACCGAAGTTCCCCACTGCGTAGTCCTCATCTCCGTCTCCATCGATATCTGCCGCCGCGATGCAGTTCCACCATCCCAGCCGGTTCGAGAGTCCGGCCGCTGCGGTCGCGTTGCTCAGTTTGCCTCTGTCGTTCCGAAGGAACATGACCGGACCGTACTCGGTAGTCACCAGGAGATCCACGTCACCGTCGCCATCTGCATCCGACCAAAGCCCATCGGTCACCATCCCCAGCTCCGCCAGGGAGGCATCCCCTGAATCGGTAAACACTGCCTTCCCATCATTGATGAGGAGACGGCTGCGCTCCGAGGTTGGATAGTGACCGGGGATCACGCGAGCGCCCACGAACAGATCGAGGTCGCCATCGCCATCGAAATCTCCCGGCGCCACGCAACTGCCGCTGAAGCGCATGTCGGGCAGCGCTCCCTTGGGCGCAGCAATGAAGGCGCCCTCGTGGTTCAGGTAAAGCCGGTCCTGCAGGGCCTCCGCACCCGCCTCGCTTTCCACTCCACCGGAGACCACGTAAAGATCGAGATCGCCATCGCCATCGGCATCGAAGAGGGCTGCATCAATGTCTTCGCTCCCCGCCGTCGGTTTGAAGGTCGAACGCTGCACTCTCTTGAGATTTCGCTCGCCGGTCTGGATCCAAAGTTGCCCCGCACTTCCTGCGCCACCGCCGAGGAAGAAGTCCTGTCGTCCGTTGCCATCGATGTCGCCCCAGGCCATGGCCGGACCTTCGAGAGAAAGTCTGTTAGGAAGGAGCGGTTGGATGGCGAAGTCGTCGTAGGGCCGTTCGCTGTGTTTGGCCGGAGTAGGCAGGGCACCGAAGAGCGGGACCCGTTCGGGCGCTGCCTGGGCGGGCGATCCCGCGGGCTCCGCAATCAGGTAGCGGTGACCGGCTTCGAGATCGCTCAGCGATTGCACCACACCCGAGGGCCAGCGAATGGTCAGTGACTTCGCCACGCGGGCCTCTCCGAGACCAAATACAGCCTCGGCGGGATCGCAGCCCAGGTAGCCGCGCACCGGCTGGAGAATGCGCACGAGTTCTCCCGTTTCCGTGGTGGCGCGAATCTCTGCTCCGATGCCATTTGCGTTTCCGCCCGTGCTGTGCAGAGCGACTTTGAGAACATTGCCGCTTGTGGAAGTGTTGCGATAGAGGCTGGCAGTCTCTTCGAAGTTGTTGATCACGAGGTCGAGATCGCCGTCCCCATCGAGGTCGCCAGACGCGGCACCGAAGCTCGCGGTCTCCTCGGTGATTCCCCACGCCTTCGCCACTTCCTCGAAGGCCATGCTTCCGCGATTCCGGAAGACGCGATTCTGTTCCTTGAGCGCCCGGTATTTCGTTCCGGCCCACGGGTTCTCACCAGTGCGTTCATTGATCTCGCGCACCTCCGCCCGCAGGTCGGAGTTGAAGAAATCGCGCGTCATCCCGTTGGAAAAGAAAACATCGTTGAGCCCGTCGTTGTCGTAGTCCCCGATCTTGACTGCCCAGGTCCAGTCCGTGCTCGAGAGCCCGGCCATCTGCGCGACTTCGAGGAAGCGCGCCGTGCCCGTGTTGATATATACGGCATTGCGCATGTATTGGCGCGGGGTGGGTGTCTCCAGGAACCATCCCTGCTCAGCCATGTCGCCCATGTTCATCTTCTGCTTGTAGTGGGTGGTGGCTGCCATGTCGGAGGCGATGAAGTCGAGCCGTCCGTCACCGTTCAAATCACCCACGTCGCTGCCCATCGAGAACCAGGGCGTGTTGGGCACGGTCTCCGCAATCACGTCGGTGAAGGTGCCGTCCTTGTTGTTGCGATAAAGGTGGTCGGGGCCGAAGAAGTCGTTGGCGACGTAAAGGTCGATCCAGCCGTCTTCATTATAGTCCCACCAGGTGGCGGAAAGGCCCTGGTGATGTCCGCGGATTCCGGCGCTTTCGCTGGCATCAACAAACTTGCCGCCCTCATTGTGATAAAGAAAGTCGCGCTGCCCGGCGTCGAACTGTTCGAGGGTCCCATCAGGCCGCATCATCGCGCCCAGTTCGTCGCGGTAGGGTTCGGGCACGATCACCTCTCCGCTGGGCATCAGCTTGAAATCGAGTTTCCGTGGGCGCGGCTGACCGCTCAGGCGGTTGGTGAGGAGGTGAGCGTCGAGATCGCCGTCGCGATCGTAGTCGGCGAAACTCATCATGAGGCTGGCCCCCGCGAAGGCGAGCCCGTGCTCCGCCGCGCGTTCGCTGAAGCGGCCCTTGCCGTCGTTCACAAAGAGAAGGTTGGTGGTGGCGTAACCGCAGACGTAGAGATCGAGATAGCCGTCGCCCTGGATGTCCACGAAGGTCGCGCTGATCGACCAGTGATCCGCGAGCGCCTTTTCGATTCCCACCGCGGCGGTGATGTCCTCGAACTTGAAGCCGCCCAGGTTGCGGTAAAGCCGCGAACCTCCGTGAGGACGGGTCAAAAAAATGTCGGGCAAACCGTCGTTGTCAATGTCTCCCAATGCCACGCCACCGCCGGCAAAGGAGGTGGTGATCAATTCGCGCTCATCTTCGTCCCGCGGCGCCCAGCGGTGGACGAAGTCGAGTCCGGACTCGTCTGCGGATACGCGTTCGAAGAGAGTCTTCCCGCTGGCCTGCCGCAGGGAAAGCGCGTCCTTGCGCACCTCGCCCGGATTCAAATTGGGAGGGGGCGCGATCGCGATGCCACGAGGGTCGGTTCCATTTTTGCTCGGTTCCTCCTTCTTCCCGCAACCCGCCAAGGCGGCCCCCAGGGCGACCAGGGCGATCCAATTTCCAGTGACGAGCGGGAGTCGCATGGGGCGACTCTGGGAGAGAGCGCCTGTGAGCGGAAGTCGAAATCCGTTTGAAGGGTGGCGCCCGGCCCGTGGCACTTGTAACAGCGGTCCGGGATGATGGGCCGGATCTCGCGATTCTCCCATTGCACCCAGACTTTGTGAATGGTGCCTACGGCATGGACACCTCCACCCGCACGCAGAGATGCGTCAGGTTTCCGGGGATTCCGTCGGCAGCGTCGATGGCGTTCTTGTCCAGAGTCAGTCCTTCACGGCCCCGGCCATGATCTCACCCAGTTGCACGATTCCCTCGGTGGTGATCACCAGCTTCTTCTCCTGTGCGGGAAGGTCAAAGGCCTTCAGGTGAATCAAATGCGGATCGGCGGCGGCGACCGTTTCCATCGCGGCGACGACGTCGATCTCGTTCACGCGCTTGTCATCGGTGGGAGGTTGCTGGCTCACGATCCACCTCAGAGTGGCCCGCTTCAAATCGAGGCGGCTTTGCGCGATGGTCGACTGCAGCCAAGCGGGTGACTTCCTGCGGTGTGGGCCGAAGGACATGTCGTTCTCCCCGAGGTGATAGTAGATGCCCTGCAACTCGACCTGGTTTCCTTTCTCCTCGAGTTCGGCGATCGCCTCCTTGATGAAGGCGATGAAGTGGGGGTAGAGGTTGCGCGATTTGGCGTCACTGCCCCCGGGGGTCCAGTCGATAACTTGTGATCCGCTGTGGGTGAACTTGGCGATTGCGATATTGGCAACTCCGCGATCCTGCAGCGTCGCTCCAAAACTCAGCTCGGGACCGAAGGTGTCATAGGGACCTGCCGGGCCGAGCGGCTCCCATCCGTCCGAAGTCTTGAAGCCGCCACCGACGCTGTATTTGTAGGCGATTTTCGCGTTGTCTTGAAGCAGCGCACCCTTTCCCTTCAGGGTCTTGAGCTCCTGGATGAAGGCTCGCTCGCCCTCCATGTTGCGGTGTCCGGCCAGCACGAAAAGTTTGATGGCGCTGCCCTTTTTATAAGGCCAGGTCTTGAGCGGACGGGCGCGCTTGAGTTCCTTTCCGATCGTTCGCAGGTAGGCGTCCGCATAGTTCACCCCGTGCTCCAACTGACCGAGCGTACCGTAGTGGTAGTGCAGGCCTACCCCACCCCCGATCTCCACACCCACGTGGGAGGTCGGAATGTACTCCGCAAACGGATCGACTTCGGTGACCGCTCGCTGCCCCAGGCTGATGGCATACATGCGCGGGCGCAGATCCATGCCCCAGATCGTCTTGGTGCAGAGTTCACCGATGTAGAACTTCAACTTGGGGCTCTTCAGATCGCGGCGCCACTTGGCGAGAAAGTTCTTCAGGTTCACACCGTAGTTCGGCATGTAGTCTTTCTGAAACATGTCGTTCTCGCCCTGGTGCCACATGAACCCTTCGAGCCGCCAGGCGATCTTCTGTTTGTCGAGATCCGCGAGCGCAGCCTTGATCGTGTCGAGGGCTAGCGGGTACATCTTGAATCCGATCGGCTCATCAGGATTCCAGTCTCCGCCCAGGTGCGTGCCACCAGCCGCCACCTTGATGATGGCGATGGGTGCCTTGATGGTCTGCGTGACCACGCGGGCGAAGCTCAGCTCGGGACCGACGATCTTGTTGACCGGCTGCAAGTCGACCCAGCTCTCCGACCGCGTTTTGTTCTCGCGGCCGAGGCAGTAGAGATACTTCACATCACTCTGCGCCTCCTCGAGTCCGGCGAAGGGAGGAAAGCGCACAATGTCGGCAACCTTGGAATCGGAGCCCACCATGTTCGACTGCCCCGCGAAGATGAAGACGCGGAGAGTCTTGTCATCTTCGTTGGTCTGCGCTTGCAGAGGGAGAAGGGTGAGGAGGAGGACGGAGAGGAAGAGAACGGTAGCTCGATTCATGGCGGGGCCAAAGTTGTGGGGGATCGCGGGTAGAATGCACGCCGGAATTGATAGTGATTGCGGGAGGCACGGGTCACGGTCGATCCCAGTCTCCACTCCCACCCGTCCACCACGGGCGAGATGCAGTTCGACGTGATCAGCCACCGTAACGATGAAACCAACCGTCAAAGAGCGAAAGTGGAACAAGATCGCCGAGCCGGTGGTGTTGGAGGCGAAGCAGAGCTGGCGGGTAAGGATCCTGGCCCCGCACAAAAAGGCCGAGTTCATCAAGCTCGACGTTCCTGTGAACAGATGAGGGATTGTCTCCCGCCGGGATTCCGGCCATGAATCGGCTGGCGCATGGCGCAAACGGACACAGGGCAGCAGGACTGGATTGAGCTTCGAGTCTCCAACGAGGCGCGAGATGACGCGGAAGAATTGCGTCGGCGGCTTGATCAGGATGGCTATCTCTTTTTCAAGCAGCTTCAGAATCCTGATCGTCTGAGAGCGCTCCGTCGCGAGATGCTCATGGTCATGCAGGGGGGCGGATGGCTGGTGGCGGGAACGGATCCGGCGGACGGGATCGCCAATCTCGACGCGCGCTGTACGGAAGGCGATGTCGAGTACACCGACGTCTATCACGAGGTCTACAAGCTCGAGTCCTTTCACTGTGCGGCGCACCAGCCGGACGTTCTCGGCATGGTGGAACAGATTTACGGCAAGCCGGCCATGCCGCACCCCCAGAAGATCGCGCGGCTCTGGTTCCCGCACTACACCGAGCACACCACCCCGGCGCACCAGGACTTCGTCCACTTCCAGGGGAACTTCCAGACCCTTACCTGTTGGGCCCCGGTCGGGGATTGCCCACGCGAACTTGGCGGCCTGGCAATGTTGGCCGGCTCGCACAAGACCGACCAAGTTCTCGAACATCACTTCTCGCTGGGTGCCGGGGCGCTGGATGTCGAACTCGGGGAAGAGGAACGGGTACGCGCATGGCATTCGACCGACTATGAAATCGGCGACACCCTGATCTTCCCGGCCCTCACCATCCACAAGGCCCTTCCCAATGTGACCGAGAACCGGCTGCGGGTGTCCCTCGATAACCGCTACCAGGCGATCGGCGATCCCATTGCCGAGCACATGCTCCTCCCGCACTTGAATCTCTTCAATCAACTGGGTTGGGAGGATGTCTACCGCGACTGGGAGTCCGACGACCTGAAGTACTACTGGAAGAACCTGGAGAATCCCGTGGTTCCTCGCGACCTCTCGTATCTCGACAAGGGATTCGATGAAGCGGTGGACCTGGCAAAGGCGGGCGATCCGCACGCCCGGCACTTTCTCGCGCGCTTTCTCAAACGCGATCCGGAATCCCCTCAGGCCAGGATCGCGGAGACGGTCCTGGAAGAAGCGAGTGACTAGCAGCTCCCAGGGCGAATGGCGCTAGGTTAGAAGCGGAGATCGAGGGCAGGGAGATCGGAAGGCGAAGGTCGGATGCACGATACACGATGCACGATATGGATGGGTATGCGACCGTGGGGGAGGTAGCGCGTGAGTCTCTGGTTTCCGCGGAGCTGCCAAGGGCCAACCTTGGCGTAGAGCGACGAAGGCTCGAGGACGAGCCTTAACCTTGCGCCATTCTTGCTAGGGCACCTCGACGGCACGGACTCGGAAGTAGAGATCAACGGCGGGATCGATCGGACTGTTGCCCCGATAGGTGAGCGTGCTCGTGCCGTCGCCATTGGGGGTGGTGTTGACCAGGGTGAGACTGCCGGAGGCATCGCTCCAATTCTGTAGATCGGAAGACTCTTGGATCTCGGCGACGAACTCGGTCACACCGTCGCGCAGGATGAAGGAAAACTCGACGAAGTCCTGGCCACCGAGTTCGACGACCCTGGCCTCCGGTGGGTTGCGGGAAGCGCCGTCGCGGAGGTCGGACCCGAGGAGGTACTCGAGGGCATTCACCAACTTGTCTCCGTCGGCGTCGGCGAAGATTCCGGAAATGTTCGGGTTGGCGAGTTCGGCGGCGGTGAAGAACTGAGAACGCCAATCGGTTGGCACGGGCCCGACCAGTCCGGGCGTGCCGCCGACACTGTCCGACGCTTCCCAACTTAGCGGTTCGCCGCCGTAGCCACCGGGCCCACTGCGCTCAAGGGAGTTTCCGCTGCCATCGGCAGACAAGGGCCAGGGGGCATCGTCGGAGTAGATCACGGTGTCGACCGCGACGAGGAGATCGGGCTCGGCTGGCACACCGGTCGATTCGGGAATGCCTACGCGCACGCGCTCGCCTCCATTATCGAGGTTCCCTGGATAAGGACCGTAGACCGCAACCGCCGCGGGCACGTTGTAGGTGGAGCGGAAGGTGGCCGGATCGATCTCCGAGAGCACCACGATCCCGCCCGGGGCGAGGGGCGGAGCGCCGGTATCGAAGACGAACCCGATTCCACTCACCTCGGCGTTGGCGAGGGGGATGGCCTGTCCGGAAATGTTTTGAATCTCGACGAATTCCGATTCGAAGGGGGCGGGATGATACATGAGCTCGGTGATGACGAGCGGACCGGCGACCGGGGTGGAGTTTGCGTTTCCAAGGGTGGCCGAGACCAGCGGCACATGGTGCGCGGCTCCTGTCGAGATCACGTGACGCCCGTAGGTCACGCCCGCGGAGGCGTCGCCAAAGTCGAAGCCAGAGAGGTAATCGAGGCGATCGCCGGTCGGTGTCGCGGCGATGAGGAAAACTTCTTCGCCGAAGGAATCGAGTGCGAAACTTATTCCCACGCCCGGGGTGGGATTGAAGTCGGATTCATCGAAGGTCAGGAATCCCCCGCCGGGAACCATGGTGTTGTCGGGGATGCGGAACTTCTCGGGCTGGCTCAAATCGTCGGTGAGAAACCATCCGCCCACATTGAGGTCGCCGATATTCGGATTGTAGAGCTCGATCTCGTCGACCAGTGGGGTGACCGAGTTGGTGAGGACTTCATTGACGAAAATGTCAGCCAGTGCAGCAGAGCTGGGATCTTCCGTTCCTGGCGAACCAAGCAGGCTACGGCTGGGCAGCCAGTTTGCCCCGTCCGCGGGGTCGCCTGATTCGAACTGCAAGGAGTAACCATTGTCGGCCTCAGCGGGCCAGGCTCCGGAGTTCGAGTAGGCGAAGCTTTGGATCACTGCGCCATTTGCAGCGGTGAGAATGAGAAGCTCGCCCAGGTTGTCGAGGGCGAGGTCGAACTGGCCCGCAATTTGCGCGCTTCGGCCGGTTCCGTAGACCTGCTCGAAGGCGGCCTGGTTACGCACCACCAGCACGCGTTCCCCGGCGGAAAGGCTGCGCCCTGGAAAGACAAACTCGATGCCGTCGAGAAACCTGACTCCGGTGAGGGAAATCGGGCCGCCCGAGATGTTCTGCAATTCGATCCACTCGAAGGCGCCGTCCTCGGTGAGTGCATCCCCGAGGTCGTAGGGGTCGTGCATGATCTCACTGATGATGAGGTTCGAGGAATTTGCGGGCACTTCGTTGACGAGGTATTCGACCTCGAGCGGCGCACTCCAACCGGTGCCCACCGGGGTTTGCCTCGAATTTGTCGAGTGTCCTCCGGATGGGTCGAAGACGCGCGCGAAGAGCCGCGAGGTTCCCGTGAGAGTGATGGGGCCGGTATATTCAATCCCGCCCGTTCCGTTTCCGCCCCCTTCGTCGAATCCGGCCACGATCCGGGACTGGTTCAGGAAGTCGCTGCTCCCGGTGCTCTCGTTGAGGGCGTGGATGGCGAGAATGTTCTGTCCGGCCTGGAGCGATCCGAGGAGGGCGGTGACATTGAAGTTCTCGTAGCTCACTGCGGAGCCATCGTCATTGGTCTGCACGGCAGACGAGCCGAAGAGCAAGGGACTAGGGTCGTTGGATCCCACCAGGCGGGTTCCGTTCAGGTAGGCCACAAAGCCATCGTCGTAGCGCATCTGGAGGGTCATGAAGTTCCAGGTCGCGAGTTCGGCCCCGTCGACATTGAAGGGAATGCGGATGTAGCAGGTGGTGCGGGTGGCCATCTCGGAATTGACGTCCACATTGATGAAACTCTCGTATCCGCTGCTCCGTTCGTAGCCGACTCCGTTGATCCCTGCGATCCACGTGCTGTCATTGAAGGGCTCGTTGCCTCCGCGCCAGGTGGTGCCGATATCGGTGGTCGGTACCAGCACGCGAATCGGTTGCGTTTCATCGAATAGCGTCGTCCCCGATACAGTGCCACTGTCCGATTGCGGCCGCGGGTCGCTACCGTCGAGGGTGTAAAAGATCTTCTGTCCACCGGTGAGGGAGGCGTTCAGCGTGACGGTGGTCCCGGGCGCATAGATTCCGGCTGCGCGATTCGAATTGGGCCGTGGTGCGAACTGACCGTCCATCCAGTTGAGGCGCGTGCCGAGCCAGTCTTTCAAGTGGTTGACCTCCCCCCGGTAGCTGCCGAAGCGCGGCTGATCGGACCAGCGCTGGAAATTGCGTACCTGCGACTCGTTGAGCTCGGCCGCCATGCCGTCGATGATGGCGTGGACATTGGCAGTCGACCAGGACTCGTCGCGCAACTCGAAGTAGCGGTCGATGTAATTCTGCCAGAAGTTCTCGTCCGTGAAGAGCCGGGACCACCATGGGTAGGTGAAGTAATTGGTGCCACCCGACCAGGTCGACGGGTTGTTGTCGCGACTGTCGGTCGACTCCATCGAGCGGTCGAAATCCCAGATGGGACCGGACTCGATTTTTCCGTCGCGCGTTTTGAAGAAGTAGGTGCTCAGGCGCAGCGCGTCGGCGTTGAGGGCGAGAACGTTGAGGAGGTGGTGATCGACCCAGGAGTCGACATCGATGTACTTTGCGTAACCAGTCACAGGGTCCGTATAGTCGGTCGCATTGAGCGCCACATTCATGTCGTTGATGTGATTGCGGATCCAGGTCACCTGCGCCGGGGACACATCGTCTTCCTTGGGATAGACCCAGCCGAGGGTGCGCCCACCGGCCGACACTCCGGAGTCTCCCGGGTCGAGGCGATCGATCTTGAGCATGTAGCCGCCCGCAATTCCGGGTTCGCTGGTCACGCTTCGGGGAAGGCGCTCAACATCGACGCGCTCCTTGTCGCGCGAGATCTTTTCCATAAAGGTGTAGACCCCGTCATAGTCGTTGTTGAAGGAAAGATCGCCGCCGTTGTCGTCCTTAAAGAGTTCGACGAACTTTGTGCGCGTTGCGTAGCGGCCGGTTTGGTTGCTGAGTTCGAAGATGAAGGCATTGCGCATCAGGGAGCGGTCGAATACCGAACGCGCGTTGAGGATCCAGTCGGACTCCTCGGGCAGGCCCAGCGGACTGATGTTCTTGTTTCTATTGAACTCGTTCCAGGCTTCGATGCTGAAGGCCTTCTTCGCGAATCCCGCCGACGAGGAACCGCGCACTTTCCAGCCTCCCCGGGTGCCGAGGGCGTAGGGCTTGTTGAGTAAGGTTCTTCCGGTGCCCGGGTCCGGTTCAAAGAAGGCGAAGAAGGTGAAGGTCTTGCCATTGGCGGCGGTCGGCCCGCCGGAGAAGCGTTCCATGATCACGACCGGGATGTCCGAGCTGAAACTCAGGGCGCTACTCGCGAGTCTGATGTAGCCCTGCTCTCCAACTACTCCGGGCGCGAGGCCCGCTTCGAACGAGCGCGCCCGCATCAAGGTTGAGGAGCGGACCGAGATTGGGGAGGTGTACAACGATGAAGAAGTCGTCGGCACGTTGCCGTTGGTGGTGTAGCGAATCTGAGCTGCAGGTGAGGGCGTGCTGAGACTGACTGAAAACGATCCGGTGAATCCCCGGCCTGGGACAGAAAATGTCACCGGCCCGGCGGGAAGACCCTGGTCGGTGCCGTTGGAGGTGCCGGGCGACGATTGCTGGAAGTAGCCCGCATCGCCGAGCCCGGGATTGCTGACATACTCTGCTTCCAGGCGCGGCAGGGCGAGGAGGTCAGAACTTGTCGTGTCTCCGTTCATCAAGTGGATGGTGAGGACATTGCTGCCGCGAAGAACCCCCGCGTGAACCGTGATGTCAGTGTCTTCGAAAATCACCGCGAGATTGTCGCTGTGGTCACTACTGGCGTCGGAGTTCCAGGTAGGGGGGTTGGAAGGAGGATTTCCCGAGGCGACCTCGACTCCGTTGAGGTAAGCGATGAATCCGTCATCGTACTTCATGCGCAGCGTGAGACTGGTGAGACCCTCGAAGGAGGCCACCGAGAATGGGATGCGGATGTAGACGGTCGAGTTCGTTCCGTAGGTCTCGCTCTCGACATCACTGTTTGCGCCGAACAGATTTTCATAGCCGCCGGACCGCTCGTAGCCGATCCCGGTTGTCGCTGCCCGCCAACCCGTGTCGTCGAAGGAAATGTTCTTCCAGGTCGTTCCGATATCGCCCGTCGGCACGAGCAGGGTGCAGGCATCATTCTCCTGCACGAAGGCCAGCGTGGCGGTTGATCCAGTCTGCGCCAAACCGTATGAAAAGTCTTCGAACTGCTCCGGGTAGTCCGCAAACTCGGAGATGATGGTCTGGCCGTCGTTGTCGACAAGTGCGAGATAGCTGCCCTCATTCTTGCTGAGTCGGAAGTTGGCGTGCAATTCGCCGACGTCTCGATCCTTGTTCGAAGCAAAAACGATCAAGGTTCCCCCGGCGGGCAGGGAGGTTGGCGAAGGCAGTTGCCACTTGGTCCGGTGGCCGGGGTCGTTGGTGAGGAAGTAACCGCCAAGATCGATGGCTGCTGAGTCCGGATTGTGAAGCTCGATCCAGTCACTGGACTCGCCATCTTCGTCGTAAAGAGCGGATTTGTTGGCGGCCATGAACTCGCTGATGACCGGTCCGGCGTGAGCTTGAGATAGTACGAGACTGGAAACCAAGAGCGCGATGGCGCAGGAGGACTTGAAGGGCATGGGGATTGGGGGAATGGCAGCACATTTTAACCAACTCCCCCCGGGCGGCAACTCATAGTATGAGAAAGGCAACCTGCGGCGCAGAGAGAGGGAGATCAGTGCTAAAACTCGGCGGATGTGGGGATTTTACCGGTTAAGCCAGACAATGCTCGCCCCTGGATTATGCCGGTCTTTCGTAAAGCGTCCACCCGTCCGTTCCGCAAGGTGCCGCATGAGGGCGATCGCGCGCGGGCCGATCACGGAACGCCCGGAGCTTGAGCCATAGCCATGGACGATCTTGACGCCCTTGTGTCCCCAATGAATCCCCTGATCGATGGCCTGTTCGATCTTGCGCGCGGCTTCCTCCCACGATTCTCCGGAATGACAGACATCGAGCTCAAGAATTCCCAAGCTCGCCGAAGCGTGCAGCGTGCTGTCGCATTTCGGGCACGTCGCATGATGCGAGGGGTCGATGGGAAAACCGCAGTTTGGGCAGTCGGGCATTTCAGCAATCAAAATACAGTATTCAGTATCAGACTTCTCGATTTGAGGTTGCCCCGATTTGGTAGACACCGGAGCGGTCTGTTCACTGTATACTGGGCACTGCTTACTCCAGGATCGGCGGCACCCAATCGGGAATCCCACCCTTCTCCATCTGCTCCTTGTACCAGACGTGGAAGGGCCGGGTCTTCGACATGGGCGCCTTCTCGTTGACCATGAGGGGACGGGCTTCCTTCCAGAACTTGTCATAGGCCTCGCGCATTTGCTTCACCGCGAGGGGATTCTCTGCGGAGACATCCTTCTTCTGGCCGGGATCTTCCACCATGTCGAAGAGCTGGTCTCCCACCAGGCGGAAGCGGCCGCTGCGCACCGCAAAATTCTTCCATTGGTAATCGTTGGGCTCGGAGCCGGTTTTCCAGCGAGCCTTGTGGGTGAAGAGGTAGCGGTCCTTGGGCTTGATCTTCAGGTTCTTGAGGAAGGGCACGAGACTGCGGCCTTCGACCTGGTCTTCCGGGATCTTCGCTCCGGCGATCTCTGCGAGGGTGGGGAGGATATCGATGTGAGCCGAGACATAGCTGACGTCCCGTCCGGCCGGGAACTTGCCGTCCCAGCGCGCGAAGAACGGCACGCGCACCCCGCCCTCGTCGGCGCTGCCCTTCTGGCCCTTCATGCCGGCGTTGTACATCATCATGGGTGTTCCGTCCGGGAGCTTCCCGAGCGGTTTGCCCCCCCGACCCGAGCCTCCGCCGGTCATCCCGTTGTCGGACATGAAGATCAGGACGGTATTCTCGAAGAGCTTCCATTCCTCCAACTTGGCCATGAGGCGACCCATGTTCTCGTCGATGTTTTCGATCATCCCATAGAAGCCGGCGGTGCTTTTGGCGAAGCCGAGATCCGTGAAGTGCTTCGTGTTGGATGGCGGAGCAATGAACGGTCCGTGCGGGGCGTTGGTGACGATGTAGGCAAAGAAGGGCGCATCCTTGTCCTTCTGTTCCTTGATCCATCCCAACGCAGCGGTGAAGAAGAGGTTTGTGCAGTAGCCCCCGGTCTTCACGAAGGATCCGTTGTGGCGGATGACGGGGTTGAAGTACTTGTTGCCCGGGGCGTCGGCGCAGGAGCAGTTGTAGGCCTGGCCGATCCCACCCGCGCCGTGGATGAAGGCTTCGTCGAAGCCGCGCTTGTTGGGTTGGTGGGCATCCTCGTCGCCGAGGTGCCACTTCCCGAAGATGCCCGAGGTGTAACCCGCGGTTTTGAGGACTTGGGGAAGAATGGTGGCCTTGAGGGTCATGCGCTCGCGCTCGAGGATGGTGTGGGTCACGCCATTCTTCAGCGGGTGCCGCCCGGTCATGATGGCCGAGCGGGTGGGCGAGCAGGTGGGACTCACGAGGAAGCGGGTGAAGCGCACGCTGGTGTCGTAAAGCTTGTCGAGGTTGGGGGTGCGGATCCACGGGTGGCCGTTCTTCCCGACCGGCCCGTAGCCCTGGTCGTCGGTCATGACCAGGATGATGTTGGGCGACTTGGCCGCTGCAGAAAGAGGCACCAGGAAGGAAGCAAGAAGGAGGAAGAGGGTGGCGAGGTGTTTCATGGGTGGTGATTACGGGATGACGGATACGGTAGTGAAGCGAGGAGATTTTCAGGAAAGGTGGGCTCGGGATAGTTGATCGGCCAGCTTCAAGAGGGTGGGGTGACGACGGGCGCCGTGCATGCCTTGGATGTGCTCCGCGGCGAGGGAAGTCGAGATCGCGATGCCTGTGATGAAATGCGGACGTTGGCTCTCACCACGTAAGAGTTCGATCGCGTGTGCAGTGTCGCGGAACCGATTCTTGGCAACGCCGATGATGGCTACGGTTTTTTCGAGGGCATTGTAAAGATGGGTGCCCAGGCCGGGTGTGCCTCCTGCATCGAGATGGCAATAGGCGTCGATCACGATGGCCTGGAACTGCTCCCCCGTTGCTTTGAGAATGGCGAGGAGGGGATCGAGCTCTCGTCGGTAAAACTGCCCGGGTTCATAGGCG
>JAYGGC010000052.1:0-8959 GCA_046581525.1 Roseibacillus sp. | reverse complement strand
GAACGCCTTCGAGTTTGCGGCCCGGCCCATTTTTTCGGGGGCATGACGGCCCCTGCACGTAACAGCGGGTCCGCTGCACAAGAAGGAAGAGCAATCCAAGGCCACCACCTCGGCGGCCATCCTCGGAACCAAGGCCTCCTCCCCCAAGCGGGGAAGGGCCTTAAGTCTGGGCGCGCTGGCAGTTCTGCCGGCCAAGTTCAATCAGACTCCCTATGTCCAATTTGCGACTGTTCCGCCGGGGGCCGTCGACCTCGCAATCTTGCGGGGACCGACCATTGGGAGCTCCGCGGGTCCGCCGAGCAACGAGAAAAAGGAACACGAAGTGGTCGTCGCGACGGAGAGCGGTAAATTTGCATTTTTGCGCGACCACCACAACATGTCGATGATCGGAAGGCGGTGAGGTCCCTGCCACAAGTGAGCACGGTCCGTGCTTCAGACAGTGAAACAGATTGCCATCGCCCTGGGCGCAGCTTGATTATGCGCTGGACCGTCTGGCCGCGGTCAACCGTTGGCGAGCGCGCCCTCCGCCGGGCGGGGCGGGAACGGCACAATTCATGTAGCTCAGCCCTCGGGTTTTGGCCAATTGACTAAAATACTCACGATGGTGAACTGCACCGTCACAGAAAACCGGGGAGGAAGGCGGGGAACGCCTGCGGAATTCGGCACGTCTGTCCTCCCTGGCACTCCTGGAATTTTTCTCGCTGCGCCCCTGACTTCCCTGATCCATTGCACGATCGCCACCAACACGGGATTCGGGACGAGGGTCCCCAAAATTGCCGCCGTGGAATGCCAATACGCGGCCTCGGGCGAGAACTGCATTATCGCGAACAATGTCTTTGAGGAGGGCGGAGTTTCGGTGTCGGCGGATCTGGGGGGCTACGTGGGGCAGGATCACTCCCTCTGGAATATCGAGCCCACCCTGTTCAACGTGCCGGGCGATTCCGGCAGGGTTACCACCACGAGGCAGTTTCCGCTCACGCTGCCCGAGCACTTTGTGCGGGTGCAGCGCAACTGAGGACTCCCGGGCGAGTGGCGCACCCCATTGAATTACTCCGATTGCTGAACCTGGTAGAACTCCCGGTTCGGGGTCGGGAAAGGGAGACCAATGCTGTATGAGGCGCGATCGTCGGTGGCGCGGACGAAGGGAAACTCGTCGGTGAAATTCTGCAGGTCGGGGCTGCGCCGGACCTTGTAGAAGAGGCCGCGGTATTGCCGCCAGTCGAGGCGAAACCGAAAGTTGGGCAGCGGGGTGACGGTGAGCTGCGGGGCCTCATTGAGGATGCTGCCGTCGAGGTACTTGATCCCGAGATTCCAGGCTCCGATTCCGCACATTGATCCCACCATCCGGCCCGGGCCGTCGTCGACCGGGACGTGAATGCCACCGTAGAGCCGCGAGATGCCGGCCTGGTCGGCGGCGTCGTAGTAGGTCGCCCACTGGAGTTGGACGGGGGCACTGGGGCCGAGTTCGAACTCGAGTGCGCCCACCTCGTGAGTCCCCAATCCGCCAGGGAAGAACTTGCTGCCCGTCATGCGGGTGAGGATTTCCGCAGCTGCCCGACTGAAGGTGCTGTGACCCGAGATGTAGCCGGCGAAGGCCGGAGTGACGAAGGTGTCGCGCTGGTAGGGAAGCCAATTTTCGGCGAAGATCCAGTCCACGCCGCCGGTTTGCGTTGCGGGGTCCTCCGGCTCGCCGGTCCAGGTCCGGATCGCGATCTCGCCAACCGCTCCCAGGCCGAGATGGCGGTGCCTTCCACCCACCTGAGTGGTGACCGCGCTGACAACTTCGATCAGGTTGGGAACAAG
Organism: Roseibacillus sp.; assembly: GCA_046581525.1. Taxonomy (GTDB): domain Bacteria; phylum Verrucomicrobiota; class Verrucomicrobiia; order Verrucomicrobiales; family Akkermansiaceae; genus Roseibacillus_B. The sequence continues at coordinate 7,156 of JAYGGC010000052.1, read as the reverse complement.
AGGCAGCCCTTCCGAGTTGAAGGAAGGTCCGTTCGGATCGCTCGACTGCCCGAGCCCGCCCATGTAGCGGATGCTGCTGATGGGGCGCACGTAGTCGTAGGCGCGCTTGCATCCCCAGGCTGCGACCGCCGAGTCGTGCACCGCGGCATTGATGAGAAAGTACATCTTCACGTCCCACTCGAGTTCGTCGAGGAGCGGGCCGCCGGGGCCCCCGAAGCGACGCTCGAAGGAGGGATGGTCGACCACCTCGTTGGCGAGCACGTTCCAGTGACCGGGAGGAGTTTCGGACTCCGGACCGTCGGCCCAGTACTCGGCGAGGACCCGCCCGAAATCGGCCTCGTTCACCATGTTGGGCAGGTAGGCCGTGGAGGTGATCGGGTTCACTCCGTAACCAGTGCCATCGTTCGTTCCGAGGGTGTTGTTGCCAATCTTGCCCGGGGAGCAATCGATCATGGGACCGATTGAGGGGTCCAGCAAACTGCTGCGGCGAATCACCTCCACGACGTCGGCCTTGAATTCGGCGTCGCCCGTGCCTTCAAGTTGGGGCGGAGTGCCAGGATCGAGATAGACCGCCTGTCCGGGTTCGCGGCTGAGAGCGAAGGGCCAAACGTCTCCCCAGTGGGAGCCGATGAAGGACTGGATTGTGAATTCGAGAGGTTGGCCGGTTTGCGAAAACGCTTCCACAAACTCCAGCGGCTGCCAGCGGTTGGGATCGTTCATGATGGTGCCCAAGTGCTTGAGGATGAGCGGATCGTTGACCGGGGTGTAGGTCGCATCGGTGAAGCCACCGGCTTCATTGGAACCGTCACCCGCGGTGAAATTGATGATCGTTTCGGCCACGCGGTTCCCGACCGCCGCCGGGCTGTCACCAACGGTGATGTCGTTACTCGCGAGGTATCCCAGGGCCGCAAGGCGCGAATCGAAGTTGGCCTGGGCGGCGAGCGCGTTGTCATCGGAGGTAGTGGGGTGTCTGCGGGTCGAGTAGCGGTAGGTCAGAAGCCGATAGGCGGCGTAGCTGACGGCCTCGTGACGAGCAGCGGCGACATCGACGGCAGTGGCGGTCTCGCGATGAAAGTATCCCACCGCGGTAGGGTCGTAGGCGGCCCAGGCATCGTAGATCGCGACCGAAATGTGGAAGAGATTTCGGGAGTGGACGGGCGGGTCCGGAAAGGAGAGCCGGACGGCTGCGAGGAGTTCCTCGTTCCAGGTGCGCGCGATTGACTCGGCAGAAGTGGAGGCGGGCGCGATCGCGAGGAAGCAGATTGCACCGAGAAGGCGTAAGGGGGTCTTGGTCATCTTGAGGCTTGGGGTGGGCGGCGAACCTAGTCGCGCCGACTCCCGCAGTCAACCCGGCCAAGCCCCCCTGGGGCCAGCGCGACAGCGAGTCCGCAGCGGCTCAGAGCTCCCGCGGATAGATGACCTTCTCGAGATTCCAGCTGCCGGAGTCGAAGGCCGACTGCCAGGCGGCGAGATCGCGGGTCAGGAGTGCGGCAGTCGCGGTCTTCATCATGACCCTCTCTCCCGTGAGCGACTGCACGAGATCCTCCCAGCCGGGATTGTGTCCCAACACCATGAGGCATCCTACCGCCTGATCGACGGTGGGAACTTCCTCGCGCACCGCGCTCACTCCACTGTGATAGAACGAGGGGAGGAAGGTGGCCGAGATTTCACCGGGAAAGGACTCATTCATCCCTGCCAGAGTCTCGCGGGTTCGCTGCGCATCGCTGCTGAGCACCAGATCCGGCACCCAACCAAGCTCCACCAGGGCGGCGCCAACGCGGGGAGCATCTCCCCGGCCCCGCTCATTGAGTGGACGCTCGTGGTCGGTCTGGGCTGCGCTGTTCCAGGAACTCTTGGCGTGGCGCATGACGATGAGGCGGCGTTGCATCTTGTCCCCCTTAATTAGCATGGAACGAATGCGCACGTCATTCCCCAAGTTCCGCGCCCGGACGGCCATTGCGGCGAAGGGCATTTTTTGGGGCCGCCTCCATCTCCGGTCTTGCTAAGGCCTGCGATTGCGGTTCCAAATCTCCGCCCCATGACCGCCGCGGAAATCCGTCAGAGCTTCCTGGACTTCTTTGTGGAGAAGGGGCACACCATTGTCCCTTCGGCCTCGCTCCTGCCGCAGTCGCCCGGGCTGCTCTTCACCAATGCGGGGATGAACCAGTTTGTGCCCTACTTCCTGGGGACCGACAAGGCGCCCTACAATCCGGCGCGAGCGACCGACACGCAGAAGTGCATCCGGGCCGGCGGCAAGCACAATGACCTCGATGATGTGGGACAGGACTCTTATCACCACACCTTTTTCGAGATGCTGGGGAACTGGTCCTTCGGCGATTACTTCAAGGAGGAGGCCATCAACTGGGCGTGGGAGCTCGTGGTCGAACGGTGGGGGTTTCCGCCCGAACGGTTGTACGCCACGGTCTATCGTCCCGGGGAAGGAGATCCCTCGGAATTCGACCAGGAAGCCTACGATCACTGGAAGGTCCTCTTCAAGAAGGCCGGGTGTGATCCGGATGTCCAGATCGTGGATGGCAACAAGGCCGACAACTTCTGGATGATGGGGGCGACCGGTCCCTGCGGGCCCTGTTCGGAATTGCATGTCGATCTCACTCCGGAGGGCGACACCAAGGGTGCCCTGGTCAACAAGGAGAGCGACCAGTGCATCGAGATCTGGAATCTCGTCTTCATCCAGTTCAATGCCGAAGCGGATGGGACCTTTCGCGATCTGCCCTCCAGGCACGTTGACACCGGATTGGGATTTGAGCGGGCGTGCTCGATCATCCAGAACACGAAAGGCTTCACCGACTTCTCGCGCAAACCGTCGAACTACAACACCGATGTTTTTCGTCCGCTCTTCGACAGGCTGGAAGAATTGAGCGGGAAGAAATACGTCGATGTCTATCCGGCGCCTGGCCAGGAGTTGTCCGAAGAGATGAAGGACGCGGTGGCCTTCCGCGTTCTTGGCGATCATATCCGAACCCTGAGCTTTGCGATCGCGGACGGGATCCTGCCCGACAAGAAAAAGCGGGGCGCGGTGGTTCGCCAAATCCTCCGGCGTGCGGTGCGCTACGGGCGGCAACTGGGATTCTCGGAGAAGACGCACGTTCTGTCCAAGCTGGTGGACACTGTGGTGGACGCCATGAAGGCAACCTTTCCCGAGTTGGAAGCCAATGCGGACAAGATCAAGGCCGTCCTCGCGGAAGAAGAATCGTCCTTCAACGAAACCCTGGATCGCGGACTTGCCCTCTTTGAGAAGGAGGTGGGCTCTCTTTCCGAGGCCATCTTTCCGGGCCAGTCTGCCTTCACCCTGGAAGCGACCTATGGGTTTCCCAAGGAGCTCACGGCCTTGCTTTGCAGGGAGCAGCACTTGGAATTCGATGAGGACGGCTACCGGGAGGCGAGGGACGAGCACGAGAGGATCAGTCGCGGGGACAAGACGGCCGACGTGCTCCGGGCCCTCGAGATCGCCACCGAGGTCGTCACGAACTTCGTGGGCTTTGGGCAGGACGAATGCGAAGCAACCGTTCTCGAAGAGCACGCTGCCGACGAGGTGAAATGGATCATCACCGACCAGACGCCCCTTTACGCGGAGATGGGCGGCCAGGTGGGAGATACGGGAACTCTGGTAGTTGAGGGAAGGGAGATCCCGGTCGTGGCCGTGCAGCAGATTGGCGGTGCGCGGGCCCATGGAGTGCCTGAAGATCAAGCGGGCGAATTGAAACCAGGCGACAAGGTGACCCTCAGGCTCGACCCGGAGCGGCGGCGTCCCATCGAGGCCCATCACAGCGCCACCCACCTCTTGCACTGGGCCCTGCACGAGGTTGTTTCGGCGGACGCCACCCAGCAGGGATCACTGGTGGCGGTGGATCGACTGCGTTTTGACTTCACCTCGGGAGCAGTCAGCGCGGAGCAGATTGCCGAAATCGAGGAGAAGGTGAACGCCTGCATCCAGGCCGGACAACCGGTGAGCTGGAAGGAGGTTCCCTACCCGGAAGTGCAGGGGCGCGACGACATCATCCAGTTCTTCGGCGACAAGTATGGCGCCGAGGTGCGCGTGGTGCAGATCGGGGGAGAAGCGCAGGCCCTGAACGGATACTCGATGGAGCTTTGCGGGGGAACCCACGTGCGGAACACGAGGGAGATCGGACTCTTCAAGATCAAGAAGGAGGAAGGGATTGCGGCTGGAACGCGGCGCATCGAGGCGGTCTGCGGCAAGGCGGCGTGGGAGGCGCTGCAGGAGGAAGGGCTCGCGATCTTCGAGGAGACCCAGGCTGCAGAACGCAAGCTCGCGGCGGCCAACGCGAATTTGGAAGCGGCCGGGGCAGATCCGATCAGCGTGGCAGAGCTTCCCCACTATGTCGTGGAAGCGGTGGTGGCGCGCGGGGACATCACCGAAATCAACACCCTGCTTGCAACGATCAGGAAGCATCGCGATGAGCTCAAGAGCGCGGCGGTGAATGCGGAGAAGAAGGTGAAGAAAGCGCAGACCGCCAATGCCGCGCGGCAAGCGGATGAGTTTCTCGCTTCCGTGATCGAAGACGGTGCGTCCACCGCAAACCTGGTGCACGCTTTCGACGGGCCGGCGGCCCTGCTGCAGGAACTTCTCAATGGCTTGAAGAAAGTCCAGTTCACCCACGCCGCCTTCCTGGTGGTCGATGACGGGGAGAAGCTGCACCTCGGGGCCCTCTGCGGGGAGGATGGGCACAATGCGGGCCTTGGGGCGGGCAATCTGATTGTGGACCTTGCTCCCATCGTGGGTGGCAAGGGCGGAGGAAAGCCCGACATGGCCCGCGGGGCAGGCGCGGATCGCGACAAGAAGGACGAGCTCCTAGAAGCTGCCAGGAAGTTGCTGTGACAGGGCGTTCTGCCGGCGGCGAGCGAGACGGTCCATGAGAAAACCCAGGGCGTAGAGGAGCACTCCGGTCGCCATCCCGAGATTGCTGAACATCAAGGAGTCGAAGGACTCGAAGGCACTACCGGTGAAGAGGATCATCGATCGCGAGACGAAGCAGACCATGGCGAGGGAAGCGCCCCCGGGCATGAGCCAATCCAGGATGAGTTCCCGCTTGGGAAGCCAGGCGCTCACCATCACGACGAGCAGCCCCAATCCCAGAGTCAGCGACGCTCCGATGCTTATCCAGTAGTTGGCCATAGCGGGTAATCTACGCACGGATGCTGCCGCGTCCACCGGGAAGGGGAGCGTTTCCGCGTCGCGGCGAAAGTTTCCGGGCCCTTCTCCGTTCTGTAGGTTCATGAAATTGCCAGTCGCCCTCTTCTCCCTGCTCGCCCTGCTCGCGGCCCACCCCGCGCACGCCCTTGGCTTCGCCGACGGAATCAAGATCGGTGAAGTCACCGACACCAGCGCGGTGATCTGGGTGCGGCTCACCGAGCGTGAGGAAGCCGACCGGCGCATCGACAAGTGGGACGAGAAGGAGCCCAGGCAGTGGTCGGTCCCAGGTGCGAAGGGGGAAGTCGGGATTGGCGCCCTGCGGCCCTCCTCCGACAAGACCGTGGGCCTGGGAGAAGTGGTGGGAGGATGGACGAAGGTAGGGCCCAAGTCGGACTCCTGCCACCAATTCAGGGTCGGGGGACTCACCCCTTACACCGACTATTCCCTTGTCATCTTTGGGCGCAATGAATCCGGGAGCAATGCGCATGTCCTGGGCACCTTTCGCACCGCACCCACCGCAGAGTTCACCAAGCCGATCACCTTCGTGGCCAGCACCTGCCAGGACTTTCCGCGCCGCGACGACCTGAAGAACGGTCACAAGATCTATCAATCCATGCTGAAATTGGATCCCGCCTTCTTTGTGCAGACCGGCGACACGCTCTACTACGACAAGCCCAAGCCCTATGCGAAAGACATCGCCACCGCGCGTTACAAGTGGAACCGGTTCTTCGCCATGCCGTTTCCCCGCGCCTTTCACAAGAAGGTGCCCAGCTACTGGCTGCACGACGACCACGACGTCCTGAAGAACGACTGCTGGCCGGGACAGACCTACGGCGAGCTTACCTGGGAACAGGGACTCAAGGTGTGGCGGGAACAGATTCCGCAAAGCGAAAAGCCCTACCGCACCTTTCGATGGGGCAAACATCTGCAGGTCTGGTTCCCCGAGGGACGCGAGTTCCGTTCCGCGAACAACCTGCCGGATGGACCCGACAAATCGATCTTCGGGGAGGAGCAGTGGGCGTGGCTGCGCCAAACCATGAAGGAGAGTGACGCCACCTTTAAGCTCTTCGTGAGTGCAACCCCGGTGGTCGGTCCGGATCGCAAGAACAAGAACGACAATCACGCCAACGCGGGCTTCGCTTACGAGGGGAAACAGCTGCGCAAGTTTCTCTCCGGGATCCCGGGCTGCTTCGTGATCAATGGCGACCGGCACTGGCAGTACCACTCGGTGGATCCCGAAACGGGATTGCAGGAATTCGGCTCGGGGCCGGCCAGCGACAAGCACGCCAGTGGCTGGAAATACGAGCTCAAGCCCGAGTGGCAGAAGTTCCTGCGGATCAAGGGCGGCTTTCTCTCGGTGAAGGTCGAGGGAACGAGAGCGAGCTTTCGCCACCACGATGTGGACGGGAAGATGGTTAACGAAGTGGTGATCGGCCCCAGGGCACGTTTGTAAATTGGGGGCCGCCGCCCCCTGGGCACCATCCGACCGCGACCGGCGAGAGCCGCACTTTTTTCAGCCAAGCCACGGGTGCCGCGGCGTGACACAATTTACATACTTGCCCCGGGGGCCGTGAACCTGGGGAGATTGGGCACTTGCCGCGGCGTCTCCCGTGGTGATGATACCCCCGTGAGCAACGACGACGAATCGACGGTCTGGAAGGGCGGGCCGTCCCAGGTGGTGAATCTCCCGGTCTTTTCGGCGTGCCTCCTGATGGCGATCGCGTGCCTGGTGGTAGGGGCCAATCTCCATTGGTCCATCTCCCTGGGCGCCCTCGTTGCGGGCGCCATCGCCGGATGGAAGTGGTTGGTGGTGCGCTGCCGGAAATATGAGATCACCACCCAGCGGCTCCGTCTTTTCGAGGGAGTTCTGAACCAGGACATCGACGAGGTGGAACTCTACCGCGTGAAGGACACCCGCATTGGTCGCCCCATCTGGTTGCGCGTTTTTGGCTTGGGGAATATCGAACTCGAGACCTCCGACCG
>JAYGGC010000031.1:0-122454 GCA_046581525.1 Roseibacillus sp. | reverse complement strand
CCGATGAATCCCATCACGACGCGCTCACTGGGAGCGGTCTTCCCGTCCTTGCCGAGGGCGCTGGAGGGAATGACGGTAGGGAAGCCGATCGCGGCTGTGGCAGCAGTGGTGTTGCGGAGGAAGGTCCTCCGGGTGTTTGTTTTGCTCATGAGATATTGCTCTTTGGCTGGAGTTAGTGCAGCCCGTTTATTACGCGGTGACACGGGCGATGCAAACATCAACCTCCCGTCAAAATTCGTCACGCTCCTCACCAAGGTGATTCTGTTCAAATGAACAGAAGAGCCTTCCTTGGATTTGCGGCTGGTCCGCGGACATCTGTTTGATTGCCTTGGCATGTTCGCGGAGCTTTGCTGGGGGCCCCCAAAAAAAATCGCTTCCCTGCCATGAATCCCTCCCTGTGCATTCGCGCCCGCGGCGCCCGCTGGGCCACGCTCAGCCTGGCGCTGCTCTGCAGTTCGTCTCCCGGAGCCTTGATCGAAGCGTGGCTCGCCGACGATCTCGCGGTGAACCACAACGACGGGGGCCAAGTGACGACTTGGACCAGTTCGAGCGGTCGTCATCTCTCGGCCGGAGGCGCCGACCAGCCCGTATACAAGGAGGCGGTTACCCCCACGGGCGGCGCGGCGGTCCGCTTCAACGAGAGCCGTCTGCGAGTCGGCGCAGGGAACAGTCCGGTGGGAGGGCTGAGCCAATTTTCCGTCGCGGTGGTCTTTCGAGCCGATGCGGCCGGCGCCAACGATGGAACCCAGTGGTGGGCAAAGACCGGACTCGTCGATGCCGAGCAACTCGGATTTACGAATGACTGGGGAGCGGTCCTCGATGAGAACGGGCAAGTCGGATTCGGAACCGGTGGCGGGGACAACTCCACCTACAGCACGGGTCCTTCCATCGTGGATGGGAACTTTCATGCGGCCATTTTTTCGTGGGGACCGAACGGGCAGACCGTCTATCTCGACAACCGGGCCGGGGTTAGCGACGCCGCCTCGACCAATGTGCGCAACAACGCCGGCCTCTCGGTGGGCAGCATCCACACCAATGTTGCCGGTCGCAAACTCATGGGCGACATTGCCGAGATTCGTTTTTACGACACCGCCCTGGACGCCGCTGAGGCGCAGGCTGTCATCGGGGAACTGCAGACGACGCACATCATCGCGGGCGGACCCTTCATCTCCTCCTTCGCCGCGACCAATGCCAACATCTATGAGGGTGATTCTGCGCTCCTCTTCTGGTCCATCACAAACGTGACCGGAACCCTCCAGCTCTCGATCGACAACGGGGCACCCCCCATCCCCGACAATGCGTCCGTCGGCTTTGTAACTGTCGACCCCCTCATCACCACGACCTACCTTCTCAGCGCCACCGATGCGGTGGGATCCTCCGCCACGCAAGTGACGGTCATGGTCGATCCCGGTGTGCCCAGCGCCGACCAGCAGTCGCTCTCCGTGGCTGAAAACGGGGCGCTGCCGATCACGCTGACGGGGAGTGATCCAAACCCCGCCCCCGGGGGACTGAGTTACTCGATCGAGTCGGGCCCGATTCATGGCCAACTCACCGGCACTCCGCCCCTCGTGGTCTACGCGCCCACGCCCGGTTACTTTGGAGCGGATAGCTTCACCTTCAAGGTGAACGACGCCACCTATGATTCTCCCCCCGCAGCGGTCACCATCGAGGTGGAGGCGGGTCCGCGGGCGCCGACCGACATCACGGTCAGCACCACCGACGTGGTGGACACTGCCACCAACGGTTCGTTTCTGGCCGCCCTGTCGACTGAGGATCCGAACGAGAACGATGTGCACACCTACTCGCTGGTGCAGGGGTTCGGAGACAACGCGCTCTTTTCCGTCGCGGGCGACCAACTCCTCGCCGCGACCTCGTTCACCGGACTGGGCGGCACCGTGCTGATGATTCGGATTCGGTCCACCGACAGCGCGACGCTCACGGTCGAGAAGACCTTCACGTTCTCGGTGGTGGAAGCTCCCGGGGGAGTGGTCATCAACGAGATTCACTACGACCCGGTGAACAACACGGACAAGCATGAGTTTATCGAGCTCTACAACACGACCTCGCTCGACGTTGAACTCGATAACTGGCGACTGAGCGGCGCGGTCGATTATGTGTTTCCGGTGGGAACGACCATCACCGCGAACAGCTACCTGCTGGTCGCGGAGGATCCCGCCGCGTTCCTTGCCAAATTCGGGGTGCAGGCGCTGGGTCCTTATGCCGGGCGGCTCACCGATGATCAAGACGGGGAGACCGTGCGTCTTCGGGACTTCAATGACAACGTGCTCGACTTCGTCGACTACCGGGTCGGCTTTCCGTGGCCGGTCGGTGCAGCGGGGGAGGGAGGATCGATGGAGCTCATCAATCCCTCGCTCGACAACGAGTTGGGGAGTAGCTGGCGGACCTCCACCACCGGTCCCACCCCGGGCGCCCTCAACTCCGTGTTCGCGGATAACGCCGCGCCCAACATTCGCCAGGTAAACCACAATCCGCAGACGCCCGATCTGCTCGATCCCGATAAGATTGCGTCCCAAATGCCGGTGGCCATCACCGCCAAGATCACCGATCCGGAAGGGGTGGGCTCGGTGCAACTGGAGTACCAGGTTAACCGGCCCGGCGTCTTCCAACCGGCGGAACTCCCCGTGCTGGTATCCACCTTGAACGCCAATCCCAACTTCCGGCGGCGGCCGAATCCTGGCTTCTACTCGTCCTCGCGGTGGGTTGTCATTCCGATGGTCAACGACGGGAGCGGCGATGACGCGGTGGCGAATGACGCGTTCTACACCGCCACCATCCCGGGCCAGCAGCACCGCGCCCTGGTTCGCTACCGCATCGTGGTGGAGGATGCCGCTCCCATTCCTCTCGCAGAGCGAGTTCCCTACGCCGACGACCCGTCCCTGAATTTTGCCTACTTCGTCTACAACGGAGTGCCCGACTATTTCGCGGCCGCCTCAGCGCAGGGGGGCTCGCGCACCTACCCCGCGGAAGACCTGACCACCATGCCGGTCTATCATTTCATCACGCGCCAGGCGGATCTCGCCGAGTGCCTGGCCTACAGCGGCAATCGGATGAGCGGCAACGGGAATCCGGCCCGCCGGGTTTACAACTGGGAAGCGGCCCTCGTCTACAACGGCCAGGTCTACGATCATATTCGTTACCGATTGCGTGGTGCCAACGGTCGCTATCACGGAGCGGGTAAGCGCTCCATGAAGTTCCGCTTCAACAAGGGTGACCACCTCGAGGCGCGCGGACTGGACGGGAAGAAATACCGGAACCCCTGGCGCGTCCTCACCGTCAGCAAACAGTTCTCAAATCGTGGGGTGGGGAATTTCGGCCTGGCCGACTCCATCAACAACAAGCTCTGGAACATGGTGGGCACTCCCGCCCCGCTGACGCACTGGTTTCACTTCCGCGTGATCGATACGCCCCGGGAAGCTCCCAACCAGTGGGGCGGGGACTTTTGGGGATTCTTCCTCGCAGTGGAGCGCTACGACTCCCGCTTCATCGACCAACACGATCTCGACCGGGGAAACCTCTACAAGCTCTCGGACAACGTGGGGAGTGCCCTCAACCAGTTGCGCTACCAGGCGCCCGATGCCCGCGCAACCAGCGGGCAGGACTTCACCAGCTTCGAGAACAACATGCGAAGTAGCAAGTCGGAGGCCTGGATTCGCGACAATGCCAACATCGAGAAGTGGGCCTGGTGGTCGGCGGTGAAGGAGGCGGTGCGCCACTACGACTACTGGCCCAGCGCCAACAAGAACATGGCTTACTATTTCGAGCCGGATTACCTGCCGGGCAACGGCAACTTCGGAAAACTCTGGCTCCTTCCCTACGACGTCGATGACACCTGGGGCCCGGTCTGGAACAACGGCATCGAACGAATCAAGGAATCGGTGTCCAACAAGGCCAACATTCGCCTCGAGGAACGGAACGCCGTGCGCGAGTTTCGCGATCTCATCTGGCAGCGGGATCAACTCGACGCCATGATCGATGACTTCGCGGCCTACGTCGAAAAGATCCACCCGGCCGACCGCGATCGCTGGCGCAATGCCCCTGCTTCCGAGGGGCGTGAGGATTGGGGGACGCTGGCCAACAAGGTGACCGACATGAAGCGCTATGCCTGGACCGGAGGGAGTTGGCCGGGCGGGTCGGTCGGGGCGGGAGGGCGGGCCGCCTATCTTGACAGCTACGCCAGGGATGGAGCGATTCCGAGTCGCCCGAGCCTCACCTACTTTGGGAGTGGTAGTTATCCTGGCGACATCAAGACCACCGAACTCGCTTTCCGAGCGTCCAGATTCTCCGATCCGCAGGGTTCCGCCTCGTTTGGCGCGATGGAGTGGCGGGTAGCAGAAGTCGGTCTCGATGGGGACGGGGTGAGGCATCTCGAGTGGGATGCCAGTTGGGAATCAGGCGAGCTCACCAGCTTTAGCGCTCTCGTGTCCATTCCGCCGGTCGCAATGAGACCGGGCCACACCTACCGTGTACGCGTGCGCTTCAAGGACAACAGTGGACGGTGGAGCAAGTGGTCCGCTCCCCTGGAGTTTGCACCCACCGCACCGGATGTGCAGGTCTTCGTCGATAGTCTCATGATCACCGAGATCATGTATCATCCCGCGAGCGCGACCCCCACCGAGATCGCGGACGGCTACTCGACCTCCGACTTCGAATTCATTGAGATGAAGAACATCGGCACCAGTGACGTCGATCTCCGCGACCTTTCCCTCACCCTCGGAGTGGACTTTTCCTTTGCCGGGAGCGCCATCGAGCAATTGTCGCCTGGCGATTACGTGCTTGTGGTCGCAAACGAGAACGCCTTCGCCTCGCGCCACGGGGCGGGACTTCCGGTAGCGGGTGCGTGGGACCGTAACGACAGGTTGAACAATTCCGGGGAGATCATCGAGCTCACCTTTGGCGCCAACACCCCCATTCGCCTTTTCACCTACGACGACCTCTTCCCCTGGCCCGAGAGTCCCGATGGCGCCGGCTACAGCCTGACCTTGCGGCAACCCGAATCGCGACCGCCTCATGAAGTGGCGGCCAGTTGGAGACCGAGTCGGGGGACCGGGGGCTCTCCGGGAACCGACGACGGTCTGCACCTTGGCGACTGGATGACCGTGCATGGGATCGCCGATCTCTTCCTCGACGATGACAACGACGGGAACAGCAACCTCCTCGAGCACGTGCTCGGAACCGATCCGAATAATCCCGCCGATCTCGCCCGGCCGGTTGTTTGGTTGGTCGACGACGGGGGCCTGGATCATCTCGCACTCACCTTTACCCTGCCCTACTCGACCGATGATGTGGATGTGAGCTTCGAAGTGTCCCGCGACCTGCTACTTTGGGAATCGACGACGCTCGATGTCTCGCAGTTGGAGGCACCCGTCAACAATGGCGACGGTAGCTACACGGTCACCTACCGGGACCTCACTCCGATCCTGGGAACCGCACACCGTTTCATCCGCCTGAGCGCCGTTGTGAAGTCGCCCTAAGGGGGAGGCGCGACAGTGCTTGCCAAACCTGAGCCCCTGAAGCATAGGCCGTTTACACCGCCGCGCTGAGAGCGTTGGATCGTAGGGAAGAAGCGAAGGCCCGCCCCCAGGCCACCGGCCAAGGGGGGGAGTTCCCCAGCGAGCGCACCCCCGTCGCGATAACTCCGGTCCTTGCGTGTGAAATTGACCCTCCGGGTGGTTTCGGGCATTCTAGGAGAGGTTCCTTAGTTTTTTCTCACCATGAATCTGAAGTCATCTCTCCCTTCCCTCGTCCTGGGAATCGTTGCCCTCCTTTCTGTATCCTGTTCCACCCAGATGTACTCCGGATCGCGCCAGCCCAAGGAGAATGTCGCCAGGATCAAGGAGAACTCCAAGCAGTTCATGTCCGTCTACTTCGTCACGCTTTGGGAAGTGAACGGCCAGCGCGTGCATGACACCACCTTCGGAATCGACGTCCCGCCGGGGCGCGTCAGGCTGACAGTCCTCGTTCACAGCCCGCCCAGTTCCGCCAACTCGGTGGGCTATCGCACGGTCCACCGCACCATCACGGTCAGGGCCGGCCACGAGTACATTCTCGACGGCTCAGGGGGCAGCCTCCGCGTCCGTGAGCAACTCAACGAGAGCCTCGTCGACAAGTTGAAGAAGAACGCCGATGGCTCTTGAGGGTCGTCTGCTCCCCGCGACCGCTACTTCCGCTTCTTCTCCACGCCCACTTTTTTGCTCCAGGCTTGGTACTTGGCAGTGAGCTGCGTGAGCCGCTCCTTTTCGCTCGCAGCGAGATCCCGTAGTTCGCTGGGATCGTTCTTCAGGTTGTAGAGTTCCCACGGCTTCTTGTTGCCCAGCGCGACTGCTTTCCAGTCGCCATCCCGCACCGCGCGTTTTCCGCCATGCTCCCAGAAGATGGTGCGGGGAGATGACTTGGCCGCGGGGTTCTTGAAGACCGTGGCGAGAGAGGAGCCCTCGAGCGGCCAGAGGGTCTCGCCCCCATGCTCCCTGGGATAGGTGGCGCCGCTCAGTTCGAGCGCGGTGGGGAGAAGATCGATGACGTGGCTCACCGTATTCGTCCACGCGTTCCCTGGTGTCCGTCCCGGCCAATGCACGATGAGCGGGGTTCGTACTCCACCCTCATGGGCATAGGATTTGTAAAAGCGGAAGGGAGTGTTTCCGGCGTTGGCCCACTCCTTGCCGTAGCTTTGGTAGGTGTTCTCCGGACCGGGCATGACCCTGGGCAGGTTGCCAGGGATCATCGTTCCTCCGGAACGGGTTTTGGTGGGCAGGTAGTAACCGGCGCGCTTCGGGCCGTACTCCACGTGACAGGCTCCGTTGTCGATGAAGAAGCAAGTCAGGGTCTCGTCGAATTCGCCCGTTTCCTTGAGGGCCTTCACGATGCGCCCGATTCCCTCGTCCATCACAGTGACCTGGGCGGCGTAGACTTCCATGCGGCGTTGTTGCCACTCCTTGTCCCCGGCCTTCTCCCACGAGGGGGTGGAGGGATCGCGCGGAGAGAGGGGAATTGAGTCGTCGATCACGCCCAGCTTCTTCATCCGCTGGTAGCGCTCTTTGCGCAAGGCATCCCACCCGGCGGAATAGCGCCCCTTGTATTTTGCGATGTCTTCATCGCGTGCATGGAGTGGCCAGTGCGCGGCGGTGTAGGAAACGTAGAGAAAGAACGGCTGGTCGCTCCTTGCCGCGCGCTCGATGTAGTCGACGGCGGTGTCGCTGATCGCGTCGGTAAAGTAGTAGTCCGGGTTGCTCTTGAAGTCGGCGGAGGCATCATCGTTGTTTCGTTTCAGGTAGGCCGGCGCGTAAAAAGAGGCCGCGCCGCCGAGGATGCCATAGAAGTGATCGAAGCCGCGCTGACACGGCCAGTTCGAGCGATCGTCGACCTGGGTGAGATGCCACTTGCCGGAGAGATAGGTTTGGTAGCCCGCGCTCTTGAGGACCTGCGCCATCGTCACGCAGCGTTCACCCAGTTGTCCGCGATAGGCCGGCGTTCCGCGGTTGCTGGTCATCGCTCCCATCCCGGCCTGGTGAGGATAGAGTCCGCTCAGGAAGGAGGCGCGAGTGGGACAACACATCGGGTTGTTGTAGAAATTGCGAAAGCGCAGGCCATCCTTGGCGAGCGCATCGAGATTCGGAGTGCGGATCTCGCCCCCGTAGCAGCCCAGGTCGGAGTAGCCCATGTCGTCGGAGAGGATGAAGACGAAGTTGGGCCTGGCGAAGCCCAGGTTGGTTGTGCAAAGGAGGGCGCCGAGGAAGAGGGCAACCACCTTCATGCCGATCATCATCAAAGGGCCCGGACTCGAATTGTGACAAAATCGATCATCCACGGAGGCAGGCTGAGCATTATCCCAAAATGGAGCCAGCCGGAAATGACCCGGGATCAAGGTCCTGCCGTCGTTCATCATGGGATTCCATCGAAAGTGGTTACATCGATTCAGTCAATGTTAAGGAAAAGAGCATCGATTATGTCTAGAGGGTGGGTGGGTGCATGCTTGGGGCGATCTCTTCATCATGTCGCGCATCGTCCAACTTTGGCATCGAATCCTGCACTGGCTCATCCGGTGGATCTATTTTGACCGTGTCCGGCTCATTCACCCGGAGCGTCTGCCGGATCTCGAGTGCGGGCCCATTCTCTTCGTCAGCCTTCATCGCAACGGCGGGACCGACGGGTTGGTCTTGCGCGGAGTCTTCCCGAAAATCACCTTTCTGATCTCGCGGCAACTGCGTCGCGGGTTCTTGGTGCGCATGTTCTTTTGCGGAATCGAAGCGATTCGTGACCGGGATCATGTCGAAGGAGAGGGTTCACGGCGGGACGCGAATCGTGTGGCGCTCGAGGCCTGTCATCTGCATCTCACGGAAGGTGGACAGCTCGCGATTTTTCCGGAGGGAACCAGTTCGCTCGGCCCGCGTCACCTGCCCTTCAAGAGCGGAGCGGCGCGCATCCTTCATCGGTTTCTCGAGGAACATCCCGGGCGCCCGATCACGGTCGTCCCACTCGGGTTTCACTACGAACGGGCCTGGGCCTTTCGCAGTCGACTGGAGATCCTGGTGGGCGCTCCGGTTCGCACCGACCTCTCGCCGGCGATCTCCTCGCGGCAGCGACTGAACGAACTGAAGGCCCGTCTGCACGATGCCCTGGAAGGAGTTGCTGCCGAGTTTCCGTCGCAGGAGGCGCAGCAGAGGGGAGAGGCGCTGGCCTATGCGGCTACCCTCGGAACGAAGACAACCTACACGCGGGCCCTGCGCAGATTTGCTGATCATGTGCCGAGCCGCCTGGGTGCAGCCTGGGACGCCATTGATGAGGAAGCGCGGAAGGAGAAGTTGTGGCGTCACCAGGGCGTCCCGCTCTTTCCGCTCAAGCGCATCCATCTCCTGCCTTATCTCCTCTACTTTCTGCTGGTCGCTCCCTTCGTGGCCCTTGCCACCCTCCTGAACCTTCCGGTCCTCCTGCCGGCCTACGGCATCGCGAGGCGCAAGGCCGACGACCGCAACGTGATTGCCCTCATCCGCATCATGGCGGGATTCAGTTTGGCGCCCTTCTGGATCGGCCTGGTAGCGATCGCGGCCGCCCTGCTGGCAACCCCTTCGCTCTTCCTCGCCTACCTGGCGGTTTCCGCCCTCGGGTTCCTGGGCACTTACCGATTCCGGAAACTCGCCGTCATCATTCGCAACGGACTGTGTGCGCCGCACTTCGGTGTGGGCGTCCGCCGGTTTCATCGCCTTCTCCTCGACCAAATCTCTCATGAACACTACCCAAGAAACGCGTCCCGTGAGCCAGTCGTCTCCAGCTAGGGCTCCCTCTCACAAACTTCGTCACCTCCTCACGCTCGACGATGAGCGTTGTTGTGATTCATCACTTGCGGGCGGAAAGGGTGCAAGCCTGGCGACCCTTCTGCAGAAGGGGTTCACCGTGCCCTTCGGAATGGTCGTCACCGCGCCAGCTTACGACGCCTTCCTGCGAGGGTCTTCTCTCGAGGCAGGTGCCCTTGGAGATCCCGCCGCCTATGGACCGGAGCGTCTGCGTGCCCAGCTTGCCTCCGCGCCCCTGCTCGAGGGACTGGGTGTCGAACTGGCGCGGGCCTTGAAGTCGTTTTCGCCTCATCAGCGCTTCGCGGTGCGTTCGTCGTCCACCCTGGAAGACCTCGCGGAAGGCTCCTTTGCCGGCATGCACGAAACCTGGTTGAACTGCCGGGGTCTCGATCAACTTCTCCAACGCGTTCACTCTTGTTATTGCTCGCTATGGTCGGAGGAGGCCATCGCGTATCGCCATCACCGCGGCTTTGCTCATGAGGACGCGCGCATGGCCGTCGTGATCCAGGCCATGGTGAGCTGTGATGTGGCGGGAGTGGGATTCAGCGTGCATCCCGTCACCGGCGATCCCGATACCCTCGTGATCAATGCCAATGCCGGACTCGGAGAATCAGTGGTGAACGGCAAGCACGAGATCGATCACTTCGAAGTGGATCGTGCCAGCTTGGTCGTGAAGGATTCCATCCTGGGACGGAAACGCGCCAAGATTGTCTGCGACGATGAAATGGGGGGCATTCGCGAAGAGAAACTCGACTCCTTCGATTCAGGGAAACCCTGTCTCTCCAGCGAGCAACTCGAGCAGGTGGCCACCCTCCTGCGAAAGGTGGACGAGGTCAGCGGCTTCCCGCAGGACATCGAGTGGGGGATCGAAGGGCGCGAACTCTACCTGTTCCAGTCGCGACCCGTGACGCGCATTCCGGCCCGATGGACCCGCGACGAATCCGCGGAGCGCTTTCCCGATGTGATCACCCCTCTCACCTGGGACATCGTGGAGCGCGGCTTTCACGAATCACTGGCCTACTCGTTCGAGCTCATGGGACTCCCGCGTTACGAGGGAAAGTGGTTCGAGTGTCACGGGCACTACGTCTACGGAAACCAGAACGCGGTCGCGCTCTATCTCGAGCGCGAACCGTTGGCTCTCTCCTCGCTCGACGAGTTGCGGGAAGAGATTCCGCGCCTGCGGGAGAAATATCGCTGGGTGCAGGACCTCCCGGTAAGGTGGTCCCGCGATCTCGACGGCTTCCTTCTCAAGGTGGGACGACTCGCCGCCCAGCCCGTGGAAGAGTGGGAGGACATCGGGCAGCTTTGGGATCATATGCGGGAATTGGTCGGCACGGGCAACGACTACTTCATGCCCAACATCGCGATCTCAGTGACCCAGGCCAAGCTCCACCAGGTGCTCTTCGCGCTTTTGAAGCTGGCAGTCGGAGCCGAGGATGCACCGCGGCTCTTTGATGCCCTGATGGCCTTCTGTGAGACCCGCACGTGGGAGATCAATCGCGAGCTTTTCGAACTCGCCGGTGCGGTGGCGGGCGATCCCTCGCTGGAGAAAGTCATCCGCGATCACTCCGCGCGGAAGATCATCGAAGACGATCTCCTCGAGGAGTTTCCCGGATTCGCCGCGCGCTTTGAACAGTTCCTCCACGATCACGGTCACCGCGAACTCGATTTCGACGCGTATCACCCCACCTGGATCGAAGTGCCGTGGATCGTCCTCGACAACATCCGGCTCCTTCTCCGCTCGCATTCCGAAAGCGATTCCCCGGTCGCGAAAGAGCGCGAACTCCGCTTTCGCATGCATGAAGCGGAGGGCGAACTCTTCCGGCGCCTCCCGGAAGAGCTGCACTTCTTCTTTCGCGAACTCCTGCGTCTCGCGCGGCTCTATACCAGCCTCGATGACCGGGAACACTACCAGACCACCCGCTTGGCGCCTCCACTCCGTCGCGTGCTCCGCGCGATCGGAACACGACTCGTCCGGCGGGGCTTCCTCGAGAACGCGATGGATATCTTTTTCACGAGGCTGGACGATCTCGAGGCCGCCGTCGCGACCAATGATCACGTTTCGTGGTCCCGGTTGGCGGAGAGTGTCTCGGAGAACAAGGAAGCCTACCTGCGGGACAAGGAGCGCCTGCCCGAACAAGTCCTCGGCGAGGGGGAAGAGCCGATTGCGGACGGAGATTGCCTGCGCGGGATTCCCGGCAGCCCCGGGATCGGGGAAGGTCCGGTCTACCACGTGCGCAGCCAGGACGATTTTGCGGACTTTCCGGAGGGCGCGATCCTCGTGGCCCGCACTACCAGTCCATCGTGGACTCCGCTCTTCTACTCCGCGGCCGGGGTGATCACCGAGAGCGGGGGACCGCTCTCGCATGGGGCGGTAGTCGCACGGGAGTTGCACATTCCCGCCATCATGGCGGTGCGCGGTGCCCTCAGTGAGTTGCCGAACGGAGTGCGCGTGCGCATTGATGGAACCCGTGGGGAGGTAGCCGTTGTCTGCGAGCGCTCATGATCACGAAACTCCACCTGCATCGACTGGAGGCGCTGGCGCCGCTCTTCCTCCTGCTCTGTCACGGACTCATCTACAACGGTGTCGGTCGACTGGCAGGAGCGCGGGGTCTCGACTACGGACCGGCCATCCGCACTCCGCTGGATGACCTCGTTCCGCTCGTCCCGCTCGCGATTCTTCCCTACATGCTCTTCTGGTTCCTGCCCTTGATTGCGATGGGTTATCTCTACTGGAAGCTCGGTTGGGATCCCGCTCCCTACCGGCGAATCTTTGTTGCGCTTCTGGTGCTGATCGTGACCTGCGTCGCGCTCTGGCTTCTCTTTCCAGTGTCCGTCGGGTTGCGCGCCGAAGGCACCGTCCTCGCCGAGCGGGGACTCTTCGGTCGTTGGATCGCGCTCACCTATGCGGCGGCCACGCCGTGGAACGCATGCCCGTCGTTTCACGTCGCGGGCTCCTGGTTTCTCTATCGCGCGGTCCGGCTCTATGTTCCCGACCTGGCCCGCTTCTTTCCGATCATGGTGGGACTCATCATCGCGTCGACCGTGCTCATCCGCATTCACTACCTCGTGGATATCGTCTTCGGCCTCCTCGTCAGTGAACTGGCCTACCGACTGGTTTTGGAACGCCTGGAAAAGGGCCGCGCACTTGCCACAATCCCTGCCGCGCGAGCCGCGGCCTGCACCATGGGAATCGTGGTGGCGGGCTTCGCCGGCTATGCGGTGCTCCTTGGAATTTGACCAAAGTTAAGTTTTTGCGGGGGCAGATTCTCGCAACTTATTGACATTGGGTGCTTTGTGACGCGCGAGATCTCCCTTGATCAAGGCTTTTCAAGGGGGCGTTCCGGACCGATGCTCTCTTTGTTATTAGGTGGGGATTCCTTGTGGGGCCCCATCTTCCGCTTCGTCCAACCAAGTTTCCCAAATTCATGTCGTCGACTACCGAGACCCCACCGGAACTATCCGACTCTCACGCCAAGAAGCCCAAGTATCCCGGCATCCCGCTGACCTGTAATGGGAATCAACTCGTCGCCGAACACGTTGAGGTTCGCATCACGGAAGGTGGCGTCTTTTATCCCATCACGCCCTCCACCGAAGGCGGCGAGATTTACCAGGCCGCCTATGCCGACGGGAAACTCGATGTCTGGGGAAACCAGAGGATTGCGATCGAAGCCGAAGGTGAGCACGCCGCGCAAGGCGGGGCCACGGCGGTGGCGGTGACCGGTCGCCGCGTGGTGAACTTCACTTCCGGACAGGGGATCGCTTATGCCTTGGAGCAGTACTATCACGCGCCCGGAAAGTGCTCGACCATGGTGCTCCAAATCGGTGCGCGCGCCCTCACCAAGCATGCCCTGAATGTCCACTGCGGACACGATGACGTCTACGCCGCGCTCGACACCGGCTGGACCATTCTCTTCGCCAAGGACGCCCAGCAGGCGGGCGACCAGGGCGTGATCCTGCGCAAGGTCAACGAGCTGGCCCTCAACCCCGGAATGAACGTGCAGGACGGGATGCTCACCACCCACTCGGAGCGCATGTACCTCGTGTGCGAAGCAGAACTGCTCCGCGAGTTTCTCGGTGCCAAGGACGACATCATTGATTGTCCCACCTCCACGCAGTGCGAACTGTTCGGCCCCACCCGGAGGCGCGTGCCGGCCATGATGGATTTGAAGAATCCGATCCTCCTGGGTCCCGTGCAGAACCAGGAGCACCACATGAACGGAGTGGTGGCGCGCCGTGATAATTTCAATGAGCACATTCTCGGGTTCCTCAAGCAGGCCTACCAGGAGTGGGGCGAGCTCACCGGCCGCCACTACGACTTCGTCGACACCTACAGGACCGAGGATGCGGAGACCGTCTTTGTTTCGCTTGGTTGTGCCGCCGAGAACATCGAAGAGGCCTGCGACTACCTGCGGGAACAGCGCAATGCCAAGGTGGGTTCGGTCCACATCAACGTGATCCGCCCCTTCCCCGAAGCCGCCG
This sequence comes from Roseibacillus sp., assembly GCA_046581525.1. GTDB lineage: Bacteria > Verrucomicrobiota > Verrucomicrobiia > Verrucomicrobiales > Akkermansiaceae > Roseibacillus_B. The sequence continues at coordinate 108,667 of JAYGGC010000031.1, read as the reverse complement.
TCATCGAGGCCCTGCGTGGGAAGAAGAACGTCATTATCATCGAGCGCACGGACGAAGGGATGGCTGGCGACAACCCGCTCGGCCGGGACATCCGGACCGCCCTCAGCAAGGCCAACGAAACCTACAAGCACGGCAAAGGAAAGGTTCCCGCCCTCAGTCCCGAAGAGACGCCCCGCCTCTTCAACGGATCCTACGGCATCGGCTCCCGCGACTTCCGGCCCGAGCACACCCTGGGCGCCTACGAATTTGCCACCGGCCAGACTGCGCGCAAGGACGGCAAGACCGCCACGGATGGTGAAACCTACTTCACTCTCGGGATCGATCACCCCTACTCGGTCATCTCCAAGGACACCCCGTCGCTCCTGCCCCAGGGCGCCATCGCGGTGCGCTTCCACTCCATCGGCGGGTGGGGGATGATCACCACCGGCAAGAACATGGGTGAGATCATGGGCTCATTCGGGCGCCACATCGCCGAAGCCAATCCGGAATACGACGCGGACGGCATTCTGAAGGAGAAGCTCTTCCTCATGGCCAACCCGAAGTACGGATCGGAGAAGAAGGGCTCGCCCACCAACTACTTCCTCACCGTGGCACCGGAGCGCATCCGGGTGAATTGCGAGCTCAACCATGTCGACGTGGTCCTGTGCTGTGACCCGAAGGCCTTCACGCACACCAACCCGCTGGCAGGCCTCAACAAGGGTGGCTGCCTGGTGTGGGAATCGGCCGACACCCCCGAGACGGCCTGGCAACGGATCCCGAAACGGTACCGCGACTTCGTCAAGGAGAACCACATTCGGGTCTTCATCCTCCCCGGATTCAATATCGCGAAGGATGCCACCGCGCGTCCCGATCTCCAGCTGCGCATGCAGGGGAACTCATTCCTCGGGGCCTTCTTTGCGGTCTCGAGCTTCCTGGAAGATCACGAAATCAGTCACGACAAGTACGTCAGCGTCATCCGCAAGCAGTATGAGAAGAAGTTCGGCCGCTTTGGCGAGGCGGTGGTCGAATCGAACATGCAGGTGATGGAGCAGGGCTTCCAGCAGGTCGTCGAGATCAAGTGCGGCGAAAGCGAGGACGCGGATCGCTCCTCGATGCGTCTTGAGCCGCTCGCCCCGGTGGGCGAGAGCTACAATATCCTGCCTACCGCCGGATGTGGCGGCGGCAATCTCTCGACCCTGGAGGCGCCCGCCGAGCAGGAAGCCAAGATCCCGCTCGTGACTCTCGGCAAATTTGATGGGGAGTACCGTGCGGGCCTCGGCTACCATCAGCCAGCCGGGGCGCTCGCCTCGGTCGGGGTCATGGCGGCCGGAACCGGCGCCACATCCTCGAAGTACGTGGCCCGCCGCGAGACTCCGCTCTACATCCCTGAAAACTGCACCCAGTGCATGGAGTGCATCACGGCTTGCCCGGATACCGCGCTACCCAATACCGCGCAGGACGTCAGCACCATCCTCGCCACCGCGATCAAGAACTACGTGACGGACCTGGGCGACCGCTCCGCTCTCCTCGAAGCGGTCCCGGCCATCGACACTGCCGTGCGCGAGAAGATGAACGCGGTGATCGAGGCCAAGGAGAAGACGCCCTTCAAGGAGATTGTGAAGGCGGAGGTCGAGGCCCTCAACGGCAACGTCTCCGCGAAGGGGAAGGAGGAACTCGGTGCCATCCTCGATGTCGTGCCCATCGCCTACAACAAGGTGCCCGCCATCTACAAGGGGCTCGAGAAAAAGAATCCAGGCCAGGGCGGAGTGTTTTCCATCTTCGTTTCCGACCTCTGCAAGGGGTGCGGGGAGTGCGTCGAGGAGTGCGGCGACCACGGAGCGCTCGTGATGATTCCCGATACCGAGGAGTTCAACCAGGAGCTCACCGGGGCGCAGATCTTTTCGCGTCTCCTGCCCGAGACCCCGCAGAAGTACCTCGGCTTCTACGACGACGAGGCGCCCGAGGATTCGCGTCCGGCCGCCCTGCGCAACCACCTCATGGTGCGCCGGAACTACGAGGCCCTCGTATCCGGCGACGGCGCCTGTGCGGGCTGCGGGGAGAAGTCGATCCTGCGCGCCATCGCCTCGGTGACCGAGGCTTACATGCGACCGATCTATCACAAGAAGGCGGACCGTCTCTATGACAAGGCCGGCCAGCTCAAGATGAAGGGTGCGAAGCTTCTCGAGGATCTCAAGGCCCGCGACGAGGAGGAGTACAAGCTGTTCAGGCGGGCTTTTGCCCATGTCGTGATGAGCCTGGGCGGGGAAAGCGAGGAGGACACCGATGCGCGCATCGCGGCGCACGGCGAGATTAGCGATCTCGAGGTCGTCGACGGTCTCTGCGAGGTGTTGAACCTCGACGCCTTCAATCACAAGTCGCTCCAGGCCACCGAAGGCCGCATGGCGAACGGAATGTCCACCATGCTCATGGGCGCTTCCACCGGTTGCAACACGGTCTACGGATCGACGCCGCCTTCCAATCCGCACCCGTATCCCTGGATGAACTCCCTCTTCCAGGACGGGGCCACCATCTCGTGGCTGCTGGCCGAATCACTGCAACTCACCCACGTCCGGCGCTCGGTTGCTCCCGAGCGTCTCGCAGACAAGTTGCTCAACGACGAGGACGACTTCACCGCGCAGGACTACTGGGACCTCACCCGCCTCACCGACAACATCATGACCGACCTGGAGATGAGGGAACTCCCGAAGGTCTGGATCATCGGCGGAGACGGCGCCCTCGGCGACATCGGATTCCAGAACCTCTCGAAGGTCATTCTGCAGAACCGCCCCAACGTGATGGGCTTGATGCTCGACACACAGGTCTACTCGAACACGGGCGGACAGAACTCGGACAGTTCCAACATGCTGGGCGGCTACGACATGAACCAGTTCGGCCGCGCCTCGCAGGGCAAGCTCACCGAGAAGAAGTCGGTGGCCGAGATCCTGACCTCCGGCCACGGCTCTCCCTACATTGCGCAGGTCTCCATGGCCAACGCCGCCAAGTTGTACAAGTGCATCCTGGACGGCCTCGAGTATCGCGGCACCGCCTTCTTCCAGGCCTACACCACCTGCCAGCCCGAACACGGGGTGGCCGATGACATGTCCGCGCAGCAGGCCAAGCGGGCTCGCGACTCGCGCGGAATGCCGGAGTTCGTCTTCGATCCCCAGGTCTCCGAGCTTCACCACGAGTGCCTCGACCTGAAGGGCAATCCGTCCCTCAAGAACGACTGGTGGTTGGCGACCTACAGCGACAAGACGAAGTACAATTACACCGTCGCGCACTGGGCCACGACCGAGGCGCGCTTCCGCAAGCATCTCAAGAAGATCTCCGAAGCCGAGGCCAGCGAGCTGATCCACCTCGACGACATGCTCACCTGCCTGACGCAGGACGATGTGGTGAAGCGCCGCGTCTTCGAAAGCGATCACCGCGCCTTTGTTCCCGACTTCGGGGTCTACATCATCGCGGAGATCGGGGGCAAGAAGCAGCACGTGGCGGTCAGTCGCCAGGTCGTTCTCTTCTGCACCGAGCGACGCAAGGCATGGCGGATCCTCCAGTCCAAAGCCGGGGTCGAGAACAGCGACTACCAAGCCCAGCGAAACCTCCTGGCCAAGGTCGACAAGGGCGAGATATCCATTGAAGACCTCAAGGCGAGGACTCGCGAGCTACGCGAGGCCGAGGTGGCAGCGCTGGCGGGCTAGGGCAGCTGCCCGCTTGGAACGAGGATTACAGCCGGGGGGATTGAGCGGGGGTCGAATCTTATCCCGAGGGGGTGCCATTCACTGCGAATTATTCTGGGTGCTGCCATGCTCGACATGACGATCCGAGTGTCTATTCTCCCGCCCGCCCGCCCTAGACCAGCACACGAAGAGAAGAAAAATGCAGATAGGAATACCGAAGGAAATTCACGAGGGAGAGCGCCGGGTCGCCACCACCCCCGAGGTGGCAAAGCACCTGCAGAAGCTCGGCTTCGATGTGGCGGTGGAGTCCGGGGCAGGGGCGGCTGCAAACTACCCCGACGAATTGTTTCGCGAGGCTGGCGTTGAGATTATCGATACCGCCGCGGATCTCTGGGAACGATCGGATATCATCTTCAAGGTGCGCGCCCCCGAGGGCGGGGAAGTCGGACTTCTGAGCGAAGGAAAGATCCTGGTGAGTTTCATTTGGCCGGCCCAGAACGAGGAACTCATGAAGAGCCTCGCGGAACGCAAGGCCACCGTCCTCGCAATGGACAGCGTGCCGCGGATCTCGCGGGCTCAGAAACTCGATGCCCTCAGTTCGATGGCCAACATCGCCGGCTATCGCGCGGTGGTGGAAGCCGCGCAACATTTCGGACGATTCTTCACCGGCCAGATTACCGCCGCCGGAAAAATTCCGCCGGCCAAGGTGCTCGTGATCGGAGCAGGGGTTGCGGGACTGTCCGCCATCGGGGCGGCCAATAGCATGGGCGCCATCGTGCGCGCTTTCGACACGCGCCCCGAGGTGAAGGAGCAGGTCGAGAGCATGGATGCCGAGTTCCTCATGCTCGAATTCGAGGATGATGAGGACGGGGCAGGGGAAGGCGGTTACGCGAAGGTGATGAGCGAGGAGTTCATCAAGGCCGAAATGGAGCTCTTCGCGCAACAGGCTGCGGAGGTCGATATCATCATCACGACCGCGCTCATTCCCGGGAGGCCCGCTCCAAAGTTGATCACTGCCGAGATGGTCAAACTCATGCGCGAAGGCAGCGTTATCGTAGACCTCGCCACCGAGCAAGGGGGCAACTGCGAACTCTCCGAGGAGGGCAAGGTGGTGGTGAAGCACGGCGTCACCCTCATCGGCTACACCGACCTCCCCAGCAGGCTGGCAGCGCAGTCCAGTCAGCTCTATGGCACGAATCTGCGCCACCTGATCACCGACCTGAGTCCTGAAAAGGACGGGACGGTGGACGTGAACATGGAGGACGAGGTCATTCGCGGGACGACCGTCATCAAGGATGGCGAGATCACCTGGCCCCCACCTGCCCCCAAGCTTTCCGCCGCGCCAAAGAAGCAAGAGCCCAAGCAGGAAGTGGTGCCCGCCGCCAAGAGCGCGGCCGCCAAGCCCTCGGCCTGGAGCATCATCCTTCCCTTCCTGATCGGAGGCGCGGCCTTGCTGGGCGTCGGAGCGGTCGCTCCCGAATCCTTCATGGAGCGCTTCACGGTTTTCGTCCTGGCCTGCTTTGTCGGCTACATGGTGATTTGGAACGTCACGCCCGCCCTGCACACCCCGCTCATGAGCGTGACCAACGCGATCAGTAGTATCATTATCATTGGAGCCCTGCTCCAAATCTCCTCAACGGATGTCTGGATCACGTCGCTCGCGGGAGTCGCGATCCTGATAACCAGTATCAATATCCTCGGCGGCTTTGCCGTCACTCACCGGATGCTCGAGATGTTCCGGAAGGACTAAGGGAGGACTTCATCATGGATTTGGGACAAATTGCAAACGCCGCCTACCTCGGCTCGGTCATCCTCTTCATCCTCGCGCTGGGAGGACTGAGCAGCCCCGAGACCGCTCGTCGTGGAAACTTCTACGCGATGATCGGGATGGGCACCGCCCTTCTCGCTTCCTTCGCCGTTATCACGGGCAACTACGCCGTTCTGGTGGGCGGGCTCGTGGTGGGCGGTGCGATTGGCTTGGTCCTTGCCCGCAAGGTGCAGATGACACAGATGCCCGAGCTTGTCGCCATCCTGCACAGCCTCGTGGGGCTCGCGGCCGTGTTGGTGGGATTTGCGACCTTTCTCGGCGGAGACGGAGCCTCCCTCCATGCTGCCTCAAATCTGACGGACGCGGAAATGGCCGCCGAGATGACCATTCACGACATCGAGATCTACCTCGGGATCCTGATCGGTGCGGTCACCTTCTCCGGGTCCGTCATTGCCTTTGGCAAACTCAGCGGCAAGATCGGCGGCAAGCCCCTCACCATCCCGGGTCGGCACTGGCTCAATCTCGGTCTGCTCATCGCCGCGATTGTCGTCGGCGTCATGTTCGTGCGGCAGTCCGCGGATGGGGAAGGCCTTACGCCCCTGATCATCATGACGGTGATCGCGCTCATTTTCGGAATCCACATGGTCATGGCGATCGGCGGTGCCGACATGCCGGTGGTGGTCTCCATGCTGAACAGCTACTCGGGGTGGGCCGCGGCGGCCACAGGATTCATGCTGGGAAATAATCTCCTCATTGTGGTCGGTGCCTTGGTTGGATCCAGCGGCGCGATCCTGAGCTACATCATGTGCCGCGCCATGAACCGAAAGTTCTTCGCCGTTATTGCGGGTGGCTTCGGAAGCGCCGGTGGAAAACCGGCTGCCGCAGCTGCGGATGGTGAGCAAGGTGAGGTTGTTGCGGTGACGGGTGAAGAGACCGCAATTCTCCTTTCCGCGGCCAAGGAGGTCATGATCATTCCCGGTTATGGGATGGCCGTCGCGCAGGCGCAGCACACCGTCAACGAGATGGTGAAGTCCCTGCGCGGGAGTGGCGTCAACGTGCGCTTCGGAATCCACCCCGTAGCGGGCCGCATGCCCGGTCACATGAATGTCCTCCTCGCCGAGGCCAAGGTGCCCTACGACATCGTCTTCGAGATGGACGAGATCAACGACGACTTTCCCAAGGTCGACGTCTCAGTCGTGATCGGCGCCAATGACATCGTGAATCCTTCCGCCTTGGAAGACGCCAACAGCCCGATTGCCGGCATGCCGGTGATCGAGTGCTGGAAGGGCACCACCACCATCGTCCTCAAGCGCTCGATGGCCACTGGCTATGCCGGGGTGGACAATCCACTGTTCTACAAGGAGAACACCCGCATGCTCTTCGGCGATGCGAAGGAGAGCATCGAAGCCGTCCTCAAGGGCTTGCAGCAATAGAGGGAAGGAGTGAGCGGGACGGGGAAGGGTTCGATTCTTCGAGGCTGAGGGAATAGTGGACGCCTGCTCGGACTCGCCGGCCCCCCTGGACGAACGACTCCCTCAGGCCGGGTAGGTGCCCTTGATGTAGCCCTCAAGCTGATGGATCAGGGTGTCCTGGGCCGAGATGATCCATTTCACGAGGTCTCCGATGGAGAGGATGCCGACCACCTTGCCGCCCTCGACAACAGGGAGGTGGCGCACCTTTTCCATGGTCATTTTATGCATGCCATGGACGACCGAGTCATGCGGAGAGATGGTGATGACGTCGGAGGACATGATCTCCCGCACGTGAGTGGTCTTGGAAGATTTTCCCTTGAGAATGACCTCGTTCATGTAGTCGCGCTCGGAAAAGATGCCGACCAGGGAGTCTCCCTTCATCACCAGGAGCGCGCCGATGCCCTTGTCGGCCATCAATTGGATGGCCTCATAGACAGTCGCATCCGGCTCGGTAGACCAAAGATCACGGCTCTTGTTCGACAGGATGATGGCAATGGGATCCAGATTCTCCATGGCAACTCCCACTTTGCTACATCAGCATTCGGATGGCAACGAAATCCTGCCATAACCGGTGCGGGAAAACCAACGACCGGGAGGTGGCAGGGGAGCCAGGAGGGGGGTGAGTTTTCGAATTCAAGACGGGGAGCCCGGACCTTTGTCTCTTTTTTTAGAAGAGGGGAGGCGCCCGATCCAGGAGCTGAGGGACTGGGCATGTGAATTGTTTGGAGCCTGAAAAGTGGGACTTTCGTCGCTCTGCGAGCGGTTTCCGAACGGCTCTCCGGCAGCGCCCGCGAGCGCGCTATTATTGCAGGTCCGCCAATCCGGCAAGCCTGCTTGCAATGTCCCCGCCCGCCTGCGCAAACTTTGCAGCTGACCACTTGAGGGAGGCTGCGCATGCGGTGTTCTCACAGCACCAGCAGCTATGGTTACAACTCGGATAAAGAAGGGCCTAACCGTTCCAATTGCCGGATCACCCGAGCAGACCATTGGAGTCGGATCTCGGGTTACGCGGGTCGCTCTCCTGGGTGTGGACTATCCCGGAATGCGGCCGACCATGGCGATGGCGGAAGGGGATGCCGTCAAGCGAGGGCAGGTGTTGTTCGCCGACAAGAAGACCGACGGGGTGGTCTTCACAGCTCCCGCCGGAGGGGTCATCAGCTCCATCAATCGCGGCTCAAGGCGAAGGTTCGAGTCCATCACCATCGAAATTGCGAGTGGAACTGAGGAGGAGGAGGCGTTTCTGCTGTGCGAGTCCGCCGTCGAGCTCGCGAATTTTGAACGGTCCAGGGTGGAAGACAATCTCGTTGCGTCGGGGCTATGGACCGCCCTGCGCACGCGGCCCTACAGCAGAATTCCCGCTCCCGGCACGACCCCCGTTTCGATTTTCGTCACGGCGATCGACACCACCCCGCTGGCGCCGGATCCGGCGGTGGTCATTGCCTCAGGCTCTCCAACCAACTCAAGCGACTTTCGCCTCGGCCAGGCCGTCTTGACTCGCCTCACCGAGGGTCCCGTCTTCGTCTGTCAGGCGCCGGAAGCGGATATTCCCATTCTCGAGCACGAGCGGGTCGAAGCGCACGCCTTCGCCGGTCCCCACCCGGCAGGACTGGCGGGCACCCACATCCATTTCATCGATCCGGTGCAGGCCGGCCGGACCTCCTGGTTCATCGGCTACCAGGACGTGATCGCCTTTGGTTCCCTGTTCCGCACGGGGAGGCTCAACGTCGACCGGGTGGTCTCCATCGCCGGTCCTGCCGTGAAAATTCCCCGCCTGGTGCGGACCAGGCTGGGAGCCGATATAGGCGAAGTCGTCGATGAAGAGCTGACGTCCAAGGATGACGTGCGCATTCTTTCCGGCGACGTTCTGAGCGGGCACGCTGCGGAGGGGTTCCGTGGCTTCCTGGGCCGGTATCACCGCAGCGTTTGTGCCCTGCCGTTGGAGACCGACCGCGAGTTTCTCAACTGGATGCGGCCGGGCTTCGGCAAGTATTCCATCAAACCCGCCTTCGCCGGATCCCTTCGCGCGGATCCGCAACGGGCCATGAATACCTCCGCCAATGGAAGCCCACGGGCCATGGTTCCGATCGGCATGTACGAAAAAATCATGCCCCTCGATATTCTTCCCACTTTCCTTCTTCGCGCCCTGACGGTAGGCGACGACGAGCAGGCTGAGGCCCTCGGCTGCCTCGAACTCGACGAGGAAGACCTCGCCCTCTGCTCCTTTGTCTGTCCCGGAAAAACGGAGTACGGTCCACTCCTCCGCACCACCCTCACCCGCCTCGAAAAGGAGGGGCACGTGGAATGAAGCCGCTGAAGAAACTACTCGACAAGGTCCGGCCTCATTTCGAGGAGGAGGACGGGCGCTTCCGTCTCATGTACCCCCTCTTCGAGGCGGCGGATACCTTCCTCTTCTCGCCGGGGGAAAACACCCGGCGCGCTCCCCATGTGCGCGACGCCATGGATCTCAAGCGCATGATGATCCTCGTGGTCATCGCCTTGACTCCCTGCATGTTCATGGCGATGTACAACACTGGCCTGCAGGCCAGCCGCGGCATGGAGGCCATGGCTCTCACCGACCTTCCCGGCTGGCGCTACGACCTGCTTTCCATGCTCGGGCTGAGTCTCAAGCCCTCCGCCTTGATCGGCAATCTCGTGTACGGGGCGCTCTGGTTCCTGCCCATCTACATGGTGACGGTCGCGGTGGGGGGAGCTTGGGAAGCTCTCTTCTCAACCGTTCGCAAGCACGAAATCAACGAGGGATTCCTGGTCACCAGTTTGCTCCTTCCGCTCACCCTGCCGCCCACCATTCCGCTCTGGCAGGTCGCGCTTGGGGTCAGCTTCGGGGTGGTGGTGGGAAAGGAAATCTTTGGGGGCACCGGTCGCAACGTCCTGAATCCCGCGCTCACCGGGCGCATCTTCCTCTACTTTGCCTACCCCGCACAGATCACCGGCGACAGCGTGTGGACCGCGATCGACGGCTTCAGCGGTGCCACCCCGCTCGGGGCCCTGGCCGTTACCGATGTCGCCACCGGGATGGAGGCCGTCGACGTCACCTGGATGGAGGCCTTTCTCGGAACCATCCAGGGATCCATGGGGGAGACCTCCACCCTGGCCTGCCTGCTCGGGGCCATCTTTCTCATCGTCACGGGCATCGGTTCGTGGCGCATCATGGCCGCCATGCTCATCGGGGGACTCGTGACCTCGACCTTCTTCTATCTGATCGGCAGTGAGACCAATGCCATGTTCCAGATGTCTCCTGCCTGGCACATGGTGACCGGAGGATTCGCCTTTGGCCTTGTTTTCATGGCCACCGACCCGGTCTCGGCCGCCATGACCGATCAGGGCCGCTGGATCTATGGTATTCTCATCGGGGTCATGACCATCTTGATCCGAGTGGTCAATCCGGCCTACCCGGAGGGCGTCATGCTCGCGATCCTATTCGGGAATGTCTTTGCACCGGCCATCGATTACGTTTTCATACAGAAGAATATTAAACGGAGAATGAAACGCTATGGCGCGTGATTCTATAAAGCAGATTTTCATCGTCACGATTAGCTTGAGCGTGGTGTGCTCGCTGGTCATCTCGGTCTCCGCGGTCCGACTGCGCTCCAACCAACAGGCCAACCGGATTGCCGAGCTTCGCAGGAACATCCTGATCGCCGCCGGAGTCTTCGAAAAGGGAATCGACGTGGAAACTGCCTTCTCAAACTTCGAAGCACGGATCGTCGATCTTGAAACGGGGGAGTTCACCGATCTCGAAGACCCGGCCACTTACAACCAGCGGTCTGCGGCCAAGGATCCCGACCAATCAATTGCGATCCCCAGGAAACGCGATTTCGGGGACATCCGGCGGCGCGAAAAACTCGCCATTGTCTACCTCGCCAAGGGCAAGGATGGATCCGTCGAGCAGGTCATCATGCCCTTTTACGGCAAGGGACTTTTCTCCACCCTCTACGGGTTTCTCTCCCTGGACGCCCACGACTTGAAGACCGTGCGCGGCCTCACTTATTACGAGCACGGCGAAACTCCCGGTCTTGGAGGCGAAGTCGATCTGCCGCGCTGGAAGGCGATCTGGATTGGCAAGACCCTCTACAATGAGGAGGGCGAAGTCGCCTTACACCTCGTCAAAACGCCCAAGATGGCCGCTGCCTCCGATCCCGCACTTGCTTATCAAATCGATGCCCTCTCGGGAGCGACCCTCACCTCCAACGGCGTCACGAATATGATTCGCTACTGGTTCGGCCCCGATGGGTTCAAACCCTTTCTCGACAACCTGAAAGCCCAGCAAGGAGAAGGTTCCAATGAGTGACGAAGACAAACCGGCAAAGGTCCTCCTTGGGCCGATCTTCAACAACAATCCGATCGCCCTTCAAGTGTTGGGCATCTGCTCGGCGCTCGCCGTCACCAGCAAGATGGAAACCTCGCTGGTGCTCAGCGTCTGCGTGATCTTTGTCTGCGCGTTTTCCAACCTTGGAGTCAGCCTCATTCGCACCCAGATCCCGTCGGTCATCCGCATCTGTGTTCAGATCAGCATCATCGCCACCCTCACCATCCTGGTGGACGAGATTCTGAAGGCCTACATGTTCACTCTCTCGAAGCAACTCTCCGTCTTCGTCGGCCTCATCATCACGAACTGCATCATCATGGGACGGGCCGAGGGCTACGCCATGAGGAAGGGTCCTCTCCTGAGCTTCCTCGACGGTCTGGGCAACGGCTTCGGCTACACCATCATCCTCATGGGAGTCGGCTTTCTCCGTGAGCTCACGGGCTCCGGCAAACTCTTCGGGATGGAAGTTCTCCAGATCAAGGCGGAAGGCGGCTGGTATGCGCCCAATGGCCTCATGCTCCTGCCGCCCAGCGCATTCTTCATCATCGGATTCATGATCTGGGCCCTGCGCACGTGGAAAAAGGACCAGGTCGACGCCTCCTGACAACGCCATGGAAAATTATCTCAACATCTTCGTTAAAGCGATTTTCATCGAGAACCTCGCGCTCGGATTTTTCCTCGGGATGTGCACCTTCCTCGCGGTTTCGAAGACGGTGAAAACCGCGATGGGGCTCGGGCTCGCCGTCATTGCCATCCAGGTCGTCACGCTCCCACTCAACAATCTCATCTACCAGCACCTGCTGGTGCCCGGAGCGCTCGCGTGGGCCGGGTTTCCCGATGCCGACCTGACCTTTCTCGGCCTGATCTGCTACATCGGCGTCATCGCGGCCAGCGTGCAGATCCTCGAGATGGTCCTCGATCGCTTCGTCCCCACCCTCTACAACACCCTCGGCATCTTTCTGCCCTTGCTCACCGTGAACTGCGCGATTCTCGGAGGCACCTTGTTCATGGTGCAGCGCGACTACAACTTTGGAGAAAGCTGTGTCTACTCGGTCGGAACCGGCGTCGGTTGGGCCATGGCGGTCGTCGCTCTGGCGGGCATCCGTGAGAAAATGAAATACAGCAACGTGCCGGACGGACTGCGCGGACTGGGCATCACTTTCATCGTGGTAGGCCTCATGTCCCTCGCCTTCATGGCCTTCGCCGGTATCAAACTCTAGTGTGGATCATGGAAGAAATCATTCTAGCGGTCTCGCTCTTCACCGTCATCCTCGTTGTGATGGTGGCGGGGATCGTGTGGGTCAGGGCCAAGCTGGTGCCCAGCGGGGACCTTACCATCACAGTCAACGGCGAGAGAACATTCACCACCCAAGCGGGAGGAAAACTGCTGAACTGTCTTTCCGATCAGGGGATCTTCATTGCCTCGGCCTGCGGTGGTGGCGGCACCTGTGCGCTGTGCACCGTCAAGGTTCACGAAGGGGGCGGGAGTATTCTGCCAGTCGAGCGCGGCTACATCACCCGCAAGGAAGCTCTCGAGGGCAATCGGCTCTCCTGCCAGGTCCCGGTCAAACAGTCCATGCAGGTCGAAGTTCCCCCCGAGGTCTTCGACACCAAGCGCTGGACCTGCACGGTTCGCTCCAACCGCAGCGTCGCCCTTTACATCAAGGAACTCGTCCTTGAATTGCCGGAAGGGGAGGAGATCAACTACAAGGCCGGCGGTTACATCCAGATCGAGACTCCGCCCCACGAACTCGATTACGCCAACTTTATCATCGAGGAGCCCTACAAGGAACAGTGGGACGAGGCCGATATCTGGCGCTACAAATCCGTCGTTAAGGAGGAGGTGATTCGCGCCTACTCGATGGCCAGCTATCCGGGAGAGAAGGGCCTCCTCTCATTCAACATCCGGGTCGCCTTTCCGCCGGCCGACGCGCCGCCCGATGCGCCGCCCGGAAAGGTCTCCTCCTGGACGTTCGATCTCAAGCGCGGTGATCCCATCACCATATCGGGGCCCTATGGTGACTTTTTCATCAAGGAGACCGGGGCGGAGATGATTTATATCGGCCGGGGCGCCGGGATGGCTCCCTTGCGCAGTCACCTCTATGAACTGCTCCTGGGCCAGAAGACGAAGCGCAAGGTCTCCTATTGGTACAATGCCCGCAATGGGCTCGAGGTGTTCTACCAGAAGGAATTCGAAGAACTCGCCAGGAAGATCCCCAACTTTTCGTATCACCTCGCTCTTTCACGTCCGCGTCCGGAAGATAATTGGGAGGGCCCCACCGGCTACATCGCCAACATTCTCCACGATCAGTACCTCAAGGATCATCCTGCTCCCGAAGACGTCGAGTATTATGTCTGCGGCCCGCCGGTCATGATGGATTCGGTCTTCCGGATGCTCGAGGAACTCGGGGTGGAGTCGGATAACATCTCCTATGACGACTTTGGCGAGTAGCGGCTCTTGATTTACCCTGCCGATTCATGAAAGCGCGTCACATCTTGTTTGTCGCCATCGCGATTCTGCTCTCGGCCTGCCGAAATCCCTCCGAGGTCCAGAGTGATCGCGTCGACCAGCTTTCCGGGTCCACCATGGGCACGCTCTACCACGTTCGGTTGGGCACGGCGCTCAGCAAGGAAGTGGCCGCGGGTCTGAAAGTGGTCATCTCCGAACGCCTCGCCAACATCGAGTCCTCGATGTCAACCTACCAGCCCGACTCGACGATCTCCCGATTCAACGCGAGCCGTTCGAGCGATTGGTTCGCAATCTCCCGCGAGTTCGCCCAAGTCGTCGAGAGCGCCCAGGAGATCAGCCGCCTGACCGGTGGGGCCTTCGACATCACGGTCGGCCCGCTCGTCGAACTGTGGGGCTTTGGCCCGGCAGCGGGATCTCCCGGCGATCAGTCGTCCTTCGCCATTCCTTCCCCCGACCAAATCGCCGCCACCCGCGCGGCGACTGGATTCACCCATCTCGAAGTGCGGCTCGATCCTCCCGCCCTGCGAAAGCTCACCCATCCCCAATTGCAGATCGATCTCTCCGGGATCGCGAAGGGGTTTGCCGTGGATGCCGTCGCGGAATTGCTTGAGGCCCGGAAGATCTCGTCCTATCTCGTTGAGATCGGAGGCGAAGTGCGCGTCGGCAATTCCAAACCTGATGGCTCGTCGTGGCGGGTGGGAATCGAAGCTCCCGTGGAGAACGAGCGCACTCTCAATCGCATCCTCACCCTGACCAACACCGCCCTCGCAACCTCCGGCGACTATCGCAATCTGGTCGTTCTCGACGGGCAAACTTTCTCCCACATCCTCGATCCCCGCACCGGGAGACCGGTTTCCGAGATCGCTCTCGGATCGGTCTCGATCCTTGCTCCCACCTGCCAGTTTGCGGATGCCATGGCTACTGCCCTCTTTGTGCTGGGGCCTGGGGAAGGCCCCGGCTTTGCCGAACGCCGCAAGCTCTCCACCCTGTTTTTAGTTCGGCAAGAGGATGGTTTTTCTGCTAGAGTGACAGACTCATTCGAGAAAATGGCCGGAGACCCCACCCAATGGACTGGAAACTAACGCTTGTGACTTTCGCCGTGTTCCTCTTGGCAATTGCAGGAATGGCGATCGGCGTTGTGTTCGGCCGGAAGCCTCTCAAAGGGTCGTGTGGCGGAATTCAACCTGGCACCGGCGAGCCGGATCCCGATGCCTCCTGCGATTTCTGTGAGATTGATCCCGACGATTGTCCTAACAAGGATCTCAAGGAATCCCGGCAACTGGCTGACCACGCCTCCCAATCCCATGAAACCAGCTAAGTCAGCGGGCGACGTGATGGTGACGCGGATGGTGACCATCCCAGCCGACATGATCCTCGCCGACGCGGCCCGACGCCTCGTCAAACACCGCGTCGGTAGCGCCCCGGTGGTAATTCCTGGAGAACATAATCCGATCGGCGAACTCTCCCGGCAAGCGTGCACCGATGCCCTGCTCGAAGCCGTCTACGAGGGACTCCCCACCGATCGAGTCTCCACCTACTTGCTCCCATGGAAGTCCAGGATCACCTCCAACTCCAGCATTGTTGAGATGGTCGGAAAATTCCGCGATTGTTCCCAAAGGCTCCTCCCCGTCTACAAAGACGATCACTTTCTCGGAATCGTCACCCGCTCCGCGCTGATTCGCACTCTCCTCGGCTTCCTCGAGCACATGCCCGACCACGATAGCCACCTGCTCTATCTCAGTGCTCTGCGGGAGCGGGATGAAGCACCCGGATTGTAAGAGGAATGGAATCCCAATTTGCAAGCTCCAGATAGGAATGTACTTCAATTCTCAGTTTTAAGGGAGGGACAACATTCCAGTTGGGACATGAGAATTGGCGTTGAAGTTGAGGGTTATTTGGAGCTTGTGAATTGGGTTTTTCGACGGATCACGAACGGTGGGCGAATTCACCTCGGTCCGCTGCACATACGCTCGCAGTCTCTTCCCTACAACCTCGGCTGATTGAATGGTGTGGTCGGCACTTTCCCGCTCGCCTTCCTTCTCAACATGGGCCGCAACTTCTCGATCACAGCCTTCGCTTGCGCATCCGGCTTGATTGCCAGGTTCCTGAACTCCATGGGATCACTGTGGTGATCGTAAAGTTCAGTCCCACTCCTTCCCTCTGCCCACTCCGTGAACCGCCAGCGGTCGGTGCGAATGCTGCAACCCATCACCGGGGTGGCGAGTCGCTTGTCGGCAGGACGAAGAATCTGGGTAATCGCGTGCCCGTCCCACTTGGCGAGGGGATCCTTGAGCAGTGGCACCAGACTGCGCCCCGCGAGCCTGTGCTTGGCCTTGAGCTTGGCCAGTTCCATCACGGTCGGATAAATGTCGACGAATTCCACAACCCGCCGCGAGGCCGTTCCGTTTCCCTTCACGCCGGGGGCTCGGATGATGAGCGGTGAACGCGAACTCTGTTCGAACAAGGTGCGCTTCTGCCAGATCCCGTTGTGCTCACCGAGGTGGTAGCCGTGGTCGCTCCAGAAAACGACGATGGTTTCCTCGGCCAGACCGAGGCGCTCCAATGCTGCCAGGAGCCGTCCGACCTGGGCATCGATGAATGAAACGCAGGCGTAGTAGGCCTGCAAGGCCTTGCGGCAGGTGAGTTCGTCGAGTCCGTAGTTGGGAACCGGACAGTTGTGTGCGAAGGCCGCAGTCGGGATGTCATCGCGGTCCCCCTTCGGAGCGTAGGGGAGGCGCATGTCCTCAAGCGGATAGAGGTCAAAGTACTTTCTGGGCGCGACATACGGGGTGTGGGGCCGGAAGAACCCGACGCCCAGGAAGAAGGGCTCATCCTTCCTTTGCGCCATGAGATTGATCGCTTCGGTCGCAATCATACCGTCGGTCTGTTCCTCGTCCGCACCGTCCGCGGCCAGCCAGCTCAGCGCCGCGCTGATCTTGCGATGCGGTTCGGCATTGAAGATGAGGTCTTCTTCCGCCTTGTCCCGGCCCTTTGGATTGATCGTCTTCTGCCACGAGGGAGGATCGTCAAAGCCATCGGTGCCGATGCTGGCGGGAACATTGTAGTGGTAGATTTTCCCGACCCGGGCCGTGAACCAGCCCTTGTTCTTGAACTGTTGTGAGAGGGTGACCACCTCCGGAACTTCCTCCCGAAAGTGGCGATCGAGGTCGTAGACCTTGATCTGGTCCGGACGCAGGCCCGTCATGACCGAGGCTCGAGTCGGATTGCAGAGCGGGAGTTGGTTGTAGGCTCGATCAAAGCGCACTCCGCTCGCTGCCAGGCGATCGATATGCGGTGTCTTCGCCACGAGATCACCATAGCAGGCCAGGCTGGGTGCGAGGTCGTCGACCGCAATGAAGAGGACGTTGGGTTTTGCGGCGCCAAGCTGGGCACTGAGAGCGCACAGAGCGCAGAGGATTGTCTTGGGAAGAAGGGTTCTCATGGGGTGGGCCTCACTCTCGCAAGCTCTTGATGAGAGTGGAGATCGCCATCCGGATCGATCACGAATCTCCACGAATCGATGCGCAGAACCTACTGGCCTTCGATCTTCCAATCATCAGTCCGAAAGACAGAGGCCGGCAGTCCCTCCGAGTTCACGAGGTTGGCTCCTTCCGGATTGGAGCACCACGCGTAGCGCACGGCGGCCGGCTCGGAAACCTTGGAGGAAGAAACGACGATGCTGCCGCCTTGAATGTCGGCGTCAGCCCAGTGCCACTTCCGGTCGGCTCCGGCGATTTCGAACCGCTTCAGGGGACCGCCCCCGCGCGCCTTCAACCCGTTGGCGTAGTCGAACGAAAGATGGACCTTCCCGCCCACGATCTTGTGTTCCTTGTAAAGCGGGCCGTGGGCGATGAGGTCCTTCCCGTAGTCGTGTTTGAGTGCCCAGAGCGCCAGCCGTGCGCCGACGTCCTTCTTGTTCTTGGGATGAATGTTGTTGGCCGCGCCGATGTCGTTGCAGACCGCCATGCCTGTCTTCGGGAGGGCCAGGGTTTTGCGTTGTTCATCCTGCAGCAGGGCCCACAGATCATTTGCGCCCGGCTCAGTGGCGGGGGCACGGAAGTTGGCCAGTTGCACCCACAGGAACGAGAAGTCGTCGTTCCAGCGCGTTCGCCAATCGGTGATCATCAACGAGAACATCTTCTGGTAGAGGCCCGCTTTGCCTGTCTTGGCGTTCGCTTCACCCTGGTACCAGATCGCCCCGCGCATGGTGTAGCCGACGAAGGGGTGGATCATGCCGTTGTAGAGAACGGCGGGTTGTCCTGCGGTGGCGGCGGGGTTTCGCTGAAGGGTGGGTTTGCGGGGGCGACGGCCCACCTTCTCGCCCGCCTTCTTCTTTTTGTTGTACCTTGCGATGCGTTTTTCCCAGGTATCCAGTTTGGGCTCCAGCTCTTGAGCGGATTTGACGGCATCGTAGTTTTGCGCGGCCTCATCGAGGGCGGCCATCATGGCCTTGCCCTCGGGAACGGAGTTCAATGCTTCCCGGCTGGTGAAGGTTTCCACCGGTTTGCCGCCCCAGGCAGATTTGATGACGCCGATCGGCACGCCGAGTTCCTTGTGCAGCTTGCGCGCGAAGAAGTAGGCGGTCGCCGACCAGCGGGGCACATTCGCAGAAGTGCAGAGCTGCCAGGTGCCGCCAATGTCGGATTGGGGCTCGGCAGCTGGGGTCAGCTCAGCGAGGAACATGCGAATTGCGGGATTATTCGCTTTTGCGATGTCCGCCTCTGCTTCATGCGAACCGGAAACTGTGAACGCCATGTTCGATTGCCCTGATGCAAACCAGACCTCGCCCACCAGGACATCCTTGATGACCTTGTTGAACTTCCCCGAGGTGACCGTCAGGTCGCGCCCGCCGGAACTCGCCCGCTCCTTGGAAAGGGTGGCGCGCCATGCGCCTTGGTCGTCGGCGGTTGTCTTTGTGATCTTGCCCTTGAAGCTGATGACAATTGCACCCTTGGGGTCGGTCGTTCCCCAGATTTCGATCGGCTTTTCGCGCTGAACGACCATGTGGTCGCTGAAGAAGTGGGGGAGGGTGAGTTCGGCGCTGAGGGTGGACAGGCCGCAGGTGGTCCCGAGACAGAGGAGGAACAGTTTCATGGTGGTTACTTGGTTGTAGGAGCGGTGCTCTTGGCCCACTCCTTGTGGAGTTGGTGCAGCTTTGCAACAAGGTCGGGCATTTCCTTGAGGTAATTCTTCTTCTCCGGTTCTTCGTCGGTCAGATTGCCGAGAAAGTTTGGCTTGGCGCCATTGCCGATGAGTTTCCAGTCTCCTTCACGCATGGCCCATCCCTTGCTCCAGGCCCAGTGAAGCTGGCGATGGAGTGACGGAGTGCTGGCGTCCCGGATCAGGGGGAGGACGGAATGCCCATCCAGTTTCACCTTCGGTTTCTCCACTCCGCACAGCTCAAGGATGGTGGGATACCAATCCGCCGCGGTGATGGCCTGGTCGCGAACCTCTCCTTTCGGAAGCTTGGCGGGATAGCTGATGATGGCGGGCACGCGGAGCCCGCCTTCGAAGTAGGTCCCCTTGTTGCCACGGAACTTCCCGGTGTTTCCGCCCCCGCCGTTTGCGTGGTAGTAGTGTCCTTCGGGAAGTCCGCTCTTGTGGTTCGGCCTGATTTTGGCGCCGTCTTCGGTGGAGTGCCCGTTGTCGCTCATGAAAATGACGATGGTCTCCTTTCGCAGGTCGAGCGCCTCCAGTTTCTTGAGGATCTGCAACATCCGGTCATCGGTGGTTGAAATCATTTTCGCGTACGAGCGCCGCGGCATTTTCAGGTTCTGGTAGCGCTCCTCGAACTTCTTGTCGGGCTGTTCGGGGTAGTGCGGGATGTTGAACGCCACGTAGATGAAGAACGGGCCTTCCTTGTTGGCCTCGATGTAGTCGAGGGCCCTCTTCGTCATCAGGTCGGGAAAGTACTCGTCGCGTTTGAAGACCTCCTTGTTGTCTTCGTAAAGATCGTGAAATCCGCTGCCGTGAAGAAAGAAGTGGTTGTAGTTGTCGATGAAGCCACCGAGATGGCCGAAGTGATGGTCGAATCCCTGGGCCAGCGGACCGTGGCCTTCCTTCGCGCCGAGGTGCCACTTGCCGAAGATGGCGGTCTTGTAGCCCGCGCCTTTGAGGGCTTCCGCAATGGTGACTTCCGCCGCTGCCATGTTGGTGTTCCTGGCGTCGGTGCCGTGCCGGTCGCCCTGTGTCCAGTGGACCACTCCTGATCGTTGCGGGTGCCGGCCGGTCATCAGGAGCGCGCGGGCCGGACAGCACACCACGTGGGAATAGGCCTGCGTGAAGCGAATTCCCGTGGCCGCCAATTGATCCATGGCCGGGGTGTAGAGGTCGCTCGAACCATAGCAGTTTGCATCGAGGGTGCCCTGGTCGTCGGTGAAAAAGATGACGACGTTGGGCTTGGCCCACGCACTTGGGAGAAGGCAGGAGGTGTGAAGCAGGAGGAGAATAAGGAGACGTGACATGGCGTGGGCCTTGGGCTACGTGGTTGGAGGGCCATGTCCTACAGGGTTCGTCAATTTACTCCAGAGAAGACCATGAAGAATCTATTTCTAATCAGCGTGCTGATGCTTGGTATCCACCCGCTTGCGGTCGGACAGGTGACCTCCGAGAACAACAAGCGCTTGAAAAATGCTCTCGCTCAGTATCCCGACGCCGATGCAAACAAGGATGGAGTCCTGACTCTGGAGGAGGGCCGAAACTATCTGCGAAAGCAGAGACAGGGTGGCGGCGGTGCGAGAGGTCAAAAGGCGACGATCTTCCAGCCGTCCGCCGAGGAATTGCAGGCTGTCATCGCGGCGGGGAGTGGTGGCAAGTCAAACGAAGGGCTGAAGTTCGAAAAGGGAAACGGGATCCGCGTGGTCATGACCGGGCATAGCTGGGTGGCGCCCGGGCGAAAGACCCTTCCGGACATCGCGGCGGCCGCCGGGTTCAAGGATCACCACCAGCGCGCCCACCTCAGTGGGGGCGGAACGGGGGCAGTAAATGCGATCTGGTTGAAGGAGTTCGGCAAGTACGATGGCAAACCGCCGCGCGCCATCCTCGTCCCCGCCATCGCGACAGGCCAATGGGATGTCATGACCTGGGGCGGCTACTACCAGGACAAGCCGGAGTACTTCACGCAGTGGATCGATCTCTGCCTTGATCACAATCCCAAGATGACCTTCTGCCTCCAGGATGGTTGGCCTCGCTACGACGCCAAGTTCAAGGGGATGGCGAACGAGGAGATTCTGAGCTCGATGAAGAAAGACTATGCCGAGTTCCGCAGCACGCGCAGCAAGGAGTTCTTCGCGAACATGGAGAAAGGGTATCCCGGAAAGGTCTGCGTCATACCGGCCGGGGCCGCGGTGATTGACCTGATCGAGCGATTCTATGCCGGAAAGGTCCCGGACTTCGACTGCGTCGATGAGAAGAGCAACGGCGGAAAGAGGGGCGTCTACCGCGACGGCGGACACCTCTCGCGCAGCAGCGGCACCGAGTGGCTGGTCGGTTATCTCTATTACGGAATGCTCTACAAGAAGTCGCCCGAGTTGATCAAGGGCTTTCATCCCAAGGGCGTGCCTCCGGGCCTCGACCAGACGCTGCGGGAAGTGGCGTGGAAGGCCATCACCGAGAGCCCGTTCTCGCGCATCACCGACAAGGACGGTGATGGCGCTGCAGACTGACCTACTTGCGCGCTCCGGCGGGACGTGAATTCGCCTTTCGCTCTTGGTCGAAGTCGACGATGAGTTTCTTCAGGCGTTCAGCCACCTCGGGGTGTTTCTTGATGAGATTTGTGCTCTCGCTCTTGTCTGCCTCCAAATCGAAGAGGGCCGTTTCCTTGCCCTTCTTGCCGGCTTTCTTGCTGGCAATATCGAGGGGACCGCTGCGGTACTTCCACTTCCCGGCCCGCACCGCCTCGAGGGTGTTTCCCTTGTAGTAGAAGAAGGCAGCATGGGGGCTCTTGGCGCCCTCCGTAGCGGAGATGAGCGGCCAGATGTCCCTGCCGTCGATGACCCGGTCGGTCGGGGCCGCCCCGCCGGCCAGCTTCGCAAAGGTGGGAAGGAGATCGATGGTGGAGGCCACTTCCGAGCACACCGTGCCGGCTGGAATCTTGCCGGGCCAACGCATCAGGGTGGGTTCGCGCACGCCCCCTTCATAGGTTGTGAATTTGCCCCCGCGCAGTGGAAGGGCGGATCCTCCACGTGCGCCCACGCTGAGCCATGGGCCGTTGTCGGAGGTGTAGACGATGAGGGTCTTCTCATCGATTCCCAGGCTCTTCACGGTCTTGAGGATCTCGCCCACGCTCCAGTCCATCTCTTCGATCACATCGCCATAGAGCCCGCCCGCGCTCACTCCCTTGAACTCGGGAGTCACGAAGAGGGGGATGTGGGGCATGGTGTGAGGGAAGTAGAGAAAGAAGGGGCCCTCCTTGTTGGCGGTGATGAATTTGATCGCCTCTTCAGTGTAGCGCTTGGTGAGCGTCCGCTGGTCGGAGGGAACTTCGACCACTTCCTTGTTGCGCATGAGTGGCGCGAGCGGCTTGCGTCCCTTGGCCTTGGCGAGGTCCGCCATTTTCACTCCGTCGCGGAGCACGATGTCCTTGGCGGTTGCCATCTTCGGGTCGTAGCCCATGTCGTTGGAGTAGGGGATCCCGAAGTAGGAATCGAAGCCCTGGCTGGTGGGAAGAAACTCGGGAAGATGCCCGAGGTGCCACTTTCCGATGCAGGCGGTCGCGTAGCCCTTTTCCTTCAGGATTTCTGCGATGGTGATCTCATTCGGATTGAGGCCCTTGGTGTGATTCGGAAAGAGGACCCCCTGGATTCCCACCCGGGTCGGATAGCAGCCGGTCATCAGCCCGGCTCGCGAAGCCGAGCACACCGGGTTCACGGAGTAGAAGTCCGTGAACTTGCGCCCTTCCTTGGCGAGGCGATCCATGTTCGGCGTTTTGATCTTCGGATGGCCGAAGCAGCTCATGTCCTGGTAGCCCTGGTCGTCCGCGAAAATGAGGATGATGTTCGGGCGCTGCGCAGTCGCGAGGAAGGAGGAGCAGGTGGCAAGGAGGAGGGTGAGGAGGATGGGTTTCATTCGGTGTTGTCAGATGGTGGGGTGATGGGCGCGCTGCGGCCGGAGGTCTTGAACTCCTCGAGCTTGGCCTTGAGCTCTTTTACGATCTCGGGGTGCTGGTGGTAGAGGTTGTTTTTTTCGCCGGGGTCTTTGGCGAGGTTGTAGAGTTGTCCGGGGGCATCGGGCGCCTTCTCGGGCAGGACCAAAGCCTTGAGGTTCTTGTTGCGGGCGTAGTTGTTTCCACCCGAGCCCTTGTGATCGAGGTACTTCCAGTCACCCTTGCGGATCGCGAGGGCGAGACTCATGGTCTGGTGGAGGGTGAAGTCGCGGACCGGATTCTTGGCCTCGCCCAACAGCACGGGGAGGATGTTGAAGCTGTCCTCGGCCGCGTCGTTCGGAAGCCGGGCCCCCGTGATGGCTGCGCAGGTTGCCATCAGGTCGGTCAGGCACGTCGTTTGACCGGTCTTGGTTCCCGCCTTGATCCTGCCAGGCCAGCGCGCCACCATGGGAACGCGGTGGCCTCCTTCCCAGTTGTCGCGTTTCATGCCGCGCCAGGGCCGTGCGCCGTCGTGTTCGTGCTTCTCCCGCATGTTGAGCACGGTGCCGACCTCGGGGCCGTTGTCGCTCGATACAATGACGAGCGTATTCTCGGAAAGCCCAAGCTCGTCGAGCTTCTTGAGAAGTTTGCCCACCACGTAATCGAACTCGAAAATGAAGTCGCCGTGTGGTCCGGCGTCAGTCTTGCCTTGGAATTCATGGCCGGGAAAAGAGGGGAGGTGCACCGCCTGCAGGGAGTGAAAGAGGAAGAAGGGCTTCTTGGGTATCTTCTTCGCGTGGTTGTCGAGAAACTGCAGGCTCTTCTCGAGAAAGACCATGTCGACCTCCTCGAGATCGAAGCCCGGAGCGATCAGGCCAGGGCGGCAGTCGAAGGACCACTCGTGGGTCGGGAGCGTGCTCTTGTCGACCTGCTTGGTGGGTGGAACCGGAATGCGGTCACCGTTCATGTAGGCATAGAGCCAGTCGGTGGTCGGGCAACACACTGTGCCGAAGAAGTGATCGAAGCCACGGTGAATCGGGGCGTCCGGGACCGCTCGGGTGTAGTCGACCCGCTTCACAGCATCCAGTCCGTTCTTGTTGATGGCCTGCCCCTCCTTGTCGAAGAAGGTCATGCCGATATGCCACTTTCCAAACAGGGCGGTGGTGTAGCCTTGCTCACGCAGCATCCCGGGAAGGGTGAGGCGATCCTTGCCGATGAGGCAGGGCCCGCCTACTCCGGTGAACACTCCGCGGTAGTTCAACCGAAAGGCCATCCGGCCGGTCATGATGCTGTAGCGCGTCGGGGTGCAGACCGTGGAGGGGCTGTGCGCGTCCGTGAAAAGCAGTCCCTCCTTGGCGAGGCGATCGATGTTTGGAGTAGGGACTTTGCACTCCGTATTGTAGCAGCCCACATCGCCGAAGCCGAGATCGTCAGCGAGGATGAAGAGGATATTCGGCGGTGGAGCAGCCGATGCAGGATTCCCATCTTCGCCCGGAGGCTGCGCGGTGGCGGGCAGAATGCAGGTTGCGAGGAGGAGAATTGCGGGGAGCAGAACGGATTTCATGGAGAGAGGCAGGGGCAGATACGGAGGAGAAGAGGCGGACGTTTCGTTGCATTTCCCGAGTCTACTCATTGAGCCGCAGGACGATCCGATCGTAGTCGAGGCGGTATTGCTTGATGAGGTATGCTTCCGGGAAGGGGTCGTTGATCTGGTAGCGATCGTGCCATTGGGAGATCAGTCCATCCTGGGCGAGTGATCCGCGGGTGCTGTCGATGGTCCCCGGGCGGCTGATTCCGGCTGCCTGGCGGACCACCTGTGCCGTGATTGGATGGTTCTGATCGGTATGGAGCATGGCAGCAATGGTGAGGAGGAGCATGCGCTTGTTGCGCCTGAGGTCCCGGACGATGGTGTCGAGGCTGGGTTCGTCCGCACTCAAGGTCCTCAGGATGCTGAAGTCGAGGACATCGAGATCGATGAGGGGTTCGCCGCAAGAGCGCGCTTTGACGGTGGCATAGGCCTCTGCGAGAACGCGTTGGACATCACCGGGGATGTCACGGGCGAAGCGCAAGACAAACTCAAGGGCTTCCTCGGTAATCCCCGCGTCGTGATCCTTCAGCCCCTGCTGAATCCATTTTCCAAAAACGTCGCGATCTATTGGCTGCAGGATGACGCGGCTCAGTTGTTTGTAGAAGGGAGTCTTGGCGCCGGCGGTGAGTTTCTTCAGGAGATACAAATTTGAGCCTGCGAAGAAATGGCTGACTTGATGTTGGGGTTGGGAGAGCACTCGGAGACGTTCCGCGATCTGGAGGCCGCCCTCAAACTCCATGAGCGTTTGGATCTCGTCGAAGAAGACGATCAGGGGGACCCGCTCTTGGGCAATTCGCCCGATTTCGCCGAAGAGTTGTTCCAGGTCCGTTTGGTCGCTGTGCGCCTCACTTTGACCGCGAAGGTAGCGCAAGGTGAAAGAGAGCTTGCTCTCCGACTTTCGGGTCGTGGTGCGCGTCTTTGCGAGCTCCTTGCCGGTGAACTGCTCGATCGCGCGGCGCATTCCATTCACGACGTTCTCCTCGCTGGTGAGCTCCTTCAGATCGACGATGAGGAGCCGATCCTCGGCGATCGCGCTTTTGACCAGGAGGGTCTTACCGATTCGGCGGGGTCCTTCCGGAAGGACGCGGCTTCCCTTCACTGCGTACTGTCGCAGCTCCTCCAGTTCCGGACGCTCCACGGCGTAGTGGGCGTGGGCCACGGTCCCAAAGGGAAATTGCTCGAAGAGCTTGCTGTAGCCGCTTTCCGGCACGGAATCGGATTTTTCCGAACGGCAATCGCAACGGCCAATCCGAAAAAACAGACTTTATCTTCTTCCGAGCCAGGGCCCTTGGATTTCAGGGCTAAAACTTGAATCGGAAAATACCGATTATTAAAGCATTCGGTCCCAAGGCGGATCTATGCCAGAACCCGCGGCGATGAGCACAGGATGGATTGATGTAACGATCACGTTGGAAAATGGCATGGTGCACTGGGAGGGCGATCCGGAGTGCAAGATCTTCCGCTACTTCGAGTTGGGGGTGAATGATATCCCGTGCAATCTCACCAAGATTGAGATGAGTGCCCACACTGCGACCCACATGGATGCCATGTGCCACTTTGTGAAGGATGGCCTCGGGATGGATGAAATGCCTCTGGAAGCCACCATCGGTCCCTGCCGCGTGATCCAGATGGACGTCGAAGACCAGATCATGCCCGCCGACCTCGAGGGGCTCGGGCTGCAGAAGGGTGAGCGCATCATTTTCAAGACTCGCAACACCACGGTAAGTTGGGACCTGGCGCCCACCTTCGACAAAAACTTCATCTCCATCAGCGAAGCGGCTGGGCAGGTCCTCGCTGACGCCGGCGTGATGACGGTGGGTGTCGACTATCTCAGCATCGGAGGTTGGGAGAAGGACGGAGTGGAAGTGCACCAGGTCATGTTGGGAGCCGGCATCTGGGTCATCGAAGGCCTCTGGCTCAAGGAGATTGAGCCGGGGAACTACGAGATGATCTGCCTCCCGCTCAAGATCAAGGGAGCGGACGGAGCGCCCTGCCGCGCGTTGCTTCGGCCGCTGTAGAGAACAGCTTCCGCATAGACAGGGGTTGATCGAGGCCCTAGGTTGGGACGGTGTCCTCACTGAACAGGCTGGCGGTTAGCCAGTGGTGATTGTCGTCGCGGCCTGCGCACTGGCCGCACCTGTGGCCGTAATTCCCCGTCCACCGAAGCAGGACGACGAGTGGACGATGCCTGCTGGGGTGCAGGATCCTGAGGGACGCATCGCTTCGGTGATCGAGCAGATCTTCGCCCTGGGCATGGCCGACCCGCGGGGCTGTTCCTATCGGCACGTGACGGTAGATGCAAAGGGAGGCGAAGCGGAATTTCGGGCCTGGGTTCTGCCGGAGGGCGAGGAGAACGCCCGCCATGCCATCGGATGGAGCGGGTTGATTCACCCCGTCGTGAGCGTCGGGGCCCCTGCGGATCTGGAGCGAGATACCCGGGTTATCCTTACCAAGGGGAACTTCGATACCAAGTTGCGTCCCAACTTGGGAAGCGACATCGATTTTGATTATTTGATCAACGAGTATGTGGGCACTCCTGCTCCCTCCCACGCCTGGGCGGCGCCCTACCTCTTGCTCCGTTTGAGCCGCGTGGACCTTCTCCCCTCCATCAAGAAGTTCCAGAAGTTCCTGGCGCGGAGACCCGTAGATCCCTTTGAGGAATACGCGGGCCCGTCCTTTCAGAATGACGATCCCTTCGGGGCGGATATTCCGGGCCGGTGGCTGGTTGAGTATCCTCGCGCAAAGGGAATGGACGCGCTCGCAGAGCTCCTCTTTTCAGGGCCCGAGGCTCCATTCGACATGTCCCGGCGGCCGTGGGTGCGAGGAGACGATCGCTGGGTGCTACTGCGGAGGGGAGGATTACTTGCGAGTTCTTCGTTTCGGAGCACAGTCCTGAACGGGCTGCGAGCGCGGGATGTTCAATTCTCTCTCACTACCACCGTGTCCGGGTGCGAATTCATCTTCAAGGGGGAAGAAAATCTAGGGCATTTCCGACCACCCGAGATACCCCGGGCACCCGACGAACTTGGAATTGTCCGTCGGGTTCGCTTCTGCGACCTGGTGGCGGAATTCCTGTGTGAAACTTCGCAACTGGGCCCTCTCAAGCGGAAGGCCCAATTCCGTATCGATGACCCGATTGAAAAACGAGACAAAGGGATCGCTGATTGGATCGCTTTGATCCAGGGCGTAGAACGCCGGTCAACTGTCGATTAATTGGGGGGCGGATCAGCGGGCCTGATTCCCGACGCCGCAAATTGCAGCGCCACCTCCGCAGCGCTCAGTGCCCGGGAGAAGATTGCCACTTCGTCGAGGCGTCCTTCGAGGTTCGCAAAGTTATCGGAGCGTCCTCCGAAAAAGGCGTCAGCGGAATTGCGATGGGTGGGGGTCAGTTCGCCGGTGACCTCCCGGACCCCGTTCAGGTAGATGGTGGCCTTCTCCTGCTCGCGGACCAAGACCACGTGCGACCACGTCCGGAGAGGCAGCACGGTCACTCCACCGAGAAGTCCATCGCGCTTGTTTCCATTGAAAAGGAACAGTTTTCCGCTGTGAGAGTGCGTTCCGCCGATGCCGAGATGATCGCCGGGCGCTTCCTTGAGGCCGTCCTTCCCGCGGGAGAAGAGATAACCGGTGACCGCGCGGCCATTGCGCGGCATGCCATTCCAGACCCACATTGAGACACTGTAGGTCGCGCCGATCTTGCCGGCGTCGACCCGTAGTCTCCCGCCGGCAAAGGCCATGCTGCGACTTTCGTGGAGACCGGGGAATCCCGGGCCGGTCACGCCGGGGAGATGGTAGGCGAGGCCGGGTTCATGCCCGGGGCCGGATTCCATCTCGCCCATGCAAAATGAGATCGCCGGTTTCTGAGCGGCGACGGTGTTCGCATAACGGCCACCTGCTTCCTCATAGGTCTTTCTCTTTCGGTGGCTCACTTTCTCGAGAAGCTTCAGGACTTCCTCTTCGATCTTCGGTTCGGCTTCCACTTCGAGCCCGGCGGTGCGCGCCGGCCAAGTGGTATAGCCGCCGAGATGATGTTGTTCGGGCGGGGGGATGTAACCTGCCGCACCGTTGGCGAGACTGAAGTTGATGGTAACCTCGAGCGGACTACGTGCCTTCAGTTTGAGCCCGGTGAGGGCGTAGACTTCGTTCGGAATGGCGGTGAGTGCGAGATCGCCCAGCCGGATGGCTTGCAGGACGACTTCCTCTTCCGGGTTCTCGTGAAGATAGAAGGCCTGCTCGGCATAGACCTCCGGGCGGTTCCTGGGACGGTGCTCACCCATGGCATCCACCAGTTTCCTTGCCCAGGCCAACCGCTTCTCATCGGGGGTGCGACGCTTGAACGTCATGCGCGTTTCCTCCATCGCGAGCGGCAGATCGTGGCGATGCTTGGCGTGCTGCAAGGCGCTGGTGGCGAGCGAGACCAAGTCTGCGGTGTATTCCTGCAGGGTGGGGCCCGGTTGCTTTGGTTGACTGTAGTCAGCCCGCCAGGAGTCGCCACTGGTGCCCTGCGAGAGGATCCCTACAAAGGTGGCATCGTCCGGTGCGAGGCGTTTTGCGATCGTACGCGAAAACTCGCCAAAGTAGTCGGCCGAGATTCCGGGGTGGCCGCTGAAGTAGTGCATGGAAAAGTTTCCGAGCAGGGCGAGGGGTTTTCCTTCCATGGTCTGCAAACTGAGGAGGGAGAACCAGGGATCCGGCGGTCCGGACTCCCCGATGTAATTCGGATTCTGGTGCCCGGGGTGCATCATGGCGTGCACGGTGCGCTCGCCGAAGGGATCAATGCCGAAGCGATCGGAGCGCGTAATCCAGCGGCGGGTCTTGGTGAAGTCGTCCGCATCGAAGACGGCCCAACCTGCCTTTGCCGGTTGCAAGGCCTCGTTCGCGTTGACAATCGCCTCCACCACTCTGGGGGGCAGGAACTTGGTGTACTTCGGGTCCGCTTTGGTCCCGAGGCAGTAGTGCATCACGCTGGGCGCGTTGTGGGTGTGGGTGGCGGCGATGAGGATGTGATCGGTGACGATTCCCGTTTTGGCGGTGACCTCCTTCTTGATCGCATCGCACATCGTGCGCGGAATCATGCAGCTGTCGACGATTGCGATGGCCACGCGGGTGCCCGACACCTTCTCGTGCAGGACGAGGGAGCGGGCGTGGAGAGGATCGGCGATCTTCTTGTCAATGACCTGCAGGAACCCTCCGTTGCGGAGGACGGGAAGTTCGAGTGGAGAGATATCGACCTTGGCTGCACCCGCGTGCAGGGCGGGATCCTGCGCGTGGGCGAATCCGAGGAGGAGGATGGAGAGAGGGGCGAGGGAGAGGAGTTTCATGAGGGCGATCCGGGGAGAGCCCTACTTCTTGCTGAATTGAGAGCGCGGGGAAAGAAGAAAGACGGTGGGGAGGATTGCCACTGGATTGTAGTCGGCTGGCTCTGCTAGAAGAACGAATGTCCTGCTTGTCTCGAGCCCTCGTTCTCCTGGTGGCCGTCGCGATTGCGATTCCACAGTCGCACGCCGCTCTCCGCGCCGGGACCGCCATTGTCGACATCACCCCGAAGGAGTGGCCTCTTCCTCTCCGTGGGGCCTTTCATCCACGCATTGTCGATTCGGCGCGAGACCCGCTGCATGTTCGCAGCCTGGTTCTCGATGATGGTAAAACCACGATCGCGCTGGCCCTGGTCGATAGTTGCATGGTGCATCGCGGGGTGCTCGATCCGGCGAAGGAGCAAATCTCGAAGGCGACCGGCATCGCCGAGGCGAACATCATGGTCTGTGCCACCCATACGCACTCGGCCCCCTTTTCCAACGCCATCCATGGCACGCCGGAAGAGCGCGCCTACCAAAAGCTCCTTCTCGCGGGGATCGTGGAGTCCGTGAGCAGTGCGGCGGGGAACCGTCAGGCCGCGACGATCGGGTGGGGCAGTCATGAACTCACGGACGAGGTTTTCAATCGGCGTTGGCATCTCAAGGCGGGCAAGATGCCGGCCAATCCGTTTGGCAGCAAGGAGGACAAGGTGAAGATGAATCCTCCCCGGAGTGCGGATGTTCTCGACCGGCCGGCGGGCCCCACCGATCCGGAAGTCTCGGTGCTTTACCTCAAGGATGAAAGGGGACGTCCGCTCTCGGTCTTTGCGAACTATTCCCTTCACTACGTCGGCAATACCGGCCCCCAGGCCTCGGCCGATTATTTCGGGGAGTTCGCCCGGCTCATGCAGCACCGCCTGCCGCCGCGGGCCGGGAACTTCGTGGCGATGCTCTCAAACGGGACGAGCGGGGACATCAACAACATCAACTTTCGCAACCCCCGGCCCCGGCGAGCTGTCTTTGAGCAAATCGGAGTGGTCGCGAGCAAGACCGCGGATGCGGCCACCCATGCGATCAAGGGCATCACGAAGACCTCGGGCGAGGTGAAGTTGGCGATGCGGCAGCGGGAGATCACCCTCAAGCACCGGGTCCCATCCGGGGAACTGCTCGAGCGAGCGAAGAAGATCCTGGAGACTCCGCTCAAACCAAGTGAGCGAAAGACCTTGGAGCGCATCTATGCCGAGCGGACGCTCGAGCTCGCCAAGCTGGCGCCAGATACCAGGGTCATCGTTCAGGCAATCCGCATCGGAGATCTCGGGATCTGCACCTTGCCCTTTGAAGTGCTGGTTGAAATCGGATTGGAGCTGAAGAAGAAGAGCCCGGCAGGGGACACTTTTGTCGTGGAACTTGCCAATGGCGCCTATGGATACCTGCCCACCCCGCAGCAACATGAGCTGGGTGGCTACGAAACCTGGCTCGGCACCAACAAGGTGCAGCTCGATGCCTCCGAGATCCTGGTAGGGAACCTGCTGGAGATGCTCAACGAGCTTTTTTGAGTCACTTCTTCTCGCGAGTTACCTTGAAGAGTTCTCCGCTTCCAGGGGCGAGTTTGAGTGAGATGGTGGGATTCTCTTTGGCCTCCTCCAGGAGGACGTCAGCCCACTTGCCGGTCTTCTTGTCCAGTTGGGAGAGCGAGGCGATTCTGGGATCCATGCTCAATTTCGCTTCACGCTCGCTGCCGGCATCGGCGTTGACCACCATGAGGTAGTCGTTCTTCTCTTCGTCTTCGAACAGTCCGAGGATGAGGTGTTCCCCAGAGGCCTGCACCCAGGAGTTTTCGGGAATGGAAGCCGCGCCGGGAGCTTCGGGGTGAAAGGGCTTGGTGTGGTAGACGCCGGTGGAGCGAAGCCTGGCGAGAGCCGGACCCAGCGGTGCGATCTCCCTGGCGACCTCTGCCAGGGGCGGGACGTTTACCCTGGGGACGATTTTACCGTCTTTGAGCACTGGCAATTCGCCTTCCTTCTCATAGCTGAACGTCCAGGGCGGCCAGAAGTGAAAGGCTTGCACCCCGTAGGCGAGACTGGTGAACATCGTTTGTCGCAGTTGCCCGATTGGAACTCCGGCACCCACGCAGCGCATGACCGGAATGCCCTTCTGTTGGCCGAGTTCGCAGAAGGATCGGAGGTAGATGTAGCGCCGCTCAGGATGCCGTCGCCCATCCCAGTGGTAATGGTAAAAGTCCAGGATCATCGGATTCGCCTGATTCACGAACTCGTGGTACTCGCCCCAGATTGCCCGGTTGATGAAAATCGTGGGATGATTCGGATCGGCTTTCTCAAAGGCGCGCGCGATGTTGGCGAAACCGGGAAAGGAATTACGGCGTCGGCGATCGGAGATGAAGTAGGCAAAGACGGACTTGTCATCCTTGAGTTTGGCGGCCTCCTTGAGCAGTTCGTTGATGTCTCCAGCACCCAGTCGGGCATAGAGTCCGTTGCGGCGGCACATTGCGAGCATGTCGACCTCGACCTCGACCGCATTGAACCCATGCGAGAGGATGAACTGCGCCATCACGTCCTGCTGGGCGGGCTCTTTCGGCCACTCCGCCCAGGTCACCATCATGAGGGCGGGAATCTTGTAGCGAATCTTGGGCTTGTCCTGATTGTCGGAAGATTCTTGCTGAGCTCCGGCAATTGCCGCCGAGAAGAGCGAGAGGGCGGCCGCAATCGTCAGCCGTGATCGGCGTCCTGGTCGAAGACTAGGCAACGCGAATTTTTCAACTGGAATCTTGATTTTCACAGCCACTTCGCAGGCAAATCCTTCTTGGTCTCCCGCAGGATCTCAAAAATGCGCGTCCGCTCCTCCGCGCCGAGATGCTCGAAGCCCTTCACCGGCGCCTGGGCAGTGAGGATTTGGTGGAGCCGGTCGTAGATTGCGCCCCGCAACATCGGCGGCATGTGTTCGAAGCTCGGCGAGTAGATCATGAAGCTGCAGCGGTGCTCAAAAATGCGGCCGTCAAGACGCAGGTCCTTGAGAGAGTATCCACCCTTGTCGGTTCGCTTGTTCGCCGTGAATGCGCGCCGGAAATTGGCGTCGCAGGAGACCTTGGGAAGTGCGATCTCCTCGCGAAAGAGCATGTAGTCGATCACTTTGTCCACTCCTTCGGTGAACTCCCTGATGCTTCGGCCAGCCGCGAGCTTTGCCACGTCGGTTTCCATGGGATCGAGCTTGCTGTCGAAGAGCGCCTGCCGGGCGCGGTAGGTGGCCTCCACCAGGCGATGGTGCATGGTGACCTGGTGGTCAAAGACCAGGAGAGCCGCGATGTCGCTGCCTGGCGCGAGGTATGAGTCCGTGGGGAAGAACTGGTCGAGCTTTTCAAGGTTGGCGAAGCGCTTGCGGTCGATGGTGACCTGCCCGTCTTCGCGCGTTGCGATGGAGTTGCCCATGTGCCTCATCTTTCCGTGCTGGCCGCTCACGAACCATCCACCGTAGCGATCCTGCAGCGGAATATGGTGCCCCGAGCGACGATAGTCCTCGATGCCCTTCAAGACTCGGCCCGTGCGATCGGGGTAGACCGAGCGGCCGAGCGAACCGGGAATGAAGTTGGTGGCGTTGCCCGCATGACAACCGAGGCAGGACCTGGTGCGCACGAAGAGGCGCGACCGGGTGTCGTCGAGCTGGCGTTGGAAATAGAAGAGGGGGCCGATCTCCGGATCGAAGCTCGCAACCTCGACGCGGCCGTTGGGCATCCAGCCGAGGTAGACCGATTCGTTGAAGTAGATCGCGCGCGGGTTGCGGTAGGAGACCGCGCGTTTCTGCAGACTGGTCTTGGAAAAGACGAGGACTTGCGTGTCCTTGTCGAGCTTCAGTTCGCGCAGCAGCCGCTCCACCAGGGGCTTGCCGTTCTCTTCGGTGATCTTCACTTCCTCCGCGTCGATTTTCTCCATGAGAAGGGACATCGGGTCCTGGGGCTTCCTCGTGAAGTAGCCGTGCGGCTTCAGCTCGAAATCATTGTAGAACTGGGCCGAGGCGACCGGTGCGAAGGCCAGGAAGAGAATGAAAAGAGGGGAAAGATTCAGGGTGTGCATGACTACTCTTGCCGCTGGATGGCCGCCGGTTCAGCGGGAAAATCCCAAGGATTCAACTTCCCGCTCCCGGCTATCAGTGGTCGGATCTGTAGAACAGGAGCCCCCCGGAGTCAATTTGGGACTCCAAATTCTCCCCTCCTAACGGGACCGGAGCGCTACGGGGATTTGCGTCCCGACCCCCCTCTCCCTCTCAATCCCGCCGTGTGCCCCAGCATGTTCCACCCCAAATTTTCCGAGTCCGGTAGTGCGCCGGCAGGCCCAACATTGACCTGCAGAACCGGACAGGTAGGCTGGAAAGAATCCATAAAGAGCGCGCAGGTGGAGAACTCAGTGCGGGACGCCCCAGTCCTCGGGTGAAGCACTCCCATCAGCTGCGCATCTCCTCAAAGAGACTACGAATGGAAAATCCTGAACAACAAATAGCTGAATTCCTGATGCCTTTTAGTGCGGAGATCAGTTCCTTCGCCCAAGCGTTGCGGACTTATCTGAAAGAAGAGACAATCCCTGAGGTGGAGTTGTTTGGGTAAGGGTGTGCGGAGTTGAGTGGTGAGTTCGAGGGTGCCGGCTGGTGATCGGCGAAAGATCCAACCAACAAGCTCCAGATAGATTTCAATACCAGGGACAAGCTTCAGGCCCCAAGGCGCGCCCTCTGCAGAATTGAAGCTACTTCACCCAGCCATTCTTCTTCAGCAATTCCGCGATGGAAACCGGCTTCCCACCCTGACGCACACTCTCGTCGGCCGCTTCCATGAAGGCGTAGAGTTCGAGAGTGAGCTCCGGCGAGACGGGGGGCTTGCCGGTATTGAAGAAGGTGATGATCTCGCGAAGCATCGGAGTGTAATCGCCGCCGGAGCTCTGCTCTGCGATGGCCTTGGTGCCGAAGGCGATCACCTTGTAGGAGCGCTTGCCCCCGCGAATGCCGTGCAGGGTTCCGATGCGCCCGCCGGACCAGCTTCCGGTCACCACGATGGTGTCCGCGCTATCGGTTGCGACCACGCTCTGGCAGCCGGGACCCATGACCGTGAAGAGGGACTCGGTGGGATGAATTCCGTACCAGAACAGGCTCGGATGGTGAGGTTCGGCCGGCGCAGGTCCGTAGGAGATAGCGGCGCGGAGTTCCCCGAGGTCAGCCTTGGCGACGTCCACCACGCCCGGATACCAGCGCAGGGAGGAACTGCTGAAGCAGGGCACCTTGGCCTCCCTGGCGAGGCGGAAAATCTCGACCGCATCCTTGAGCGATCCGGCCAGCGGCTTGTCGATGAAGAGCGGCTTGCCGGCGGCGATGACAGCCTTGGCCTGGACGAGGTGAGGTCGGCCGTCGACGCTGGTGAGGAGAACGGCGTCGATGTGTTTGCACATTTCCCCGATGTCCTCATAGAGGGTCACGCCGAACTTCTCGACGAGGGTCCTGGTGTAGCCATCCACCCGACTGGCGCTCGACTCGATGTCGGGACTGCCGCCCTTGAAGGCGGCGATCACCGTTCCGCCGGGGACGTGGTTCTTGCCGTCCTTCTCGTTGAAGCGCGAGGTGAAGGCGATCACATGGGAGGTGTCGAGGCCGATCAAACCGAGGCGAAGTTCCTTCGGTCTGTCTTGGGCGATTGCGCAGGAAGCAAGAGCAAGGACGGCGGCGGTTGAGTGGCAGAGCAACTTCATTGTTCGGCTTTTAGATGAATGTAGCGGACCCGCAAAGGATGATTGCACAAAGGAGCCATCCCGGAGGAATCAGAGACATTGGAGGCGTCCGGAATGGGCGAGGTGGTGAGCACCCAGATTTGCGTTCCAATCCAATTCGGTTCGGTTAGCGTTGCCAACCAGTGAGGTCGCTCCATGCCAGCATTCCAGCAACTGCGATGTTGGTGCTCGCACTCTCGGGATTGCTTCGCGCAGCTGAAAACTCGCCATGGACCGTGGCTTCGGTCCCAGGTGCATGGAGCGAATCCGGACATGCCTGGTATCGCTGCTGGGTCAAGGTGCCGGGCCACTGGACGGTGATGACGGGCCGCCCGTTGTATCGCGAATCGGTGACCTTCACCATTCAGGACCTCGCCGAGGTGCACGAAGTCTTTGTCAACGGGCAGCGCATCGGAGGAGCAGGTGAATTCCCGCCGCAGTTCAAAGGACCCGGCAAGGGAATCAGCCGATACAAAGTCCCGCCGGGCTCACTGGTGAAGGACCAGTGGAACGAGATCGCGCTACGCGTCTTCAGCCACGAGGGTGCAGGAGGATTCCTGGGCGAGGCACCTTCGATCCAGGGCTACTTCCTCGAGTGTGTCTTGCACGGCGATTGGGAGATGCGGCGAGGCGATGGAAAATCCTGGACGGGTAAGGCACTCGCACAGAAGCCACTGCGGTCTTCCTTTGAGCAGTTCCATGAGGCGAGTCGAGTCCTGGGAGAGGCCCGCGAGCTCGTGCCTGGTCCCCGCTTGTCCCCGCAGGAAAGCCTCAGGTTGATGAAGATCGAAGATGACCTGGTGGTCGATGAACTTCTTACCGAGCCGCTGGTGGCGCAACCCACGCACCTCAGCTTCGACGATCGCGGACGTCTCTGGGTCGCGCAGTACCGCCAGTATCCCTACCCGGCCGGACTGAAGCAGGTCAGTCGCGACAAGTACTACCGCGCCAAGTACGATCAGGAGCCGAAGGCGCCCCCCCATCACAATCGTGGACGTTCGCGGATCAGTGTCCACGAGGACACGGACGGCGACGGCAAATACGACCGGCACAAGGTGTTCCTCGATGGGCTCGATCTCGCCAACGCGGCCCTGCCCGGGAAGGGCGGAATTTGGGTGATGCATACGCCCTACCTCATGTTCTACCCGGACAAGGATCGCGATGACGTGCCCGACGGTGATCCTGAAGTGCATCTGGCAGGCTTTGGCTTTGAAGATACTCACTCGGTGGCGAACGGATTGGTGTGGGGGCCGGATGGCTGGATCTACGGAGGGCAGGGGAGCACGGTGGCTTCGCGGATCGTGCGGCCCGGACTCGATCAGGAAGACGCGCCCGGGGTCTACTTTGAGGGATGCATGGTCTGGCGCTATCATCCGAAGACGCACACCTTCGAAATATTTGCGGAAGGCGGCGGCAATGTCTTCGGCCTCGAGTTCGACTCGGATGGCCGGCTCTTCTCGGGACACAACGGAGGCGGAACGCGAGGCTGGCACTACCTGCAGGGCGGCTATCTCCTGAAGCAGGGGCGCACCCCGAATAAGTATGGCCCTCCTGCCAACCCTTATGCCTTCGGTGACCTGGCGATGATGCGCAGTGCCAACGAGATTGTGCGCTTCAGCCACAACACGATTCTTTGCGAGGGCACGGCGGTGCCTACCCGCATGCAGGGCCACTTCCTCGCGGCTGATCCAATTCACCACTTTCTTGTGCTCAGTGAGCGCAGGAAGCGTGGTTCCACCTTTGAGACCCAGGACCTCGGTCATCCCTTGCAGAGCACGGATCCGGCCTTTCGCCCGGTCTACCTTTGCAACGCGCCGGACGGCTCGATTTACGTGGCAGACTTTTACGACTTCTACATTGCGCACGGCCAACACTACCAAAGCCAGATCGATCCCTCGACCGGTCGCGTCTATCGGGTGCGAGGGAAGGGGAACGAACTGGAGAAGAAGATCAGGCTCTCCGGACTCAAGGGCGACGAACTGGTTGAGCTCCTGGCTCACCCCAACAAGTGGCACCGCATGACCGCGGTGCGTTTGCTCGGACAGCGCGCGGGGGAACAGGGACTGCGTGAGCGACTGAAACTGTGGATCCGGAGTCACGACGGGATCGCCGCCCTCCACGGATTGTGGGCCCTCCATCAGGCCGGGGGAGTGGGCAGGGAGATCGCGCGGGAGCTTCTGCGACATCCCTACCCACCCGTGCGGGCCTGGATGGTGCGCTTGCTTGGGGATCCAGGAAGTTGTTCGCGCGAGATGGAGCAGGCGCTGGTTCTTCATGCGGGGGCGGAGACCGATCCGGAAGTCTGGTCCCAGCTGGCCTCCACGGCTCAGCGCCTTGGCAATGGGGTCGGCTTGCGATTGGTGGCGCCTTTGCTCGAACGCTGCGGCGAGCTCGATGATCCCAACCTGCCCCTGATGCTTTGGTGGGCGATCGAGAAGCATTGCGAGGAGCACAGCGCAGAGGTCGTGCAATTGATGGAGAATCGCACGATCTGGGAGCAGGTGATGGTGCGGCGCGAGATTCTTCCGAGGCTCATGAGACGCTTTGCGATGACGGGCCGGGAGGCGGATCTGCTGGTCTGCGCGCAGTTGCTGAAACTGGCGCCCGGTGCCGAGGAGCGGGCTCAGTTGATGATTGGCTTTGAGCGGGCCTTTGAAGGTGGAGCGCTCCCCGCGCTGCCCGACGAGCTGGTGGCTGCGATGGGAGCAGCGGGCAAACTCTCCCTGGTTCTGCGCGTTCGCCAGGGTGCGAAGGACGCGATTGTGGAAGCAAGCAAGGTGGTGGCGGATCCCAAGGCGAGCCGTTCTAAACGCCTGCGACTGATCGTGACCTTTGGTGAGATGGCGCAGGACGCGACCCAGCCGGTGCTCTTGGGAATCGCGGAAAAGGAAAAGGATGCGGAGCTGCGAAGAGCCGCCCTGGGCGCCTTGCAGGGGTTCTCCTCACCAGGGATCGCGCGGGGAATCCTGGAAATCTATCCATCGCTCGCGGGCAAGGAGCGGACCACGGCGGAAGCGCTTCTGGCCAGTCGGGAGGGTTGGAGCAGCGCCTGGTTGACAGCGATGGATGCCGGTGGGGTGAGCGCTGAGGGAGTTGCTCCGGAAGCGATTGCGACCTTGCGACTGCACCAGGATGAGAAGCTTGCGAAGTTGGTGCAGAAGCATTTTGGAGAGTCGACGACCCCCGCCAAACCCGTGGTGGAGCAGGTGGCTCGCATCCGTGAGATTGTGGAAGGTGCGCCGGGAAGCCCCTATCGCGGCCGTCCGCTCTTTAAGCAACGCTGTGCCTCCTGCCATGTCCTCTTTCACGAGGGAGGTAAGATCGGGCCCGATCTCACCAGCTACCAGCGTGACGATCTGGAGACCATGCTGACCAGTGTGGTGGATCCCAATGCGGAGATTCGGGAAGGCTACGAAGGCTTCCTGGTGAAGACCAGGGACGGGCGCCTGCTCTCTGGCTTTGTCGCGGACCAGGGAGCGCAAAAGTTGGTCCTGCGAGGATTTGATGGCAGTGATGCCTCGCTTCCCCGTGATCGAGTTGCCGAGATGA
Source organism: Roseibacillus sp. (assembly GCA_046581525.1). Lineage (GTDB taxonomy): Bacteria > Verrucomicrobiota > Verrucomicrobiia > Verrucomicrobiales > Akkermansiaceae > Roseibacillus_B. Next base: position 69,702 of record JAYGGC010000031.1, on the reverse strand, counting down.
CCCCTCTCGGACGCAGCCTCATGCCCGAAGGGCTCCTGGATGACCTCAGCGACCAGGAACTGCGCGACTTGTTTGCCTACCTGCGGAGTTCGCAGCCGTTTCTGAAGGACTAGCAGCCCCTGTGAAGAGCGCTTCTCAGGGTTTTGTGATCCGCCAGCGGACGAACTCGCGGCTGAGTCCGGCGCCGGCCGGATCGAGTGATCGATAAACGAGCAGCGCTGTGCCCTGGGCGGCATCGCGAGTGACCGAGTCCAGGGAAAAGTCTGTGGCCGGGGACCACGAGGCCAGGTCGCTGGAGCGATCGAGGGAGGTTTCGATGTCGGAGGCTGAGAGGTTGATCTGGACCTGGATGGTGAGGTGGCCGTCCTGATCGATGGCGGCAGAGAGACTGCCGGCCTCGGGATTTGGGACGGAATCGCTGGTTCCCAGTCCATACTCGAGCAGTGCGCTCAGCCCGTCCTCATCGTCGTCTGCATTGGGGTTGCCGCTGAAGGTGGTGGCGTCGCTGCCGTCGGGGTTGCCACCCAGGGCGGTGCTGTCGCGCCAACTGAGGGCATCGTTGGGATCGAATCCAAGGTTCGGCGCGCGCAGGACAAGGCTGCGCCCGCTACCGTCTGCCTCGTTTGGCCAGGCCGCACCGTCGTTGTAGGTGAAGTTCAGGATCTCGATTCCGGAGGCATCGCGGAGGATCAGTTGCTCGCCGTCATTGTCGAGGGAGCCGGTGAACTGACCCGCGATCGGGAAGCCTGCCCCGTAGTGCGCTTCGAACGCAGTAATGTTGGCCACCACCAGTATGCGCTGGCCCGGCCCGAGAGTCGTGTTGAGGGGAAAGGTGAAATCGATGCCCGCCACGAATTGCGCGTCTCCAAGTTCGATCGTCTCGGTGACGGAGAGATTCACGAGTTCCACGAACTCGGTGTCCTCCAGGGGTCCGAGTGGATTATACATGATCTCCGAAACGGCCAGGGTCGTGGCGCTCGCGAGAGTGCCGGCGAGGAAGGAGGCTTCGTTGAGGGCGGACCACTCCGAGCCATTCAGGACCCGGGCCAGGACCAGACCACTTTGCGTGAGGGTGACGGGACCCGCGTAGGAAACGGCAGTTGCCGAGACGAGATTGCCGCCGGCAGCGGGATCACGGGGATCGGTTCCGTCGAGGGTATAGTAGATCGTGCCGCCCACGTTTGGATTGGTGATGGTGAGCGCGAAGTTGAGCGGGACATTGCCGCCGTGCTGCGCAAAGACGGGGGCATCGGTGGCGGGGTAGAGACCCCGGGAGCGCAGTTGGTTGAGGAGGACCAATCCACGCCGCGGAATGTAGGCTCTCAGGATCCACGCCTGGTCGGGCAGGTAGTGATCGTTCTTGGTGTAGAGCGCGAAGTCGGCAGAGGTCCATCGGCCGGGATCGACATCCACCCGGAAGTCACCCCAACGGGCGGACTCCGCGATGACTGAGCCATCCATCAGGTCCGAGCGAGCCCGCCAGATCGCACTGGCGGTGGTGCGAGTGAGGGCGCCGCTGTTGAAGAGGTGCTTGTGGGTGCGATCCGCAAAACGCACCACATACTCGGTGTTGAGGGCGAGTCTCTGGTGCAGGCCGGTGGGCCGGTTCGAGCCGTTCTTCCCGGTGACATTTATGTTGAGCGCATTGGAAATGGGCTGCGGCGAATTGATCACCCCGGCCCCATTCGGGGAAATTGCGAACTCTGAATCCCAAGGGAGCATCAGGTAGCCGGCCCCCCGTTCGCGCTTGCGGGCGGCGCGCCAGTTGTGACCGTCCCAGTCGGTGTTGCCGACGAAGAAGTTCACCAGCATGTAGTCGATGAGTGAGTTCACATCGAGGTAGTGCTGGATATTGGCGTAGCGGGCCGGGTTGGCGATGTTGCCGTTGGCGATGGCGAACATGGCATTCCACGCCACCTTGTCGCCGCTCCGGGGGTTGCCCGCACTCAGGGCATCGTAGTCTTCTTTCTCCCCTCCGAAGTAGGATGCCATGAAGTCACCATCCGGGCGTTCGTGGACGTGATACATGCCCCAGTAGAGGCCGTTGATGTAGAGATGCACCCAGCGCCCGTGGGTGGCCAGCTGCCCCATCGCGAGGTAGAGATCGTTCACGAATTGATCACGATTGTACTGGGCGTGCTTCGCTTGATAGTAGTGGCGGTGGCACCAGGCAAAGTTGAAGCCGGAGCGGAGCTGCAGAAAATCGAATTCCTCGACTGCGGAGTTTCCGAAGGGAGCGTCTGCGAAGAGTGGATAGCGGAGCTTCCCGGGACCGTACTGCCGGCGGAAGCGCAGGCTGAGGCTGTGTTTGGGGATGTCGGGGTTACGGCTGCTGCCACCCTGGATGCGCATGCCCGCGTTGACCTGGAACCCGGGCTCAGAGCCATCGGGGATGATGAGTTCAGCCGAGACCGGCCGCTCCCAGGCGTCACCCTGGCTTTGCGGATTCTGGTAGAGCCCGCCCGCGGCGAACATCTGGTCGCGATCGATCGCGATCGAGAGGGTGGGAAAGTTCTTGAGGGCCTCGATCATGTCGGCCGAGTAGGCCGGATCATTCACGATGTTAGGGTCCATCTCGTAGTCGGCGCGCTTGCCGGCCCACACGGTCGGGTAGCCGGGCTGGGTGTTGGACTGCTGGATGACATCTTCCAGGAAGAGGTAGGTCTGGGTGTCGACGTTGGTGGGAGCAAAGTTCTCCTTGGTGGCCACCGCGCGCAGGACCGTTGTGGTGGTGATGTTCAGCGGCACCGAGTAGAGGGTGCCGTTGGTGGCTGAGGGCTCACTGCCGTCGGTGGTGTAATAGATGGCCGCGCCGGGAGTGGCGCTCGTGATGGCGACCGCGATGGGACTCGTGTAGAAGCCGCGATCGATGCTGAAGGTGGTATCTGCCACGAATCCAAGCACACCTTCGCCATTGTTCGGCGCACCGGGAGTGGGACTGAGCAGGAATCCTTCCGGACCAAAGGACACGTCCTCCACCTGCGAGGGATAGGCCGGCGCAAATTCCGTGTGGATGGTGCTGCCGTCCGGCGCCACGAGGGCGAGGTACTCGCCGTCGGCTCTCAGTGCGAAGTTGGTGTGCAGGTTGCCGCCCGCGTCGAGATAATCGATGACGGCCTGGCTGGAGGCGAAAACCACGAGGTAGTTGTCGCCGGGCAGAATGGTCCCGACGGGAAAGGGCCACCGCACGAGGTTGGCGATGTCTTCGGTCAGGAAATAGCCGCTGAGATCGAGCGGGAGCAGGTTCGGGTTGTGGATCTCGATCCAGTCCGAAGCCAGTCCATCCCCGTCGAGCAGGCCGTTGTTGTTGTCCGCCACGAACTCGTTGAGGACGGGCGGAAGCAGTTGGCCGTCCACCACCACCTGCAGCTTCGCGGTCTCGCTTCCCTCTGCGCTGCTGGCGGTGAGGGTGTAGATCGTGGTGCCGGCCGGCGTGGTGAGGATCGATCCCGTAACGCCGATGGTTTGTGCGTCGACATTTCCGATCCCGGGCTCGATCGAAACCGTGTCGGTGTCGCTCACATTCCAGGAGAGGGTCACCGCCTGGCCGATGGTGATCGAGGAACTACTGGTGGAGAAGCTGTTGATGGCCGACTTCGGTTCGGGCGGGTCGAAGCTGAGCGGCCCGATGTTGAAGACGGTGGCGAGGTCGGCGTCGGAGAGCACTCCGAAGACATCGCCGGTCTGGAAGATTGCGAAGTCATCGATCGCACCGCCAAAGTCGTTCGAGCCCGCTGCCCCGGCGTCGTCGGCAGCGAGATAGGCGCCGGTGTTGTGAAGATCGATCGGCCCGGTTCCGAGCGATGCGGGCGACTGGGTGGCGGCGGTGATGTTGGCGGCGGATGCCGAGGCGGCGTTGGCGAGGACGGTGAGTTTCAAGGCGGAACCGTTGCCCCGCGTCGAGTCGTAGCGGACCGCAACGAAGTACCAGGTGCCGTTGGTCAGCAGGTTGAGCGCGTGGGTGAGCTGCGTGTTGGTGGAGCCGTTGCCGTCTCTCAGGAGGACCCGCACGCTGTCCCCGGGGCTGCCGCCGAGATCGATGCGAATTCCGTTTCCGCTGTTTCCGGTGCCGGCCAGCGTTTCGTAGATGCGGTCGAAGCTGTTGAGAGTATCGGGGCGCATCCACCATGTCATGGTGAACTGGTCGATGGGACGCACTTCGCTTCCGATGCCGAGATTGGCTCCGCCGCGCAGCTCGAAGTCGTAGGCGGTGCCGAAGGCGGGAGCGGGAGAGGCCACTCCTTTCGTCACGTTCCCGGAACTGATGAGCGTAGCGGGATTCTTGTCGAAGGAGTCCGCGACGGTGTCGCCACTGCCGGGAAGTTCGTCGAGCGCGTAGTGCGCGACGAGGTCAGCACGCGCGGCGAGACTTGCGCCAAGCAGGAGAAAGGCGGCAAAGAGGCCGGCGCCTCGGGGGTTTTTGGGTCTGGCCATGGAGGATGGGGGCGCCGTCGGGCGGCGATCAACCGGTAGCCTATGGTTTCATCGGTAGTGGAGGGGTCAACTCTGAAGTCGTTTCAAATCAGCCGGATCCGGTTGTGCGGCTCTCGACAGTTTACGGGTTCTGCAAGGTTTTCCGGATGCGACGGGATGACGGCTACGACTATTTTGGCGGCGCGGCGTAACAAACCAGGCTCCCATCCAACATCGTCACGATCACGCGACCGTTACGATCGATGAGCAGTCCGCCCGGGAGGGGGTCACCCTGGAGCGGTTGTTGCGCCATCGGCCGACCGTTCTGGGAGGCAAGCACGAGAAGGGTCCACAGGGGCTTGGCGCGGCGCAGGTCCTGGAACTTCGCGACCGCCACCACCGCGTTGGGCGTGACCGCAAGCGAGACGGTTTCGAACTTGCTCAAGTCGCCGAGGTTGGTGCGCCAGCGGTCTTCCGATCGGGTTGTCATGGAGTTGACAATGTTGTTGGCGAAGCGATTGCGCGGGGCGTCGGGGTTCTGCAATCCCTTCTTGAAGCGCGCCAATAGATTTGCAGCATCGAGAGCGATGACGGGGCCGTATTTGAAATTGGCGGCCGCGAGGGTGTCCTTGTTCCAGGCCGGGGGAATGCCACCGTAGTTCAGGGTTTGTGATCGCTTGCCAGGTGACCAGACACTGAAGGATCCCTTGGTGGAGACGTTGCGAGGGGAAGCGTAGAGAATGCGGCCGCCCGCGATTGCGAATTCCTCGTGAAAGACGCCGACAAATTTGCCGCCGTTGGACTGCGGTTGGCCCTGGGCGCGCGCCCTGTCGAGACTCTTGCCGCTCTTGAGATCGAAGGAGGCAGGCGAGACCACATTGCCGCCGGCGAGGAGGAGGCGATCGCCCATGATGGTGAGATTTCCCTGCGCGCTCACCCCCTTGCGGAGATCCTCGTTGAGATGACCGGAGGAGTTGTTCTGCCAGATGATCTCACCGCTCTTGGCATCGAGGGCGTAGAGATAGGTCCCGTCGTGATCGACGATCCCCGCCGCGAAGTAAGCCCTGCCCTCATGCACGAGGATGCCCGTGTTGACGGGCCAGGTGGAACTGAGGGTGCCGTAAATCATGACGTGACGTTCGACCGGAGAAGCACGGAAGCGCCAGAGGAGGTTGCCGTTGGAGGCATCGAGACAGTAGACCCAACCGTCGCCGCTACCCACGTAGGCGCGGCCCTCCGCAATGGTGGGCGGATACTTCACCACCCCCGCGGCTTGGAAGGACCAGCGCGGCTTGCCGTCGGAGGCATCGAGAGAGCGCACCTTTCCGTCGTCGCCGCCGTAGAAGATCATTCCTCCCGCCGCGGTGGCGACACTCGGCACGAAGGGGCGGGGAGGTTGTGTGCGCCAGCGCTCGCGGTGGCCGCCACGGATCCGGACGGGCGTGCTCGCGCTGCGCTGCACGTTGCCGCGATAGGTCGCCCAGTCGTTCACGGTGGTCGCGACGGGCTTCGCGGCGAGCCTTGCGGCGAAGGTCTCCAGCCGTTCCTTCGAGGTGGCCTGGCGGTCGAAGACAAAGTCGCCGGCCGAGCAGCGTGCCACGTTTCCGATCAGGGAGAGATTGCAATCGCATGCCCAGGGACCGAGGTAGAGCAGTCCGTTGGCGGGAATGACCCCGTCGTTGCAGCCCGGCCGCACGGCTCCGTCGATCATGACCCGCTTGCTCTTGCGATCGAAGCGCAGCATTCCCTCGCCGCGGACGAAGAGGGAGTCGGTGCTGGCGGTGAGACGGGTGCAGGCCCGCTTGGTGAAGCCGAGATACTCGACCGAGTCTCCACTGACCGGGTCGAGGGCGACGTGTTTGCCCTGCGGCCCCACCCCCACGATCACGTTGCCGTCGAGGTAGAGGGCATTTGGATTGTTGGTGACCTTCTTCTTCTGCCAGAGCAGCTTGCCGTCGTCGGAGGAGATCCCGATGACGTTCATGCGCGTCTGTCCCTGCAGGACGAGGGCCTTGGGCGTGGCGACGATGAGGGACTGCGTGCGCCAACCGGGAGTCGAGATCAGTCCCTTGCCCGCTTCTTCGATGAGTCCAAGGGTTTCCTTCCTGGCATTGGTCCAGAGTGCGTCGCCGCTGGCGAGGTCGAGGGCGCGCAGGTGCTTGTCGGGACAGTAGAGATAGAACCTGTTGTCCCTGATTGCGAGGCCGCGTGAGTCGATGAGCGAATCCTCCCGGTGCGTCCAGAGCACCTTCTTGTCGGCGAGGTGGTAGGCCACCAGAGTGTCGCCGTATCCGTGCGGAAACTTGCCGTAGTAGCCCTTGCTGAGATCGGCCCAGCTCCATCCGCCCAGGGTGCGGTCGCCTTTCACGAGCTCGGCACCCGGTCCCGCTTCTCCAGTGAGAACATAGAGCACGCCGTCGGCGATCGCCATCCACTTCCAGGCGCCCTTGACGTTGGGGAGACGGATCTCGCCCTTTTCCTTGCCGGTCCGGGCATCCAGCAACAGGCAATGGTCACCGTCGATCATGTGGAAGGTGTCCTCGCTCGCCACGAACGCGGAACGATGCACGAGGTAGTCCTCGGGCAGTTTGCGTTCCCAGAGGATGATTCCGTTGTAGCCATTGCGCGCCACCAGGCGGTTCAGCATGTCCCACTCGCGTTCGTGGTGGGCGATGTGACCCATGGCGAGGAATGTGCGCCCGCCCGCCACGGTGGTGATGGCCGGCATGCCGATGTAGTAGGGCTCCGCCATGAACTGCGTCATGTAGGGTGCCTTGATATGGATGTCGTTGCTGACCGGATTGTTGTCGGGCGATTTCTCCCAGTGCGTCCATTCGTCGGCACCTTCGAGTGCCGGCTTGGTGATCTGAATCCAGGCGCGATGCAGATCGGTCGCAGTCGCGATCAACTTGGCATCCGCTGCCGCGCTCCACTTGCCGAAAATGACGCCCGATTCGTTCTCGCTCAGATTGGGATTGCCGAAGAGGGCAAGTCCGCCTGGACGCAGGGCGCGGAGCACTTCCTTGAGCGGCAGGGTCTTCAGGAGATCCGGGGTGGCCTCGGTGCAGAGGACGACATCAACCGTATTGTCGGCGTAGGGGAGGCGGCCCAGCGATCCGTGTTCCGCCACGAAGCGCGGGAGGTCGAGGCCCGCCTTGTCCGCCAGGGTGCGAAGCTCGACCACGTTTGCGGGATTCGGATCGCGCAGGTGGACGAGGAGTTCGCTGGCCTTTGCGAGTTCGATCGCAAGGTCGCGGTCACGACCAACAACCGCGCACAGTCCGCGGTTGAGATCGATGCGCTTCAGAACACCGGCGGCAAGAGCCTTCGTCCCTTCCTCAGCGTGGGCCGATGTTCCAAGGGCGAAGAGTGTCGTGGTGGCGAGAATGAGAACGTTGCGTGTGTGCATCTTGGTTCCTCCAGGATTTTTTTGGCTGGGTGAGTCCGGACAAATCATTCAGCGATCCAGTATTTGGCGGTCCTGTCGGAGTGACAAGGTAAATGGACGAGGTGCGAAAAACGGGCTTCCAAGCGCGCCGGCATTGTCGAGACTGGCGGCATGTTCACAGCGGCTCACCTCCAGAAAGGTCTTTGCTTCCTTGCGCTTCTTTCCTCCTCCGGCCTTCACGGGGAAGTCACCTTTGGGTCCAACGGCGAGATCGTCATCCCCGCTGCCGATTGCAAGGTCACGGATCGCTCCCTGGCAGTAACCTTCAAGGCAAAGCGCTGGGGAATGTACACTCTCTCCGTGGATGGTGGCGGCACGCCGCTCAAGGGGATGGTCAACGCCGAGGGGCCGGTGCGCCCGGGCAACGATTCTCTTGGTGACTTTTACGTCAGGAAGAACAGTCCTTGCGTGGTCGAGTTGAAAGGCGCAACGAAGGGTGTCCAGTCCTTGCGGTTGACGCCGGCCTCGGAAGGCGATCCGGTCGTGCAGAAGGCGGGCGAGGCCATCGTTCTCGACGCGAAGTGCTGCCGGATTGAAGGCGTCATGTTGCGCTACGAACCAAATCCGAAGAAGATGTGTATCGGCTACTGGGGGAACCCCAAGGACACGCCGCACTGGGAGTTCACGGTCACCACGCCCGGAAGGTATGAAGTGATCCTGACGCAGGGTTGCGGAAGAGGCGGGGGTGGCAGTGCGGCGGTGCTCGAAACCGCCGGTGCGGCCCTGGAGTTCACCGTGCAGGACACCGGCGGCTACCAGAATTGGGTGGAACGCCCCCTCGGAACGGTGACCTTCAAAAAGGCCGGAGTGCAGGTCTTGAAAGTGCGCATCCTGAAAAAGGCGCGCGGCATCATGGACATCCGGAGGATCGTCCTGAAGCCCGTGGCCAGGTAGCGGGCATGGAGACGATCTCCCGTGCCGCCGCGCGTCGCCTGGCGATTCACTGCCAAGGGTTGAACACGCGCTGGAAACTCCCGGCTGGCAAGGAAGGCGCGGCGCAGGTGGTCGATCAGCTCGGCTATGTGCAGATTGACACCATCTCGGTCATCGAGCGAGCGCACCACCATGTCCTCGGGACGCGTCAACGCGGTTACCATTCATCCATGATCTACGAGCTCCTCGTGGATCGGACTGTCTTTGAATACTGGGCTCACGCGGCGGCCTACCTCCCGTTCGCCGACTTTCGCTACTACCTTGCCCGTATGCGCGGGTACCGCAAAGCAAAGCGCGCGGAAGAGTTTCGCCGGGCCCATCCCCGCCTTCTGAACCAGGTGCTGCAGCGGATCAAGAAAGAAGGCCCGCTCAGTTCCTCCGACTTCGAGCACAAGAGTTCCGAGCGCGGGCCGTGGTGGGATTGGAAGCCAGCCAAACAAGCCCTCGAGATTCTCCTGGATCGCGGCGAGTTGATGGTGACCGCGCGTGACAACTTTCGGCGGGTCTACGATCTCGCTGAGCGGGTTGTTCCGAGCGGGATCGACACGAGGGAGCCAGGACCGGATGAAGTGGCGCGGCACTTTGCGCGGCGCGCGCTCGTGGTGCACGGGGTCGCCACCGTCGCGGAGGCAGGCAAGATGTTCGGCAATCGTGGCGCGAAGACTGCGCTCGCAGAGATGGTCATCGCGGGCGAGGCGATCGAAGTTCGGGTCACGGGGGATGAGGAGGTCTCCTACGCGCTGCCTGAGGTGCTGGAAACCGTCCCGGCGCGTCTCTCCAACGGCGTGCACCTTCTCTCGCCCTTCGACAATCTAACCATCGACCGCGATCGACTCGAGCGTCTCTTCGGCTTCTGCTACAGGATCGAGTGCTACACGCCCGAGGCCAAGCGGCGTTATGGTTACTTCACCCTCCCGATTCTTTGGAAGGGTAAGCTGGTCGGTCGCCTCGATCCGAAGGCAGAGCGGAAGAAGAAGCGCTTCCTCGTGCGCAAGGTGGTGCTGGAACCTTCCTTCAGGTCGGATGAGGCCTTTGCTTCCGGGTTGGCGAAGTCGTTGGCAGAGTTTGCGAAGTTCAATGGCTGCAACGAGATCCGGGTGGAGAAGACCGAGCCGTGCCTCTTTAAGAAAGTGCTGGAGAGCGCTCTTTCCAAATGAACGGCGGCGCCTGTGTTTTTACGATTGATTCCATGAAGCGAGGATCCTCTGACGAGGGTGGGCGTTCGTGAGAAATTACAATCTTCTTACAATCGACGGCACTCATTTGGTTATAACTAGCGACGATGGAAACGATTCAACGATTCCGTGTAAGAAGGAGTCCCAATTGGAGAACTGCACCGCAAATTGCCCTCCTGGTCCTGTCTCTCAACGCGCCGAGTGCTTTCGGGGGACACCCCCTCCCTTACGAGCACCCGGCAACCTTCCGACAGGCCAACATGGTCATGCTGAAGTTTCAGGAAGCACTGGCGACTGCGCGTTGGGAGGACGCGCTCTCTCACTGCTCTGACCGCGTGCGGAAGGGGGCCACGAAGTGGCCAACGGAACAGGAGTTTTTCGCCAAGACCCTGCCGCTGGAGAAGGTCCTGGCAAGTCATCGCTTTGGATACTGGAGTGAGAGCCACGGGAAGGACTCTCATTCCTACGGGATGTTCTTTCGCCTCACCCCTCGAGGCCAGGAGCCCCTGGTGCAATGGCACTGGAAAATGAATACCACGGCCAAGGGGACTTGGGAGATCGATTGGGAGCCGGTCGCCCTTGATCTGGATGCGCTGATCGAGAAGAAAAAATCGGGGATAGCGGCCCGGCAGAAGAGGGTGGAGGCCGCACGCCGAGCATTGGAACCCAAACTCCGGGGGGTCAAGACCCACCTTACGGCGGTTAGCGACGAGTTCGTGATCGGATCACCGATGCACTTTCGGGTCGAGCTGATGAACTTGGGAGAGGCTCCGATTGACTACACCGCTGCCGGGGTTGGGTATTACCCCCTGAGAGTCTTGAACGAGAAAGGGGAGCCCATTCCCTGTCTCAAGGGTCCGGCCCAGCTCATGAGCCACCGGGGAAGTGCTGAGCCTCGTTCGACGAAGATCCTGGCCGATGATGTTGATCTCAATAGGGACTACCATTTTTCTGATCCGGGGACCTACTTTGTTCAATTTGACGGCGGGGGGCTTGGTATCGGAGAGTGGATTCGGCCAGTCGCTTCGCCACTCCACCAGGATCAGGAATTCGTCTCCACCACCACCACCTTCCCGTCGAACGTTCTCAAGATCGAGATCAGGGGTGAGAAGGAGTAACGACCCGGACCTCTCGAGACCGTGGGCCCGCGCGCGAGTCGTCTTGCTCCCCGTCATGCCACCCAGATTTGTGACCAGGACGAGGGTGCCGTCATTGCGTTGCCCGGGAGGACGGGTCGTGCTTGGCGCTTGAAAAGTACCGCCACCTCGGCGACACCTTGTCCATGCGCGAACAAAGCAATGTCTTGGGCGATGCGCTGGAGCCCTGTGGAATGGACCCCATGACCGGGTTCAGGCGGGATGGTCATTGCCGGATGGGACCGGGAGACCGGGGCGTGCACACCGTGTGCGTCGTGATGACGGAGGAGTTCCTCAAGTTCTCGAAGGAGGCCGGCAACGACCTCTCCACCCCGCGGCCCGAGTTTCATTTCCCGGGCCTCGTGCCTGGCGATCACTGGTGCCTGTGCGCGGGGCGCTGGAAGGAAGCGTTCGAAGTCGGTGCCGCCCCGCCGGTGGTCTTGGAAGCAACCCATGTCGCGACCCTCGAGTTCGTGGACCGCGAGGACTTGCAGGGCAATGTGTGGGTGAAGTGACGATGGACGGCAGAGGGAATTCGCGGCTTTGGTGGCCACGGTTTTCGCTCACGATCCCTGGATGCCTGGCTGGACTGAAAGCGGCACTCCAACATCAGGCCAGGATCGCCTTCACCACTTCCCCGTAGACATCGGTGAGGCGGTAATCGCGACCGGAGTGATGGAAAGTGAGCCGCTTGTGATCGATGCCCATGAGGTGGAGGATGGTGGCGTGGAGGTCGTGGATGGAGACGGGGTCTTTCACCGCGTAGTAGCCGTAGTCGTCAGTGGTGCCGTGGTGGTAGCCGGGCTTGGTGCTGGCGCCGCACATCCACATCGTGAAGCCATGGGGATTGTGATCGCGGCCGTCGTCGCTGCGCCCCATCTGTCCGTCAAAGAGTTCGCGGCTGGGGGTGCGGCCGAACTCGCTGCCGCACAGGACGAGAGTATCATCCAACAGCCCCCGCGACTCGAGGTCGCGTAAGAGCGCCGCGATGGGCTTGTCGACCGCGTTGGCATTTCCGCGGTGGCCCTTTTCGAGGCCGGCGTGCTGGTCCCAGAGATTTCCGTAGCGGGAGGTGGAGTGGGTGGCGGTGACGTAGCGCACCCCTGCCTCCGCGAAGCGCCGCGCAAGGAGAAGAGTGCGGGCGAACTCGTCGGTGTGGTCGTCGCCGATCCCGTAGAGGTCACGGGTGGCCTGTGACTCGGTGCCGAGGTCCATGATCTGCGGCGCGACGCGTTGCATGCGGAAGGCCAGTTCGCGGTTTCGCAGTTCGGTTTCGAGCGGATCGCTTTCACCATTGAGGGACCGGATAAAGTCGAGGTGCTCGCGCTGGCCCTTGAAGCCGGCCGCGAGATTGTCCCACTTCAGGTCGCCGCCACTCTTTTCGGGTTTGAGGATGGGAGCGCCGCTGAAGGAGGTTGGAAGGAAGCCGGTGGGGAAGGTGCGCCCATCCTTGGGAGTGAGATCGATGTAGCCGGGCAGGTTGCCGTTGTCGGAACCCAAGCCATAGGTCAGCCAGTTGCCGAGGGCCGGGCGTACTTCGCGCGGCACGCCGGTGTTGAGCATCGACATGGCGGTGATGTGATCCTCGTTCTCGTGGTGGAGGGAGTGGAGGAAGCAGAGCTTGTCGATCCAGCCCTGGTTCACCTCGGGGAAGAGGTCGCTGGCCCACCAGCCGCTCTCGCCCCATTGCTTCCACGCGAATGGCGATCCGATGATGCGGCCGCGCTTGGCGAAGGTGAACTTGGGCGACTTGATGGAATCGGGAAGTTCCTGGCCGTGTTCCTTCTGCAGTCGCGGCTTGTAGTCGTAAGAGTCGATCTGGGAGAGGCCGCCGTCCAACAGAATGAAGATCATGCGCTTGGCCCGGGCGGGAAAGTGGGGCTCAAGGAGGCCGGAACCGGAAGCGGTTCCGCTCCGAGTGGCCGCCCAGGCCTGCCGGGTGAGCAGGTCCGCGAGGGCGAGCCCGCTCAGGCCCATGAGCTTGCGGCGTGACAATGGGAGGGCGGGCGCCTCGCCTGCTGCGGGACCCGTGCTCGATATGGCAGGCGGTGCGCCTGCCCTACAATTTGGATTTTGCGGAATCGGCGTCATTCGATATGGCTGAAGCTGTCCGTTGAGAAGAGTCCGAGACAGACCCGGCTCCAGGACTCGGTCTCGCCGAGATCCTGCACGATGCGGCAGTGGTCGAGGTAGGTGAAGGTCCGTTCCATCATGTTGGGGCCCGGGGGTCGACCGACGGTCATGCGATAGGCGATGATGACACGTTGTTCATCGTTGAGGTCGGGGAGGGCAAGCAGGTGTTCCGCGAGCTTGGTGGCGTAGTACTTGGGGAGCTTGTTGTTGAGCCAGAAGAGTGATTGTGCGGCGGTGGGGGAGTGATCGCGTTGGTGGACCGGCACGCCGGAGGGATCGTAGCCGAAGAGGTGGAGCATCTTGCGAATCTCGATGCCCATGCCGAGTGGTGAGCGACCGGAAGTGAGAATGTACATGGCGCGGTCCTTCGACCGGCTGGTGTCCAGTGGCTGCCCGCGGAGTTGGCGGGGAACCTTGCCGGCGAGGGTGAGCATGGAATCGTAGAGCGCCTCCGCTTCGAGGCGGCGCCGCGGATAGCGCCAGAGAAGTTTGTTGTCGGGGTCGAGCGCCGCCTTGGCTGCATCGTTCACGCTGCTCTGTCGGTAAGTCGCAGAGGTCACAATGAGTCGGTGGATGGCCTTGAGAGACCACTTCTCCTCAATCAGTTTCACGGCGAGGTAGTCCAGCAGAGGCTGGTTGCTGGGCGCAGCTCCCTGGATGCCGAAATCTCCGGGCGTGGTCACGATGCCCGTTCCGAAGTGGCCCTGCCAGAGACGGTTCACAATCACGCGGGCGGTGAGGGGGTTTTTCGAATCGGCGATCCACTGGGCGAGCTGCCGGCGCCCGCTCGCTCCGGGGGGAATTCTCGGACTGGTTACAAGGTTTCGCGCGAGGGTGGGCACGGCGCGCGGAACAGCTTTCTTCTCCACGTTGTAGACGTCGCCGCTGCGGTGGATCGGCTCATCCCGCATCTTGGCATGATTTTCCACCGCCAGCATCTGCGGGAGAGGCGGGTAGTCCTTCTTGAGCTTGAGGATCTGGGCGTCGATTTCCGCCAGAGTGGGATTCGTGATGAACCGCTCGGCGTCCGCGACGGTGGGCGGCCAGGCGCCGGGGACGAACTGGAATTGAGAGAGGATCGGCTTGGTGACTTTATGCTTCTTGGAGGCCTCGTTCAGCCACCCTCCGCGCTTCGGTGGCGTGCGGACGAAGCGCAGCTTGTCGATCCGGGGCAGGTAGCTGTGGTCCTGCGCCCACAAGCGCACGTCATTGGTGCCCTTGCGGAAGAGGTGGTGTCCGAGGCTGACCCAGCGAAAGTCTCTCAAGTCCCAGCCCCCGGTGGCGGGCAGGGCGAAGTTCTTGGCGACCGACTTTCCGTCCAGCTTCAGCTCCACCTGGAAGGACTCGGGGGCTGCGCAGCGGAGGAGCACGGTGTAAGTGCCGGCCTCGGGAAGGTCCGGGCGCCAACCCACCCACTGCAGGCGCTCGCGCTGAGTTTCGATCACCATCTCGTTACCCAGTTCGACTCGCCGCACGTTGTTCTGGCCGTTGTAGTCTTCCGCCTCGATCTGAACGGCGGGCATCTCAGGCAGGGAGGCGAGAGCCTGCCGATATTCGGCGAGCCGGGGCTGGACCTTTGCGACGAGATCTTCGTGTTCAACCTCGAGCGTGATCCGGCGCACGGTGCGCAAGTTGATGATCGCGTCGTCCACCCGCACCTGCGCCACGACCTGATCGGGGGTGGCTTCCTGCTGCGTGAGCCGGTAACGGCCGTCGCGCCAGTTCTCGCTGTTCTCTTTCAGGATTCGGGTGCTCCCGAAGATGCCTGCCATCGCGTAATAGTCGCGGGTCGGAATGGGATCGAACTTGTGATCGTGGCAGCGTGCACAGCCGAAGTTGAGGCCGAGGAAGGCCTGGGTGGTGGTGGACATCTGTTCGTCGATGATGTCCATGCGCAAAGAGTTCGGGTCGGCGCAGTCGGCGAACCACGGGCCGATGGAGAGAAATCCGGTGGCCGCGAGCTGCTCGAGGTTGGCCTGGGCATCATCGGTTTCCTCCAACAAATCGCCGGCGAGCTGTTCGACGATGAATCGGTTGTAAGGCTTGTCGGCATTGAGGGCGCGGATGACGTAGTCCCGATAGGGCTCGGCCATGTCGATGCGATCGACGGCGGCGACCTTGGTCTTGCCCTGCACATACCGCGCGACATCGAGCCAGTGGCGGCCCCATCGTTCGCCGTAGTGAGGAGAGGCGAGGAGGCGCTTGACCAGCTTCTCGTAAGCCGCGGGAGAATCGTCGGCGAGGAAGTCGTCGATCTCGGCCAGGGTTGGGGGCAAACCGGTGAGATCGAGAGCGAGACGCCTGATGAGGGTGAGCACATCCGCCTCGGAATTGGGCTTCAGGCCGGCGGCCTCGAGGGGTGCGAGGATAAAGCGGTCAATCGGATTTCGGGGCCATGCGGCGTTAGAAACCTGGGGGGCGGGTGGTATTTCTGGAGTCTGGAATGCCCAATGAGGCTCCCGTTCTGCCGCAAACGCCGTAAAAACCGGCGCCAGAGCGACGGCCAGCGATAGCAGGCGGGGGAAACGCTTCATGGGGGGAATTTCGGCCAGAAATCGAATATTTGAGAATGAAATCCGCTCAAATCCGTGTATGAGCCCGCCGCGCGGTTGTTGCCAGCGACCGCTCACATCTGTAAACTACCCCTCCTCCCTAGATTTTTCACGGAGATAAACCATGTCGCACAACATGCTTCCCCAGATTGCCCCCTGCTTTGTGACCCACAACATGGCTCTCGGTGGCGCCCAGACCGCGGTCCTGCGCTACATCGAGTCCCTGCCCCGGTGGGTGCGGGATCGGACCACCCTCTATTGCCAGTCCGGGGACACCCCGCTTCTCGACAAGGCGTTGGAGCACGGCTTCGAGTGTGGAGAAATCACGCGAGTGGCTCCCAATGATCCGAGCGCGTGGTTTTTAAGCTACGGAAACCTCGAGGGACTGCCCGAGCGGCCGACCTCGCTGGTGCTCCATTCCTGGGACGACGCGGGTTGGCGTTATTTCAGCAAGGCCTATGAAGGCCGCCGTGGCATGACGGTGGCGGGAGTCTCGCGGAAGGTGATGGATCGTTACGCGGGATGGATCCACGAGAACGATCATCTCGACGGTGGCATCCTTCCGCCGCCCGTGACCGAGTATTGCATGGCGAAGGGCGAATTTGATCCCAAGGGCCGCATCGTGGTGGGTTGGATGGGGCGTCCGCTCGAGGACAAGGGCCTCATGACCCTTCCCTACCTGCTGAAGGAAAATCCGCGCATCGTGATCCGGGCCTGGACCGGGGCCGAGACCGCGGGCCTGGAGTACACCTTGCGCGTGCAGGGCGAAGCGATGGAGGCGGTCATGAAACTTGCGCGCAAGTTGGGCGTCGCCGATCGCTTCGATGTGCGTCCCCTCGACTTCAATGCGCTCAGCTATCGTCATCGTCTCGAGGGCTGCCATGTCCTCCTCGGCAACAGCAGGAAAGAGGGCTTCCTCCTCACTGCCGCGGAAGCACTCAGTTGCGGCATCCCGGTGGTCGTGACCAAGACCTGTGGGATCGCGGATTTCATTGTGAACGGACAGAACGGCTACCTCATCGACTGGAACGACAGTCCCAAGCGCCTCGCCAAGGCCGCCCATCGCGCGATCCTGAAAGCGGTGAAGCTGGACTCGGTGACCTGTCTTGCTTCGGTGGATAAGCTTTCCCTGGGCTCCAATTACGCCCGGGCCTACCGTCCCATTCTGGCGAACCTGACGCACACTTCGCTCCAGCATCCGGAAGCCCGCGTGACCTTCGGGGTGCGCATCCACGACGGAGTGGACGCAACCTATCTCGACGATGCGATCAACAGCATCGCCACCCAGACCTACCGCAAGTTCAAGGTCGTTCTGCTGGTGGACGGATCCTGGGCCCTCGGCGAACGTCTCGCCCAGCGCTACGACCTGCCGCTCATCTGCACCGGGATGAAAGCCGACATCGAGCATTGCAGCTGGCTCCACCGCCAGGTTCTCGAGCAGTGCGACACCGAGTTTTACAAGCCGCTCGATTACGACGATCAGCTTCTCCCGAACTACCTGGAGCGCGCGGTGCAGATCCTCGATCAAAAAGGCGTGGACGTATACGGCTGCCTGCTCAACACCCTGCAGGACGGCGAGATTTCCCCGCGCCTGCACTGGCCCAACAAGCCGGTCGAGACCATGTTCAGCGGTAACAGTGATGACAACATGCTGCCGCATTCCTCCGTCACGATGCGCACCAGGATCGCGCTCAAGGCCGGCAACTACCAGGAGCGCGCGATCGGCCTGGGCGCCGACGATTACCATCTCTGGAACCGCATCCACAAGGCGGGCGGCGAGTTTTTCCGTGACGACGAAGTGCGCAACGTGGTCTACCGGATTCACGACAAGAATTCCCTGGTCATTCGTCGCGAGCGCTTCGGTCACTCCAACAAGCGCAAGCAACTGCTCGCCGGAGCGGCCGCGGCAGGGATCGCACTGTCCGCGGTAGCCTGCGACGGCGACGACAAGAATGCCAAGGCCGATGGCGAGACGCCGAAGGTGGCCCCTGCCAATCCCGGCAAAGTCGATCCTCCCCATTCCTAGGGCGGATTGAGCAAGCCCTGTAGCCGGAGTCCCGAATGTCATGAAAGACTGGGATGTCACCACCCTGGGCTCGACGATGTTGAGCTTGTCCACGGAGGTGGGCGTTCCCTTCCAGGGAAGCGAAGGGGTGCAGGTTGATATCGCGGGATCGGAGTCAAACTGTGCCATTGCGCTCGCGGGTCTCGGGAAGCGGGTGGCATGGCAGTCCAGGGTGGCGAGGACACCGATTGGAGAGCGCATCGTCTCGAAGATTCGGGCGAGGGGAGTGGATGTCTCGAAGGTAGCCTGGGCAGCCGAAGGACGAAACGAGTTGATGTTCGTGGAGTCGGGCTTGGGCGCGAACCGGACGAACGTGATCTACGATCGCTCCGGGGCGAGCATCGAATCGCTCACCATTGCTGATTTGGATCTCGCCGCGATTGAGTCGAGCAGGATTTTTCACTTCTCCGGAATCACGCCCGCGCTCTCGGAGAGCTGTCGGGACACGGTGGCAGAGGTGGTGCAACGCGCGCGCCGGGCCGGGGTGAAGGTCTCCTGTGATGTGAACTATCGCTCCAAGCTCTGGTCCGCGGAGGAAGCGCGCGAGGTGATCTCCGAACTTATCAGCGACCTCGATCTCCTATTGGTTGGGCAGGGTGACTTGCAGACGCTTTGGAAGCGCAGCGGTGATCCGGAGAAAGAACTGCGGCGGCTGCAGGACGAGTTTCGCATCGCGGACGTGGTCATGACGAGAGGACCGGAGGGGGCCATCGGTCTCTTTGGGGATGCCATTCACCAGCAGGAGGCCTTTGCCAGCGAGGTGGTCAGTCCCATCGGGGCGGGCGATGCCTTCGCGGCGGGGGTGTTGTTCTCGCTCCTGAACGACGAGCCCGCGCTGAGTCTGAAACGTGGCTGCGCGATGGCGGCCCTGGCCCGGGAGTCGCGCAGCGATTACGTTCTCTCGGGGGTCGAGGCCTTGGAGGAGAAGATGGCTGCGGGTGGGGATGCCGGGAAAGCAGTATCGAGGTGACTGCGAATCCGAGAAACTGAAATTGCCCCGGAACAACGCAGCGATGAATTGCGCGGGGTCCGAAATTACGGAACCGGCACCTACTCGAGGTTCAACCGGCAGAGCTGCCGGTCCCTGTCATCAAGGGACCTGATGGCGAACCATTGCAGGACGCCTGGGGAGTTGATCGAGCTCACGAGCGCCCCAGCTTCTTCGTTGAACCAGTCCACGAGGTCGAAAGACAATTCGGCCGTGGCCACCACGTCGGGTGCAACGTGATTACGGTTGATCTGAAGGAAGAGGCGGAGTTCAGGTCCAAGCGGCGCGTAGGGATCGATGCCACCAAAGATATAGTCCGAGGGGACATCCGGAATGAAGGGGCGAGTGCCGAGGAAATACTCGGTGAGCTTGTCGAGCCGGTCGCTGTCGGGATCGCTGAAGTAATCGGGCCTCGTGACCCCGTCGTTGATGGCTTGACTCCGGGGGCGCGGCTTCGTCGAATGCCAGTCATGCAAGAGACGAACATATCCCGCCGCCGATTCCTTGGAACATCCGCTGCGGTGGCGGGGCCTTTGATCCTGCCGAGCGGCTCCTTGTTTGGCCGCAAGGTCTCGCCGAACCAAAAGCTGAACATTGGAGTGATTGGAGCGGGAGGCAAGGGGACGGTTGATACCGATGGATGTGCCACGGAAAACATCGTGGCGTTGTGCGATGTCGATGCGCGCACCCTCGAGGCGCGCAAGGCGAGGTATCCCAAGGCCAAGGTCTATCGTGACTACCGCGTGATGCTGGAGGAGATCGGCGACTCGCTCGATGCCGTGACGGTGAGCACCCCGGATCACCATCACTTCCCGGCCAGCATGTTGGCGATGAAGATGGGACTGCACGTCTATGTGCAGAAGCCGCTGGCTCACTCGGTGTGGGAAGCGCGGGAAATGCTTAAGACCGCACGCAAGCACAAGGTGATCACCCAGATGGGCAACCAGGGTCACTCCTATGACAGCACGCGCAAGGTGGTGGAGTACGTGCGCGGTGGGGTGCTCGGCGAAGTGAAGGAAGTGCATGTCTGGACCGATCGTCCGATCTGGCCGCAGGGGATGGGTCGCCCCACCGGGTCGACGCCGGTTCCCGACTACCTCGACTGGGATCTCTGGCTTGGACCGGCCCCGGAGCGTCCGCACGCGGCGGGCTATCATCCCTTCAAGTGGCGCGGATTCTGGGACTTCGGAACCGGGGCGCTGGGCGATATGGGCTGTCACAATATGGATGCCGCCTTCTGGGCGCTCGAGTTGGGTGCCCCCACCAGCGTGCAGGCCGAGTCTTCCGGCATCAATCCCGAAACCGCTCCGAAGTGGAGTGTGATTCGCTACGAATTTCCGGCGCGTGGGAAGAAGCCTCCCGTGACGCTGACCTGGCACGATGGAGGCAAGCGACCCAGTGCCGATCTGATCGGCGAGAAGCAGCTGCCCAAGAATGGAAGCCTGATCATCGGCTCCAAGGGAACGATTGCCTTCAAGGAGTGGAATCCGAACGGGTTTCGTCTTCTGCCAGAGGAGAACTTTAAGAACTTCGACGAGCCCGCACCCTCGCTTCCGCGGGTGGGAGGCAATCCCTACCAGGAGTGGATCAAAGCCTGCAAGGGTGGCTCACCGTGCTTGTCGCACTTTGATTACTCCGTGCCGCTCACGGAGATGGTCTTGCTTGGTAACCTCGCCCTGCGAGTGGGCGACAAGATCGAGTGGGATTCCGAGAACCTGAAGGCGAAAAATAATCCGAAGGCGGATCAGTTCATTCGCACCGAAGTGCGGAAGCGATGGGAAGTGTAGGGAGAGGAACTCGAATTCCAAGTTGCAGGTTCGGGCAATGTTAGATCTGAAATATGAAACATCCCCTAGCCCGAAAGCACTGCTCTCTTGAGGTGAAGTTGACACCTTGCCGGATTCCCTCCGGTATCCACTTGACCGGGAGCTCTCTTCAGAACCAAAAGAGCCCGCCATCTTCGTAGAATCATGACAGATCCCGACTCCGATACGCCCAAGATCCCGAAGACACAACCCCTGGCCGAGCCCACCGCGGACGATGTGGCGATTGCCGAGGAGATCGCGCGTGAAGATTCGGATCGGCGTGCCTTCCTGCAAAAGGCCGGCAGTGTCATCATCGGCGGGGCGATTGTGGCGGGACCGGCTGCCGTGGCGGTGGTGGTGGCGATCGACCCGCTTACGCGGGGCGGCCAGGGTGGCGTGATGGTGAGGTTGACAACGCTCGATGCGTTGGTCCCCGGTGGCTCGCCACAGGCCTTCAAGGTGATCGCGGACAAGACCGATGCGTGGACGACCTACAAGGATTTGCCCCTTGGAATGGTTTACCTGCAGCGGAGCACGAAGGGCGAGTTGACGGTCTTCAGCGCCACTTGTCCGCACCTTGGGTGCGTTGTGGAGTTTCGCAATACAGAGAAAGATGGGGAGCATTTCTTTTGTCCGTGCCACGAGAGCAGTTTCAATGTTGACGGCTCCCTTGCACCGAACAACACCCAGGCCAAGCGGGGTTTGGACACACTCGAAATTGACCAGGAGAAGCTGGTTGCCGGTGAGGTTTGGGTTCGATTTCGGAAGTTCAAGGCCAACATCGTCGAGAAGAAGCCAATTACCTGATTGATGGTCACCCCTCTCCCTACGCGCTGATGAAGTTTCTTCTCGACTGGATCGACGACCGCACCGGAATCGCGCGTCTCACCCGCGAAGCCCTCTTCGAGAATATCCCCGCCGGGGCGCGGTGGCGCTACGTGTGGGGCAGCGCCCTGACCTTTGCGATCCTGGTGCAGTTCATCACCGGAATCATGCTGTGGATGTTTTACAGCCCCAGTGCGAACTCGGCGTGGGAGAGCGTCTACTTTATCGAGGAAGAAGTGACCGGCGGGGCATTGCTGCGCGGCATTCACCACTGGATGTCGCAGTTCATGATCGTCCTGCTGGTGCTCCACCTCGTGCAGGTCGTGATCGACGGGGCCTACAAGGCGCCGCGGGAATTCAACTTCTGGTTCGGACTGGGTCTGCTCGGCATCACGATGGCGCTGGGACTGACCGGCTACCTCCTGCCATGGGACCAGAAGGGTTTCTGGGCCACCGAGGTCGCCACTAACATTGTGGGAAGTACGCCCCTCATCGGCGACCAGCTCAAGCAGCTCGTGATCGGCGGATCGGAGGCGGGCCATCACACCCTCACGCGCTTCTTTGCCTTGCACGCCGGAGTGCTGCCGGCGGCGCTGATCGGGCTCATCGTCCTGCACATCTACCTGTTCCGAAAGCACGGCATCACGCCCGCCCCGCGCAAGTCGGCGGTCTCGACCCGCCACTTCTGGTGGGTGGCATTTCTTGTGATGCTCTTCGCGCAGGCAATGCTGGTTTGGAATTGGCAATATGTTCCACCCCAGCTGGGCATCGGCATCGGGATCGTGACCGGGCTTTGCCTGCTCCGGGTCATCTTCCTGCAGATCCGAAAGGGTGAACTCGAAGACGAGGACTCCCAAAAACCGCGGCGTGGCGACGCCTACTTCTGGCCGGATCAGGTCCTGCGGGATGTGATCGCTTGTGCCGTGGTGCTCGGGGCGGTGATCTTTTTCGTCTGGAAGTTTGGCACCGATCTCAGCGCTCCTGCTGACCCCTCGGAGAACTATTCCGCGGCTCGTCCGGACTGGTATTACATGGCGCTCTTCGCGCTTCTGAAGGAGTTCGATCTCATCACGGGCGCCTTCATCATCCCCGGAGTGGTGGCCACCCTCGTCTTCCTGATGCCCTTCTTCGGAAGGACGAGAATTGGTCACGGGTTCAACTTGGTCTTCCTCACCGCGGTCCTCGCGGGGTTTGTTTATTACACCTTCGTGGCGTTCCGGCACGATTGGGGCAGTGACGAACACCAGGCCGCGGTGGCCTTTGCGCACCGCGATGCGGAACGAGTGAAGGAACTCGCCAAGGGACCGGACGGCATTCCGCCCGAAGGGGCCATCACGCTCCTGCGCAAGGATTCCTATGCCCAGGGGCCACGGCTCTTCGCGAAACACTGTGCTTCCTGCCATGCCTACGACGGACACGACGGGACGGGGCGTGAGCGCACGCAGAAGCGGAGCGCTTCTGACCTGGGGAATTTCCCGAACCGCACGTGGG
This sequence comes from Roseibacillus sp., assembly GCA_046581525.1. Classification (GTDB taxonomy): domain Bacteria; phylum Verrucomicrobiota; class Verrucomicrobiia; order Verrucomicrobiales; family Akkermansiaceae; genus Roseibacillus_B. The sequence goes on along the minus strand of JAYGGC010000031.1, from coordinate 46,738 downwards.
TGGCGGGCATTCTCAATGCCGAGAGCTTTGCGCATCCCGATCACTTCGGGGCCACCAAGCTCATCGATGACAGCAAGATGCTGAAATACCTGGAGGGCGATTTCAAAGAGATGGCTTCGGAAGAGGTGACGGCCATGATTGCCGCACTCTCGGCTGAGGCCAAGCTCACCTCGCAGCTCGAGATCGACAGGAAGGACGCCGATCTCATCGAAGAGGGTCGCGACCTCATCATGGATGACTTCGCCTCGGGCTGTACCGATTGCCACAAGTTCCACGGAAAAGGGACCAAGGGTATCGACCTGACCGGCTACGGGAGCCGCGAATGGCAGTTCAAGTTTATCAAGAATCCCACCCACTTTTACGGCAAGAGAAACGACCGGATGCCGATCTTCGGCCCCAAGCTCGACGAAGAGGGCAAGGTGGTGCGCCCCGCAACCCTCACGGACGTAGAGATCGGCTATATCATCGACTGGATGCGTGGGGAGTGGTGGAAGCTGGAGGAAGGTCAGTAGGGAGTCGAAGGGCGAAGGTCGAAAGACGGGCTTGCCACGGTGGTGTGAATAGAAGACGGGAGGCAGAGACTCGAGTGGTTGACATGGGCTGGTTTGGGATGACGATTGGCCGATGACTGATTCCTCCGCGAAGCGGAAGATGCGCTGGTGGGTTCCGGTGGGGCTGGTGCTCCTCATCTATGGATTCGTGGGGTTCTTGTTTGTGACGCAGGATGTCTCGCGTCACATGGCGTGGGTTTTGCTGACGGTCTTGGCCCTTCCCTTGCTGGCACTCTGGTACATCTGGCTGACGCAATTGCCTTGGAAGCGACGGCTGATGCTCTTCGGAATCTGGGTCTTGTGCGTGAGTGGAGGTGGTGCGGCCCTGCCCCTGATGACGCGCTGGGACGGCTCGCTGAACGGCGGCGCGATTCCGCGGCTGGTCTGGAAGTGGTCGTCCAAGTTGGACGCACGGCTGGATCAGCTTGAGGGGACGGGCGGGGAGGCGACCCTGAAGACAGCCGAGCAGGACTTCCCGCAGTTCCTGGGCCCCAATCGCAACGGGATCCTCCCCGGGTTGAACCTCGAACCGGACTGGTTGGAACACCCGCCCAAGGAATTGTGGCGCCGCAAGATCGGAGCGGGATGGTCCGGGTTCACGGTCGCGGAGGGACGGGCCTTGACCCAGGAGCAACGCGGGAAGAACGAATTGGTGTCGTGCTATGATCTCGTGACCGGCGAACCGCTTTGGGTGCACGAGAATGAGACGCGCTTTGAAGAGGCGATGGGTGGAGATGGACCTCGCGCAAACCCGACCATTCACGACGGCAGGGTCTACGCGCTTGGTGCGACCGGGATTCTCGATTGCCTTGAGCTTTCCAGCGGAGACCTGGTGTGGACGCGGAACATTCTTGCGGAACACGACGCGAAAAACGTGATGTACGGCAAGGCCTGTTCTCCCTTGATCGTGGGTGACCTTGTGATCGTGACGGGGGGGACGAGCCCGGGACCGACGGTGCTCGCCTATCACCGCGAGAAGGGAGAACTGGCCTGGTCGGCAGGAGACGATTCAGCGAGCTACGCTTCGCCCATCGTGACCACCCTGGCCGGGCAGGAGCAGATCGTGAGCCTCAATCACAACACGGTGACCGGTCACGAAGTGGCCACCGGCGAGATCCTGTGGACCTGGAAATGGGCGGCCAAGATGTCCAAGTCCGCGCTGGCACAACCGGTGGGGGAGAATCGGCTCTTTGTCTCGGCCAGTTACGGAATGGGAACAGCCTTGTTGGAGGTGTCCCGCAAGGGCGAGGGCTTCACGGTGGCCAAGGTCTGGAAGAACCTGCAGATGAAGACCAAGTTCAGCAACGTCTGTCTCAAGGATGGCTACGCCTATGGGCTCGACGAGGGGAGGATCGCGTGCGTGGAGGTGGCCACCGGGAAGCGCCAATGGCGCGGAGCGAAATACGGCTACGGACAGAACCTGTTGGCTGGAGATCACCTTGTGATTCAGTCGGAGCGCGGCTTCGTAACCCTCGTCGAAGCGACGCCCGAAAAGTTCCGGGAAGTCGCCCGTCTCGAGGCCCTCAGACACAAGACCTGGAACACCCTGGCACTGGCTGGGGAGTATCTGCTGGTGCGGAATGATCGCGAGGCGGTTTGCTACAGGGTCAAGTTGAAGTGATGGGGCGTGCGGGGCCGAGCTCCAAAGCGTCGACATGCGTCGCGTTCCATGACGAAATGACTCATGGCCAAGGAAAAGAAGCCAATTGGATTCTTGAAGACCACCGCGCTGGGTGCGGTGCTGGTGGTGGTTCCGGTTGGGATCATCGGGTTTGCGCTTTGGCAGATTGTCTCCCTGGTGCGCACGCTGTTGCTCCCAATCTTCGAGAGCCTGCCCTTCGACTCCGACTTCACGCGGGTTTCCGTGATCGCGATCGCGCTCTTGTCGGTAGTCCTGATTTGCTACCTTACCGGCCTGGCGGTTCGCACGCGGTGGGGCGCCGCCATGCGAGGTTGGATGGAGCGCGTTCTCCTCGAACGGATCCCTGGCTACAGCATCATCCGGACCCTCATGCACCAGTATCTCGGTCACGAGGAAGAGCGCACATTCCGCCCGGTCCTGATCGATCTTTACGGGTCCGATTCGCGCGCGATCGGATTCGAAATCGAGGAGCTGGGCGATGGCACGGTGGCTGTCTTTCTTCCCTCCGTGCCCGCCGCCACGCTGGGGCAGGTGCAGATCGTTCCTCAAAAACGCGTGACGCCCCTGAAGGCGACCATGCACGAGACCCTCGAAGCGCTGACGATGTTCGGAGTGGGCTCGTCGAAACTGGTGGACGCCGATCCCGAGACCAATCCGTAGCTGGGCAGGGTGGTCGAAAGGCTGCCCCACAGTTCTTCTCGCCGTGCGCAATGATCATTCGGCGTTCAGCCCCAGGGCATGTTTGAAAATTGAGTTGTGTCGCGCAGCGAGACCATTTCCCTGGCGGCGAGGCGCAGCGAATGAGGAGGTCGAGACTTTCGAGGGAGCTGGAACGAAGTCTGCAGCGAAAGGGGCCGCCCCCTCTGGGGCACCATCCAACCGCGACCGGCGATAGCCGCACTTTTTTCATCCAAATCACAGGTGCCGCGGCGCGACACAATTTTCAAACATGCCTTAGGCGAAGAGGCCTGCCATGGGCTTCCCGTGGTAAAGAAAGTGCGGACGCTCCAGCGGGTCGTGCCACCTGATGTTCGGGGGGAGGCCGAGGGCGTCATAGATGGTGGCGGCGAAGTCTTCGGGCTTCTGGGGATCGCTGGCGGGAAACTCGCCTTTCTTGTCGGAGGAGCCGATCACGCGGCCGCCCTGCACCCCGCCCCCCGCGAAGAAGATGCTCTGCACCGCGCCCCAGTGATCGCGGCCCGGGAGCGTTGCCTTGGGAAGCTTGAAGATGCGCGGGGTACGGCCAAACTCGCTGGCCATCACCACGAGGGTGTCATCCAACAGACCGCGCTCGCTGAGGTCATCGAGAAGGGCCGAGACGGCGCGATCCATGGGCGGAAGGAGATAGTTCTTCAGGTTCGGGAAGGCGGCCTGGTGGGTGTCCCACGCTTCGTTGTTGCCCAGGTTCACCTGCACGAGCCGCACCCCTGCTTCGACCAGTTGACGGGCAAGGAGAAGGGACCAGCCGAAGGCGTTGCGACCGTAGCGATCCTGCAGCTTTGCATCCGCGGAGTGGACGTCGAAGGCATCCTTGACCGAGGGATCGAGGAGGAGGTCGGCTGCCATCTGCTGGTAGCGGTCAAGGCCCTGGGTCTCCGCGGTCTCTTCCAGGTGCGCGCTCTGCTTGTTGAGCCTCTCGAGGAGGTCGACGCGGTCGCGGAGGCGGCGGAAGTCGAGACCCTCGGGGAGGGAAAAGGTGGGGGAATCGAAGGTGAACCTGCTGCCGTCTTCCTTGCCGCGTTCGTGATGGAAGAGGTAGCCCGGGTAGGCTCCGTAGTTTACCGGGTTGTAGCGCGAAGCCTCGATGAAGAAGGGTTCCTTGCGCGCGCCAAGTTGTCCGGCGAACTGTCCCGGGAGAATCCGGCCGGTGCGGTGCCTGATCTTGTCGGGAAGGATGATGGCGGGCGGGAGGTTTCCGCGCTGGGGGAGGAGGTCGCTGGCAAGGGCCGCGATGGACGGCCAGTTGCTGTCCTTGGGCTTGTTGGGATCGAAGTTGGGCGGCAGTTCGGTGCGCCCGGTGAGCATGATGTGGTGTCCTTGCGAGTGCTCGTTCCACGGGTGGGTGAGCGAGCGGCAGAGCGACCACATCTCACTGCGCTTGGCCAACTCCGGAAGGTGCTCGCAGATGTGCAGGCCCGGGGTCCTGGTGCGGATGGGACTGAACTCGCCGCGGATTTCCTGCGGGGCATCCGGTTTCATGTCGAAGGACTCGTGTTGGGCGAGGCCGCCGGACAGGAAGATGTAGATCACGTTTTTGGCGCGGGGTTCCTTCGAGGGCGCCTCGGTGGCGGCGAGAGAGCGCAGAAATCCGAGGTGATTCATCCCCAAGCCCAGCAAACCGAGCGAGCCGGCCTGGAGCACACTGCGGCGGGTGTGATTGGGATGCCGGAACGCTGAATATGACATGGCTGCCTGCGAGGAAACTCAGCGGCGAGTGTCGCGTGCCGGGGATGAGGTGTAAAGCTCGGAGAACGGAGGGGGCCCGGGGAATGGCGGCGCGCTCAGTGGGGAGCGGTGAACGAGGGACAGGTTCCTTGGAAGTTGGAGCTTGGACTTGAAGATTATTTGGGAATTGGGTCGTGGAACGTTCGTCGCCCACGAGTGGCGCGCGATGATCCCTCGGGGTTGCCCCCCGTCAGAGAGCGCCCTTCAAGTGGACCCTACGCAATAATGTCCTTCACTACATGTCCGTGGATATCGGTGAGCCGGAAGTCCCGTCCCTGGTAGCGGTAGGTCAGGCGGCGATGGTTGATGCCCAGGAGATGGAGGATGGTGGCGTTGCGGTCGTGGATGTGCATTGTGTTCGGCGTCCACTTGTCCTTCTGCGGTTGGGGGAACATGGGAGTGCCGTCATCGTTGGCGATGTTGTATCCGTAGTCGTCGCTCTTGCCGTAAGTGATGCCAGGCTTGACGCCGCCGCCGGCCATCCAGGTGGTGAAGCAGCGGGGGTGGTGATCGCGCCCGTAGTTTTGCTTGGTCAGTTTGCCCTGGCAGTAGGCGGTGCGGCCGAACTCGCCACCCCAGACCACGAGGGTCTCATCGAGCATCCCGCGTTGCTTGAGATCCGTGATGAGGGCGGCGCAGGCCTGGTCGATGTCCTTGCACTGCGATTCGTGCTCCTTGGGCAGGCTTCCGTGAGCGTCCCAGCCGCGATGGAAGATCTGAATATTGCGCACGCCCCGTTCGGCGAGACGCCGGGCGTTCAGGCAACAGGCCGCGAAGGTGCCGGCCTGACGCGCTTCCTGGCCGTAGAGTTCGAAGGTCTTGTCGCTCTCCTTGGAGAGGTCCATCAGTTCGGGCACGGAGACCTGCATGCGGAAAGCCATCTCGTGGTGCTTGATGCGGGCGAGGGTTTCAGGATTGAGGGAGCGTGCGTGTTGGTTCTTGTTCAGGGCCGCGAGGGTGTCGAGTTGCGCGCGGCGATCCTCCCGGCTGACGCCCTTGGGGTTGCTGAGGTAGAGAACCGGATCGCCCTGGCTGCGAAGAAGGACCCCCTGGTGTTCGGAGGGCAAAAAGCCGGGCCCCCAGAGACGGTTGAAGAGGCTCTGCTCCGGGTGGTTGGTCTTGGCGTGCATCACGATGTAGCCGGGGAGGTCTTCGTTCATGCTGCCGAGGCCGTAGCTGAGCCACGCCCCGAGACTGGGCCGGCCGGGCACCTGGCTCCCGGTCTGGATATAGGTGATGGCCGGATCGTGGTTGATCGCTTCCGTGAAGGTGCTGTTCACGATGCACATCTCCTTCACCACCTTGGCGGTGTGGGGGAGGAGTTCGCTCACCCACACCCCCTCCTCGTTGTTCTCGTGCTTGGTGAACTTGTACTTCGAGGGACAGACCGGGTGGGTCTTCTGGCCGGCGGTCATGCCGGTGATGCGTTGACCGTCACGAATGTGGTCGGGCAGATCCTGACCGAACATTTCCTGCATCTTGGGCTTGTAGTCCCAGGTGTCGTGGTGGCTGGGCCCGCCACTCATGAAGAGGTAGATCACGCGCTTGGCCTTGGCCTTGTGATGCAGGCCCTCGAAGTCCTTGCTGCCGAGCCCGAGGAGTTCCTGCGGCATGAGCTGCGCCATGGCAGCCGTTCCCAGGCCCAGGGCAGAGCGGCCAAAGAGCTGGCGGCGAGTGATGGCGAGTTGGTGTTCGTGGAGATTCATGGTGGGAAAAGTCGAAGGTCGGGAGTCGAAAGTGGACGGTCGTGGTCTGAAGGGTTCTCGAGCTAGTACAACAGGATCGCCACATCGCTTGCCAAGACGGTTACCGCGACCTGGGTCCAGGCTGCGACTTGGGCAGGATCGAGGGCTTCGTCGCGGGGGGAGTCCCCGGTTGCGAGGAGGGCGAGGGCGTCGTCCTTGGAGGCCGCATAACGGGCGCGCATGTGCTCCAAGAGCCCGTTGCAGGCCTGGCGCTCGCCGTCGGTCGGCGGTCGGCAGGCGATGAGAGTGAAGAGGAGATCGAGCCGCGCCTGGTCGGTTTTCGCTTCCTTGAGGAGACGCTCGGCAAACTTGCGGGACATCTCGATGCGCTGGGTTTCGTTGAGGAGGCCAAGGGATTGCAGGGAGGTGCTGGTCCGCGACCTCCGCACGCAGCTCGACTCACGGTCGGGGGCATCGAAGAGCATCATCATGGGATGCGGGCTGGTGCGCTTCCAATAGACGTAGAGGCTGCGGCGATAGAGCTTCGGACCACTGTCCTTGACGTAATTCTTGGTGTTGCTGCCCGGATGCATGAGGGCCTTCCAGAGGCCCGCAGGCTGGTATGGTTTCACGCCTTCTCCGCCCATGTGGGGATCGAGAAGATTGCTCGTCCAGAGCGCCACGTCACGGAGGACCTCTGCGTCGAGACGATAGCTGGGACCGCGGGAGTAGTAGAGGTTCTCGGGGTCTACCAAGGCGATCTTTCGCCGGGCGGATTGCTGCTTGAAGGTGTTGCTGTTGACCATGAGGCGCAGCATGTGCCGGAGGTCCCATTTGTTTTCCATGAGCTCGACCGCGAGCCAATCGAGGAGTTCCGGGTGGGTCGGTTGCTTGCCCTGTAGTCCGAAGTCCTCCGGGGAACGGACGAGGCCATCCCCGTAGACGCGTTGCCAGATGCGGTTCATGAGCACGCGGGCGAGGAGGGGATTCTCGCGGGAGGTGAGCCAATGGGCGAGACCGAGGCGATTGCGGGGCGCGTCCTTGGGCAGTGAGCCCATGATGGCCGGGACGCCGGGCTGCAGGGGTTCGCCCAGTGGGCGGTCATATTCACCCCGCATGAGGACCTTGGTCTCCCGGGGTTTGCCCAGTTCCTTGGCGACCAGGGTGGGAGTGAACCTCTTTCGGGCATCGTCCATACGCTTCTTCAACTCCGTTGCCTTCCGGTGATGATCGGGACGCTTCTTGGCGGTCTCGGTATCTGCTTTCAGGAGGATGTTGAACTGTCCTTCCGGGGTGGTCCCGCGAAACGACTCCGCCACTTCCGGGGAGATTTCTTCGCTGTTGTTTTTGTGCAAAACCGAGGCAAGGAGATCCTCTCGTTCCTTCTGTATCTTCTCCCACTCGAGCCAGCTCTGCTGATCCGCGGGGACCTTGAGGACCGGGCCATACTCGTACTTGTTGCCGTCCATGGGCGACTCGGCGGTGGAGTTGAAGAAGGCGAGGAGCTGGTAGTACTCGGTCTGCGTGATCGGGTCGTACTTGTGATTGTGGCAGCGGGAGCAGGTCATCGTTATCCCGAGCAGTACGGTGCCGAGGGTCTCGGTGCGGTCGAAGTTATTCTTGCACTGAAACTCGGCCGGAATGGCACCGCCCTCCGCAGTGGTGGGATTCATGCGGACAAAGCCGGTGGCCACCCGTTGCTCGACGGTGGGATTGGGCAGAAGGTCGCCGGCGAGTTGCCAGGTGATGAACTTGTCGAGCGGCATGTTCTTGTTGAAGGAGCGCACCACCCAGTCGCGGTAGGGATAGATGCCACGCTTGTTGTCGAGGTGCAGTCCGTGGGTGTCGCCGTAGCGCACGGCATCGAGCCAGTAGCGGGCCTGGTGTTCGCCAAAGCGCGAGCTTTGAAGGAGCTCCTCGACGAGGCGCTGGTAGGCATCCGGTTTGTTGTCGGCGAGGAACGAGGCCAGGAGCCCGGGTTCCGGGGGCAGGCCGGTGAGCACCAGGGCGACCCGGCGGGCAAGGGTGGCGGGATCGGCTTCGGGAGCGAGCATGACCCTGCCGTCGGTCTTCTCGTGGAGCTTGGTAGATACGAATGCGTCGATGATCCCGAGCAGGGAGTCGTCCAACTGTGGAGCGCTTTTTCGCGGCGGGACAAAGGACCAGTGCTTGGCGTATTGACCGCCCTCCTTTGCCCAGCGGCTGAGGATCTCGCGCTCCGCATCGGTGAGTTGCTTCTCGGCGTCCTCCGGGGGCATGGGGTCATCCTTGTCGTGAAGGCGGACGATGATCTCGCTGTCTTCCGGGTGCACCGGATCAATGGCGTGGTAGCCGCCGCGGTCGGCGGTGGCGGCCTGGTAGGAGTCCAGGCGCAGCTGTTTCTTCTTCTTGGTATCGGGACCGTGACAGACGAAGCACTTGTTAGAGAGGATGGGCAGAACTTCGCGCGCGAAGTCGACCTTCTCGGCGGGTGCAGCGGCTCCCCCGAGGGCGAGGGCGGCGGTGAGCACAAGCGGGGATCGGCGAAGCCGGGAACGGGACGATGTGAGCATGGCGATGAAAGGCGAGGGCATCCACTCAGCGTGGACAACTTGTGTTAAAGGATCCAAGGGCCATCTCAACAGGAATCTTCGAGGATGCGGGCGGCGGATCACCCGTTCGCGTGAGGGCAGGCGGGAGATTGATGGAGGAAGGCCGGACCATCGTTCGTATCAGGGCTCCATGCAAAACCTGAAATTGCTCGTTTGTGCCCTGGCGCTGTCGATCTTCGCAGCTGGTGGTGCGGTGGCGGAGAAGAAGGAAGCGCCCAAGAAGCCCGTCCTGACTTACTATTATTTCGAGGGCTGAGTGTTCTGCAGCAAGATCACGGTCATCGTGAATGACCTCAAGAAAGTGCACGGCAATCAGATCGAACTGGTGACCATGAAAGTGGGAGCCGGAAACAGTGCCGAAGAGATCAAGAAAGCCAAGTTGAAGACCCACGGGATCATCGCGAAGGACAAATCCGGCAGGATCGTGGTCAAGGTGGATGGGCACAACTACGGCAAGGACAAGGTCCTCGAGGTGATCGCGAAGTTGGAGGGGAAGTAGGCTCGCGGCGGCCGGCCCTCACCCCAGGCGATCCTCACCGGGGGAAGTCCACTTGGTGGGCAGAATCCCGATTTCCGGGGAGCAGGAGGTTGAATCAGAGCAATTGGACCCGTCCGATAGGAGGAGGATGAGGTGTATTTGACCAGTTCGGTGGCCTTTCAACTTTACATGGGCCCATGCGGGAAGGATCGTCAGACGAGCCATCAGGGCGACTGCCCCCCCATAAACCAAAGACCATCACTAGATGAAACGCTCCCCCGCGATCGCCGGATCATTCCTTGTTTCCCTCACCTCATTGCTCTCGCTGCGTGGCGAGCAGGTTGTCATCCGCGAGGTGATGTATCATCCACCGGAGGGTCTTCATGAATTCATCGAGATTGAGAACCTGACGCCTACGGTCTTCGACATCGCGAATTGGAAGGTGACCGGGGGGGTGAACTTTGAGTTTTCCGACTTTATTCGGGGCGCACGTCTCGACAGCTTCCTTGCCGCCCGCCAGCGCCTCGTGATCTGTGGAGTGGACCCGGCCGACTTCCGGGCAGCCTACGGGTTGGCGGCCTCGGTGAGGGTGGTGGGGCCGTGGACCGGCCTGCTCGAAAACGCCGGCGAACGCATCACCCTCAAGGACAAGAACGGGGTCACCATGTCTACCGTTCGCTACAACGACAAATACCCCTGGCCGGTGGCGCCGGACGGAACGGGGCACTCCCTGGTCCTCGCCAACCACAATCGGCCGATCGACGACTATCGCGCGTGGAAGTCCAGCGCAAATCCGGGCGGCACCCCGGGAGGCATCGAACCGAACGTCACACCGTCGTCCCTGGCGATCAATGAAGTACACTTCGATAGTCTCGGGGAGATCGATTGGGTGGAGATTTACAACGGAGGAACGGCCGACGTGGACACCAACGGGCTCTTCCTTGCGGGCAAGCGCGATTTCACCGACAAGATTCCCCTCGGGGGCGCGGTGTTGCGGCGGGGTTTCCTCAGTTTCGACGCCACGCTCATGGATGGCGGGGTCCTCTTTCTGATCGATGCCAACGATTCGGTCCTGAGTGCGGTGGCCTTCAACCGGGCAACGGGTCGTGACCATGTGGCAGCCTGGCCGGACGGATCGGGTGACTTCTATTCTTCGGGGCCGGGCAGTCGTGACGCGGCCAATGACCCCAGCCGGGAGAGCGACATTGTGATCACGGAATTGATGGTGGAGCCACCCTCGGGCCACCGCGATGGCGAGTTCATCGAGCTCTACAACAAGGGGACCTCTCCGGTGGATCTCGGCGCTTGGCGCTTCGTGGACGGCGTGAGTTTCCGGTTCCCGGTGGGGACCATCATCAATGACGGCGAGTACATCGTGATCGCGGCCAATGCGAAGCTCACGAGTGAGGCCCATCCCGCCGCGCGGGTAGTGGGGCATTACACCGGCAATCTCAGCAACAACAACGAACTCCTTCGCCTGGAAGACGAGTGGGGAAATCTCGCCGATGAAGTGCACTACCATACCGGGGGGGACTGGCCTCACCTCGCGGCCGGGCTGGGCAGTAGCATGGAACTGCGTCATCCCGCGATGGATAATTCCAAACCGACCGCGTGGGCTGATTCTGACGAGTCCAACAAGTCCACCTGGCAGACCTTCCGGATCTCGGACCGCTTTGAGCAATTGGATACCAGGGGCGGCGAATCCAGTTGGAAAGAGCTCCACCTGCACGGCGTCGGGGACTGCCAGATTGCCCTCAGGAACATGAGCCTGAAGCTGAATGGAACAGGCGCGAACTTCCTCCCCAGGGCGGGGATGGGGGTCTCGAGGAACGGGAGCGGCAACTCGGCCTGGCTCTGCCAGGGCACGCACTATAAGAGCCACATGCAGGGAACGGAGTTTCACCTCGTCTCGACCGGTCATGGGGACATCAAGGCGAACAGGGTTGAGATCGATGTGACTTCCATTCGGCGATCGCAGAGCCTGGTTTGGGAATGCGAGGCTCGCTGGGTATACGGAAAGCCCACCGTCGTGGTGAATACCTGGGACCGCTCCTTCGGCGGCATCATGCATCTGCCCGTGCCGAAAAACCTGGGCACCGCCGGGGCGGCCAACTCGGCCATGTTGGCGGCTGCTGCGCCGACAGTCTCGGAACTCAGGCACAGCCCGCCCGTGCCGCGCGCAACGCAATCCGTCCTCATCACCGCGCGGGTTGAAGCGGCCGGGGGCAATCCCACCGTCAATCTTTTGCACCGGGCAGACAGCGCCACCAACACGGGTCCGTGGATGACCGGCCAGATGTTCGACAACGGGAGCAGCGGCGGAGATCTGGTCGCCGGTGATGGAATCTATTCGATCACGCTGACGCAGTACCGCACCGACAACGCAATCGTGCAGTTCTACGTGCAGGCTTCCTCGCCGGGAGGATCGACCGTGATGCCGCGTCCCGCTCCGGAGTGGCCTGCCATGTACGTGGTGGACAACAGCTCGATTCCACGCGACCTGCGGACGGAACGCTTTGTCATTTCGGCCTACAGCATGAGAGCCCTCACCACCTCCCAGGGTCAGAGCCCGACGTTCAACTATGCGTTTCCGCGCCTCTCCAACCAGTTTCACAACATGACCTTTATCGGGAACGACTTGGCCGCCCCTGCCGGCAACGAGGAGATCATTTACAACTGCGAATTTCGCAAGTCAGGGAGTCCGTGGCAGCGCACGAATGGCTTTTCAACAAATCAGGGCAAGACCTTGAAATGGAAGACCCCCGGCGACAAACGCTATCGTGGTTGGTCGCGGCGGGGAATTGATGACGACGTGGTCGTGGGGCGGGCCTATCGCAACCGCATCGTGCGCTACTGGCTCTATCTTCTTGGTCACCCCGCGAACGAAAATGAATTTGTGCGGGTGATCATCAATGGTGGATCTCCCCTGCTTCGAGAAGATCTGGAGACCACGGCGAACGACTTCCTGAAGCGCAACTGGGCGGACGGCGAGAAAGGGGAGCTCTACCGCATCGATGACCAGTGGTGGTTCGATGACGGCTGGGGCCGGCAGTACCGCAATGCGGACTGGGGCTTCAAGCGCACCGTCGAGCCGGAACGTTATCACGCGGAGTGGATGAGACGCTCCCGGGAAGCAGAATATGATTACTCGTCTTTCACAAGCTGGGTCGCAATGGTGGGGCAGAACAGGTTTACCCGCGAGGAGTTGGAGCGCATGGCGGACATCGACATGATGGCCGCCAACGCGGTGGTGCGTGGGTGGGTCGATGACTGGGACACCCTCACGCGTAACCGCGGCAAGAACGGCTATTTCCTGCGGAGGCATTCCGATCGCAAGTGGATGCTGCTCCAGTGGGACTCGGACCTTACCTTCGGAAACAGCGGAGCCGCTTTTATCGGGAGCCTGACGGGCATTCGAAACTTCTACGACAAGCCCTATGTGCGCCAGCGCTTCAACTATTACCTCGGGGAGATGCTTGACAAGTACACCGACAACTCCCTTCGCCTGACCACTTGGCTCGATCTCGAAGAGCGGGCTTCAAGTTCCTACTCCAGCAGTTCCTCCACCTATATCAATTGGAATAGGAATCGCCGCTCGCGGGGAATCTCCGAGATCGGATCGGCCCGGAATACCCCGTTCCGGGTTACAGGAGGGGCAGGCACCACCTCTGAGAACACCATCACCCTGACGGGGAACAGCGGATCCAACACCTTCGCGATCAGGGCGGTCGATCAACCGCAGGCGGAGTGGAATTTTACCACCCAGACCGTGTGGACCTTGAGCGGAATCAAATTGGCGGAGGGTGCGAATACCATCGACTTGGAGGCGCTCGATGATCAGGGCGCGGTGGTCGCCACCATTTCGGTCACAGTTACCAAGACCGGGAATGCGCCCCCGGTCATCAATCTCGATACCACTCCGGACTCCCTGAACGTGGCAGTGCAGGATACCCTCATCATCGACGCAACCACGAGTTATGATCCCGAAGGGACGCCCTTGACCTTTGACTGGAGCGTGGACGGTGGGGCTGTGATCAACAATGCCACTCCGGACACCGCGGCCGTTACGTTCGGCAAGCCTGGGCTCTACACCCTCACCGTGACGGTCACCGATGACGATGGCGTGCAAGCGGTAGCGGTGCGGGAGATTGTCGCCTTCGCGCAAAACGGTTGGAGTTCCTTCACCAATCCCATCCTCGAGGACTGGTGGAGCACCGAGAATGTCGAGGTGCGCAATGACAATAGCGGCGGGGCATGGTATTCGCTGGACGATTTTGAGGGCCAGCTGACCTTGAAGGTCAACGACGATTCGGCCAAGCCCCTGGGCGACCTGACCCCGGCCTATCCGGTCTTCTGGCGCGGCGTTCCCGCCACGGGGGATTGTCTTCTGCAGACTGATCTGCGCCTCGCCTCGGTGCAGCAAGGAACATTTATTGCGGGATTGATCCTCAAGGTCACGGAGGGGGGGACGGAGGTGCGCTACGTCTTCGGGATGGAGAACGGTGACTTTCTCCGGGTGAAACGGGTGGTTGGGGCCACCGATACGCAGCTCGCCACCATGAACTGGAACGAGGGGGATGCGGTGATCCGGATGCGGCGGATTGGAGATGACTTGCATTTCGATTACCGGACGAGCCCCGGAGTGTGGTCGTCGTTGCTGGTGCGAAACTTGCCAGCGGACTCCACCTTTGGGGACGGAGGAATCGTTGCCGCCACTTCGGCAGCCCGGGGTGTGCGCTTCGAATTCGATTATGTTTTGGTGGTCGATCCCGCAGTCACCAGTCCGGCCCTGGAGTCGCTGCGCATCACTGAGTTCATGTATCACCCGATCACGGGAAGCGAGCTGGAGTTCATCGAGCTGATGAATACGGGACCGGATCCCATCAATCTGAGCCAGGTCAAGTTTGAGACGGGGCAACCGTTTGATGAGTTTGTCTTCGGTGACCTCGAACTCGGACCGGGTGAAATAGGAGTGATCGTGGCGGACACCGAGACCTTCGAGGCGGTCTACGGATATGCCATCCGGATTCTCGGCGAGTGGGCCGGGGGAGCGCTCTCCAACAACGGGGAAGGAATCTTCCTGAGTGACCCCTTTGGCAACGCGATTCACGAATTCAGCTACTCCGACCTGTTGCCTTGGCCGGAGGAAGCCGACGGTGGTGGCCCCTCGCTTGAAGTGGTCGACACGGAAGGCGACTACAACGATGCGGCCAATTGGCGGGCCAGCCTGATGGTGGGCGGAACGCCGGGCATCGTTTTCGGTGACGACACCGACGGGGATGGGCTGACCGATTCGGAGGAGAACCTCGCCGGAACTGATCCCCTGAACCCGGACACTGATGGCGATGGCGGCCTCGATGGATTCGAAGTGGCAGCTGGCACGGATCCGCTGGACAGCGCTTCGCTCTTCCGCTTGCTCACGATCATTCGCACCGGCGGAATCGCGTTCGTAAATTGGACCAGTGTTCCGGGACGACGCTACACCTTGCAGGTAAGTCCGGACCTCACCGAGGGGAGCTGGACCGAGGTTTCCTCCGGGGTAGCGACAAGTAGCACCTCGGCCTTTGCGCAATTCGTGGGTGCCGAGAAGCAGAATTATTATCGAGTGGTGGTGGACTAGACCGATGTGCCGGCAACCAGCCTGGCACACCGCGCGGCAACCCACCCTGCGGGATAAGAACGGATCGACGCGCAGCACGGTGCGCTACAATGACCGGCATCCTTGGCCCGTTGCTCCTGACGGGGGAGGACACAGCCTGATTCTGACCAATACCAACCGCGCCGTCGACGACTATCGGGTCTGGGGCGTGAGCAAGAACCGGGGAGGAACTCCCGGATCGGGAGAGCCGACTGCGGCAGAGGAGCCCTATGCGAATCCGGAGGTCGATCTCTCGGTCGGGATTCCCTACATCAATTACGATCACTCCTGGAAGTACGAGGACTCCGGCGGAAATCTCGGGACCACTTGGAAAGAGGTGGTCTACAACGATGCGGGTTGGAGTTCGGGGCCCGGCTTGTACGGCTTTGAGGACGGAGCAATAGTGCCCTCTCCCACCATTCAGACTGATTTCGAGGATCCCGTATCCCACCAAGGCGAGGCCGCCGGAGGGGATGTTCAGCGATCCGCGGAGTCCTCTCTCTCTGTCAGCAACCCCGCCGTGATCTATCTGACCAAGGCCGACGGGACCACGATCAGCAGCGGAATCGATACCGCCATGCCACTCGACGGCCGGTCTGTCGGCCGCAAGCCGGAGGGATCCGGGTCCTGGTTCGCTCTCCAATAGTGGGGAGCAGATCGTCCTGCGTGACGATGTCGGAAACGTCATCCACGATTATACCTACTCGGACCTCGCACCGTGGCCACTCGAGCCGGATGGCATGGGACCCACCCTGGAAGTGGTTGATTCTGAGGGCGACTACAACGATCCCCTCAACTGGCGCGCCAGCACGTTCAACGGCGGCACGCCGGGCGCCGGGCTCGTCCTCGATGCGGATGGCAATGGGCTCAGCGATTCCGATGAACTGTTGGCCGGGACCGACCCGCTCAATCCAGGTTCCGACTTCGACGGGGCCCTGGACGGCGCCGAAGTCGCGGCAGGCACGGATCCGCTAGATCAGAATTCGCTTTTCGAACTGACCATTCTCACCCGCGATCCGGGAACTGGATTCGTGACAGTTACCTGGTCCAGTATTCCGGGACGCAGCTACACCTTGCAAGCCAAGGCTGATCTCTCGGGACCATGGGTTGACGTGGCTTCGGGAGTTGTGGCGAGCGGAACGAGCACCTCGCGACTCGATACCGGGGCGGGCGGCCAGTCACGCATGTTCTACCGCGCCTATGTCGAGTAATCACGGGCATTACCTCCGGATCAGTTCGCGATGAATTGATCCGGATCGTCTTAGTCCGGCAGGGCCCGGCCCTCGTCTGGATCGCCCAGGTTGAGTGATTACTTGCCAGTCAAATGGTGACCGGTTTGCCCTTGGCGGGTGGTTGCGCGAATGTCGAAGAGAGGGTGGCGACCAAGGCGAGGAGGCAGGCGATGGGAGTTCTCATCTGACGCCGAACTTGTTACCCGACATCACGGGGAATCTTTCCCGGAAACCCCCGGAATTACCAGGTGGCCTTGACCCGCGAGCCAACTTCGATGCCGAAGTGATCTGCAAAATCGCCCCCGTTGATCGCGAGTTCGAGAAGCCCACTCGAACCAGCGATCGCGAGCGCTTTCCCCGGAGCGACCTCGGTGTAGCTGTGGCGGAGGGCCGCACTCTTCCCACCGCAGCGGGCTTCGATCGTGCGATCCGCGAGGGCTTCGGCTGGGAACTCGGAGATCGGGAGATTCGTGATCGCGTTTCCGAATCGATCGATATAGACGATTTGCCCCTTTAGTTGGTTCTCGCCGCAATCCACTTCGGGCCATGGGAGTCGGACATAGTCCTCGATGAGATCGCCCGCCTCTTCAAAGGCGTCTCCAGTAGCCAGGCGCGCCGCGACCGGTGCGAAAACATCCCGCCCGTGGAAGGTCTGGCTCACCGGCTTGAGAAACCAGTCATCATTGGTGAGACTGCGGACTTCATCCACGATCTCATTGCGCAGCGCCCACGAGAGCACTCCGTTGTCGGGACCGATGAAGATCGCCCGCTTGGTGCGCAGGGCGATTGCTCGCCGGGCGCTGCCCACGCCCGGGTCGACCACCGCCACGTGAATCGTTCCGTCCGGAAAGTAGGGCGTGGAGGCGGCCAGCGCGAAGGCGCCGTCCACGAGATCACCCGGGGGCACCTTGTGCGTGATGTCAATGAGCTGGGCGTCCGGGGCGATCCCCACAATGACTCCCTTCATCGTTCCTACAAACCAGTCGCTCGTCCCGAAATCGGTGGTCAGGGTGATCAAACTCACAGGGGCATCCAAGGTGGGTCTTCTCCGCGTGGCAAGACTGCGGATGCCTCCATGAGATAATATCCGCGAGGAGGGATGGATTTCGACAATTTGGAGTTGCCGCCCCCCGAATTACCGTGCAGCCCTTCCAGGGCTGTCGTCCGGGCCGGTCGGATTAGCCGGAGCCTTGGGTCCATCCAGCAACTCCACCATGGCCCTGCCCATCCCATCGCCGATCAGCCAGTAGGTCTCGGCATTGCAGCACCAGTGGTAGCGGATCGGGCGGGGGGAGACGGGGCCATCGCGAAAGAAGCTCCGGGTTTCCACGTAGTGGGTGTTTCCGATGAATTCGTCGTAGTTGGTCACGGATTCCTGGGCAGACATGATCATGAGCCGCCGATCAATCTTCTGTCCCCAGCCACCGAAGCCGCTGCCTGCGATGACGAAAGGCAAGTTGGGAGCGCCGAGATCCTTGCGCACGTCGCGGATGAAGTTGGCCATGTTCTTTTCGTAGGTGAGGCAGTCAGGCTTGCTGCAGCCGTCGTTCCAGCCCTGGTGCCAACCGAAGCCCGCGAGTTCGATCTTGCGGCCCGCCAACTCCGGGAAATCGGCGCCGATGTTTTGGAGCTGCTTCTTCACACTGGTGATCATGTGGTCGTACTGGTCCCCGACGCCGGGACCGCGCGGTTTCTTGCTGGGATGTTCTCCCGAACTCGGCGGACGCCACGGACCGGCCAGGCTGGTTCCGCCCGGACCGAACTTGAGCAGCAACACTGATTCATCGAGGTAGGCTCCCACTGCCCAGCCGAAGCCGAGCTCGGGTCCGATTGCTCCGCGCCCGGCGTAGCCCCCGATCGCGAGCGGCCCCTTCTTGTCATGCCAGGTGATCCAGACATCATCGCGCTCGACCCAGCTGCCGTCCTTGGCGAGGAGGTGCTTGAAACGATCGGCAGTGGCGGGGTCCTTTAAAAGGGTTTCGAGCGTGCCCTGTTGATCGCCCCCAATCCGGCCATGGCCTTCCATGTTGGACTGCCCGGCGAGAATGAAGATCTTCACCGGGGTGGGGGCTTTTTCCGCGCCGAGGGCGGCCGTGGTGAAAACCGGCAGGAGGGCGCAGGCGAGGAGAATCGAGCGTCTGGTTCTCATGGTATCCTTGAGGCCGTTCTATTTTTTCCGCGCAGCCCGGGCAATGCGAATTCTTGGCGGGCGCTACTCTGCGGTCTCGAACTTGTGGAAGTGCCGCCCGGTCAGGTCAGGAAAGAGATCGCGCAGGGTAGCGGAGTGACTGCGCTCGCCCCGGATCTGAAGGGAGTCCAGGGACTCGTCCTTGAGGTTGGCGTAGCCCATGAAGTAGAGCGTCTTCGGAATCCCGTCCCGCCAGAGGGCCTTGGCTGCAAAGTTGGCCTTCAGGCCGTTCTTCACGAAGCAGACCCCGATCTCGGACTTGCCAGGCCACCGCGTGGAGAGGAGCGCCTCGCCCGGGTGCTCGCGCAAGACGGAGTGGCCCGCGAGGTTCTCGAAGTACTTCTCATCCAGTCCCAGGGCATCGAGCACGCTGGGCATGACGTCGAGATGAGTGACTTGCTGTTGAGCGGGCTGGTTCTCCACCCATGCAGGCCACTTGATCATGATGGGCACTTCGGTCTGCGGCTTCTTGAGGCTCGAACAATGGAACCAGCCACCATTTTCCTGGAACTCCTCTCCGTGATCCCCGGTCAGGATAATAATGGAATTGTCGTAGCGGTTTTGCTCCTTGAGGAATTGGATGAAATCCGCGAGCTGGGCGTCGATCCAGTGCACGGAATTCTCGTAGCGCTTGACCACTTCGCGAATCTGCGTGGGGCTTGGCTTGAGAGAGCCGAAGTCAATCTTGCCGCAGTCCTGGTGGATCGGTTCGAAATCCTTGGCCGGCCAGTAGTAGTTGTAGTGGGCTGAATCGAGCGCCAGGTAGTGAAGGTAGCCGCCGGCCGGGGAGTCCAGGAGCTGTTTTTTCAGGTCGTCGATAATGATGATTTCCCGTTCGGGGATCTCCAGGCCGCGGGGCAGCATGGGATTGTCGAGGTAGTTGGTGGCGAACTTGTGTCCGGATCCGAAGTTCAGGTCGGACATCTGCTTGTAGCCCAGATCGCACACCGCGCGCACGCTGCACTGGTAGCCGAGTTCATGGAGGAGCCGGATCGGGTAGGCCCCCTGGAATCCGCTGGTCTTTCCTTCGGCCACCGCGTCCCGCCAGTTGATTCCGAGGCGGCTGTGAAACATCGTGAACCAGGATATCGGGGTGCAGTTGGAGCCCGCGAAGGTGAGCTCAAATTGCTGGCAATCCTCGCGCGCAAACTTGGAGAGAAAAGGCATGATCTCGGGCGTCACGGTGTCCGCCCGCCAAGTCTCAATCATGACCACGTAGATATCCGGCTTGCGCTTGAGGGTGGGAAGGTTGCCCGCGAGGAGGGCTTCGATCCGGGTTTCCGTTTGGGTCTCTGCGAACTGGACCGAGATGGTTTCGAGGCCGGGGTCAGGCCGCAGCAGGCCGAGATGGATGACGAAGGTCGCGTGCTCGGCCTGCCAGATCTCCTTGCGCAGACTTACCATGCTCAAGGCCTGTTGTCCGATCGACGTGATCCAGAGCACGCCGAAGACAAGGAATGCCCGACGGGTGCGGGTGCGCGAGTAAAAGCGTCGGGAGACCTTCTGAAGAGCGAAGTAGGCCGCGATCGAGAGGCCGATGATCGCAGCAATGCCGAGGGTGACCTGGAGAGGGGAATAGAGGATGCCGCCCGCCTCAAGCTCCTTCCGCATGTTCAACTCTCCGTCGAGAGTCAGGTTGTTGACGATCTCGAGAAGAGTTTGCTGCCAGTGCAGACCAGCTGAGAAATCGGCGATCGCAAGGAGCGGAATCAGGACCACGCCTGCTACCACGAGCCAACGGGTGTAGCTCGGGAAGAGGGCGAGGAGAGCTTGGGAAACGAGGATCGCACCCACTGTGAAGGTGGCCAGTGAGAGGAAGCGACCGGCAATGATCAGGACGGTGTCCCAGCCATGGCGTCCCTTGATCTCACTGAGGAACCAGAGATCCCGCGTGAGAAGGACGATGAACACAAGGAACCAGAAGGCGCCGTTGAAACACCACGCCACTCGTTGTTCCTTGGGGAAGAGAGTGGAGAAGAGATTGCTGGATCCGCGATGAGCGATCGCCGCAGTTGAAGCGATCAGCGTGACAGCGAACCATACCGCGAGGGCTCCCAATCCAACCCAGTAGAAGGCAAAGGGCACGATGGGGAGGAGAGTTGCGGCGAAGACACCCACCGAGGCCCCGAGAGCCCAGGTGGAGGAGTGCCGGTGAAGGGGTTCCTGCGGACAGTCGCGGACGAGTCGCCGGGTCAGTTGGGTCAGGGTGACCAGAATGAGCACGCCGAGCGCAAGCAGGACCGCGCTGATCAGGACGTTGTAGCCGAGATTGCCGGGGCCGAGTTTGTAGATGCGCTGAAAGGGCACCTGGGGCGCCAGGGCGCCAGCCAGCCAGGCGAAGATCAGGGCGCGGCTCCAACCCGGGTTCTCCCGCGGAGCACTGTTTGAATCTTCGCCCATTGTCCTTGGTGTTCCCCCGGCAATACGACTGCGGGGCCCCCAATTGTCCAATAGGTTGGGGCGGATGCAAGCGGTTCCGAGAGACATCGCGCTTGCCATGAGGCGGGGTTGGTGTTTTCTAGCCCCCCCTCATGCCGACCTACGACTATGTCTGTGAAAAGTGCGGTCATAGCTTCGAGTACGTTCAGAGTATGAATGACGAGAAGTTGACCGATTGTCCGCTTGAGGATTGCGACGGCAAGGTGAAGCGGTTGCTCGGGACGGGAGCCGGGATCATCTTCAAGGGTGGTGGATTCTACGAGACGGATTACCGGAGCGATTCCTATAAGAGCGGGGCTAAAAAAGAATCGGAGTCCTCGAAGCCGAAGGAGTCCTCGAAGCCGAAGGAGTCCAAGTCCGACAGCTCGGCCAGCCCGAAGAAGTCCGACTCGGGAAAGAGCGGAGGGGGAGGGAGCACTTCCAAGGGGGACTAGGGCGCAGGGGCAATCCCGGCCCTCCGGGAACCGTGCTTTGCAAGTTCGGGCGCCCATGCTACCACAAGTTCATTCATGGCCGACAAAGGAAAAGCGAAGAGCGAAGCCCCTCCTCCAGACCGGAAGAGCGGCTGCCTGAAGAACGTCTTTCTGCTCTCCCTGCTCGCCCTCGCCGTCCTCGGGTTGCTGGGCTATCTCTCCTTCGATCCGCAGCCCCTCGATGATATCGAAGGATACCGCGGGAAGCCGGGGCCGCCTCCGCTCACGGGACGGAACCTTGCCACCGTGCTTGAGAACGCAGCCAAGAACAATCACGGCGTGCGCATCACCGAGAAGGAAATCAATGAGTACCTCCTGCGGACCCTGAAGTTTGAGCAGGGAGGAGTGTTCAAGGGGCGGGTCACGGCCAGGGGCGTCTGGGTGCGCCTCGAGAAGGACGTGGCCGAAATAATCATCGAGCGCGAAATCATGGGCAAGAGCCACACCATTTCGATGTTCCTGCGCCCGGAGCAGGAGAAGCAGGATGACGACTCGATGCTGACCAAGGTTCACCGCTCGCGTGGCCGCTGGGGGCGCACGCGGATCTTCCGGGGGTTCATGTTGCTCACCAATTCCTCCTTCAAGTCTCTCGCGGCGGAATATTCGGAAGAGCTCGAGTTGCTCCAGACCATGTTCAAGAACAAGGTCCGCATCACGATCACGGAAGGAGCCATCGAGTTGTCGCCGCCGGAGCTCTAGGCTCTGGAGAGGGGAGAGGTGGGCGCCGTTGAGGAGGCGAGATCGGGGAGCACTTGGTGTCCGGCGAAGGGCCGAACTTGCAATTCCCAATGAGCGAGATGGCCCTAAGTCCACGATCCGGCTACGGTAGCGGTCTCTGGTTCCGGTTTTTTGGACGCCTCATGCTGAAGGCTATCGGGAAAGGGGCCCGTGGAACTGATCCTGGCCGGCCACGTGGCCTTGCAACCTGCCAGAATCTGGGGCATGGGTATCATTCACCTACGTGAAGCGCCTCCTTCCATTCCTCGCCTGGTTCGCTGCCAGCGCGGTGGCCCAGGTTGTGCCGCCTGCGGCGCAGCCTGTCGAAGAGCCGGTTGTCCCTGCTCCGGCACCTGCTGTCGAGGCGCCGCCCGCTGGTGAACTGAAGCCCAGGACCGAGAGCAGTTCACGCCAGTTCGTGGTCCACGGATCGGACTTCGTGATGCGGGCCGCGATTGCCTCGCTGGCCGAGGAGACCCGGGCGAGCCTGCTCAAGGTGGTGGGGGAGGAGAAGTTGTGGGAACACGCGATTGCGATTCAGCTTCATGGGAATCAAGGGGACGAAGCGCCCGCGCGCACGATGCGATCGCAGTTCTTCCAGGTGCCCGGAGGATTTCGGCTGCAACTCGACATCCACCTGGCCAGGGGCAAGCCTGCTGGCCTGGAGAGCGCGCTCTTGGAGTTGCTCCTCATCGAACGGGGACTTCGCGGCAAGGGAAACGCCCGGCTCGAGGCATCCCTCTCCATCCCACCGTGGTTGGTGGAAGGAATGCTGGAGAGTTTTCGCTGGAAGCGCGGGGAACGTGATCGCGAACTCTACGCCGCGCTCATCGAAAATAACCAGCTCTTCCCGGTGAAGAAGCTGCTGGAGATCGCCGATCCGGGTGAGATGGATGCCATGACGCGCTCCGCCTTCCAGGCTTCCTCGTGCGCGCTCGTCCTGGCCCTCCTGAACCAGACCGCAGGCAAGTCCGCGATGAGCGCGATGCTGCAGGAGATGGCGACCTTCGAGGGAGATGAGATGGCGCTTCTCATGAAGCACTTCCCCGGCATGAACCTCGGTAAGGAAAGTTTCTCAAAGTGGTGGGCGCTCCAGTTGACCCGCATGTCGGAGCCCTCTCTCATGCAAGTCCTCAACATTGGCGACACCGAGCAGCAACTCAAAAGCCTCCTGGTAGTGCGCTTCAAGGACCCGGCAGGGAACGATATCGAACTCGCTGCCGACGATTTTCGAAATCTTCTCGCGCTGCCGGTGGAGGCTCGCAAGGATGCGATCAGGCCCGTGATCGAGCGCGGCGGGCTCTTTCTCTATCGCGCCTTTCCCGCCCACCGGCCGATTCTCACTGAGTATCTCCGGATCCTCGGCGAGATTGCAATCGACACCGACGATTCCGTGGAGGAGCGCCTGCAAAGCCTGGCCACCCGCCGTGCTGATCTTGAGGCCCTCGGCACGCGCACGCGGGATTATCTTGAGTGGTATCGGATCACAAATTCCAAGCAGCTCAGCGGGGATTTTGAGAGTTTCATCGAGCTCAAGGAAAACCTGCAGAGCAGGCCGCAGCAGCGCAAGGGCCCCGTCTCGGAGTACCTTGACGGCATGCAGCGGATCTTCGAGGACGACTAGGATCGCTCGTTCCGCTCACCGCTGGATGCCGCTCAGGAGTTGTGGTTGAGTGGCCCCGGTGAGCTTGCTTGGCGCCCTTCTTTTTTTTCTGACCTACACGGTGCCCGATCCGGAGACGAGGGAGCCGCGCCCCTCCCTGATCTTGCGCTACTTTGGAGGGAGCTTCGACATCGCCGAGTTCGATGACAGCCACTTGCTCCCGCAGCGTGACGCCGTGCCGGAGGGTGAGGATGGGTTGGGTCGAGTTGACCAAATTATCCAAAGGGATCCGCAGCTGTTCGTGAGTAGGAACCTCATGGGAAATGTGTTGCTGATGTCGCTCATTCCCCAGTACGAGCTCACCCTTGATCGCTCAGACTTGGCAGCTTGCAATCGCGCAGCACTGCGCTTGATGGGTGCGCTGCGGATTCACGAGGCAAAGGAGGGACAATTGCCTCGCACTCTGGATGAGCTGGCGCCTTTCCCGTTGAAGGTCCTCCCCGTTGATCCGTTTACGGGAGCGGCCTTTCGATATTCTGCGGATGAACGGCGACTCTGGACCCCTGGGAGTGATGGAGTCGATGCGGGAGGCAAGGCGAAAAAACCAGGCCAGCCAGGGAGATATTTTGCGCACAATCGCTATTGGAAGGATCCCACCATCCGCCTGCGCTGGAGGGATTAGGCCACTCCGAATTGTTGATCGAGCCACGCGATGAATTCGTGGTGCCGGGCAAAGGCGTATTGGTGGCAGCGGAAGCCGAGTTCCTCGCCTTTGGCAATGTTCTCGGGGAGATCGTCGAGGTAGAGGGTGTCGGCCGGAGTGAGGCCGAATTCCTCCACGGCATGCTGATAAATGGCAGGGTCCGGTTTGAGGGTGCCGACTTCGTGCGAGAAGACCCTGCCGTCGAAGTCTTCGAAGACGTCGTAATTCTCGAGCAGCCACCGGGCGTGCATGCTGTTGGTGTTGGAGAAGAGGATGATCTTGAGGCGCTGGGACTTGAGGAAGGCGGCGATGCCCCACATCGCGTGAATGGGCTCGAAGATGGAATTCCACGCTTCGAGAAATGCCTCGGTAGTTCCGGTGAAGCCCAGTTGGCCGGAGGCCCAGGCGATGAAGTCATTCTCCGCGATGGCGCCGGCCTCGAGTTCATCCTTCTTTTCGAGCAAGCTGTAGATCCGCTCCTTGCAGTCCTCAACCCCGGGTGGCACGAGCCTGGCGAGGGAGTTCTCGAAGTCGAGATGCACGAGGACATTTCCGATGTCGAAGAGGGCGGCGGTGGGGAGGCTCTTCATGAGGCGGGGCGGGCCGCAAGTTCGAGAATGAACTTGGCCGCTACGTGCGAGGCGTGGGGGCGCGCGTGGCGGGCGAGATGTTGCTTCTGGCGGCGCCAAACCGCGGCGTTGTCCGAGAGCAGATCGCGCAGTCCGGCCGCGAGAGCTTCTTCGGTATCCGCCAAGTCGCCGCCGCCGATGCGGCGCAGCAACTCGAGGTTGCCTTCCTCCTGACCCGGAACGAGGTGATGGATGAGCATGGGGCACCGGGCGGCCAACGATTCGTGAACGGTGGCTCCGCCCGCCTTTCCGACCACGAGATGGTGATTGCAAAGCAACTCCGGAACGCGGCGCGACCATCCACGGATCCGAACCCGGCCGGGATAGGCGTCGCGAATCTCCCGGGCTTGCTGATAGAGTCGGCGCACATTGCGACCCAGCACGATGGTGAGCTCGATGGGCCACTCGTCGTAATCGAGCAAGGTGCGGGCCGTGCGACGCACCGCAGGGCGCTTGGCGGTGGGAAAGAAAAGGATCCGGAAGGGGCGCGCGGAATCGTCGGCACCGAGCGGTTGGAGCGTTTCGAAGATCGGGTCGACGGGGAATCCGGTCTCCACGATTTTTTCGCCGGGGAGATCCTGGTCAATGAGACCGCGCCGGGTATCGGGGTCGGTGACGAGCCAGTAGTCGGCGGGAGCGTTGCGCCAGGCAGAATTGATCTCGATGGAATCGGTCACGATCGTCACGAGGGGCCGCTTGCGTCCACCCGACTGCACGTAACGATGTACGAAGTAGGGATAGAGCGGATAGGTCGAGACCTGGACATCGGGATCGAAATCGTCGACCTGGTTGCGGAAGGCGCGCTCGACGCGGCCCATGAAGGGAGGGTGTTGCTTGGTGAAATCGCGGCGCTCCACTCCGCGGTAAATGCGGCCCCAGGTTCCCGGGAGATAGGTGGTGACAAAACGGTATCCGCCGCGGAGGACGTTGTTGAGCCAGGGGGAACCCTCTGCGCAGGGATCGACGACCCGGACTTCCGCAGTTTTCTCCAAGGCCTTGGCTAGATTGCGGGCTGCGCTGTTGTGACCATCCCCGAATCCCGCGGTGGCAATCAGGATGCGCGGCCGGCGTTCGAGGCTCATCTGCGCTGGTTGTAGGGCATGTCTGCGCATTCTTCCAGCCGAGTTGCAGGATTTGTTGTTGGTTCCGGGGACCCTCCGGGGTTGCGAGAAAGGAGTTTTTGGAGTAAGTTGTGGGTCCCCCCATGGCGCGCCATAATCGACCATCCGGCAGGGACGCCGACCCCGACTCTCCGCAGGAGGAGGTGGTCCGGCTTCCTGTCCCAGAGCACGAACGCTCTCCTCAACTTGAAGAGATGCCCGCCCCGCAGCGTCCGGTCCGCATGCAATCGACGCCGCAGGTGGACTTGATGGAGGAAGAATCAGAGGAGGTGCAGGAGCTTACCCCGGCCGAACTGGGGGTGGGGTGGGATGACCCTGAGGAGACTGGGGAGAGGCAGACCCCGATGGGGTGGCTGGTTCTGATCGGGGTGATGCTCATCCTGTTGGGAGCTTGGGCTCTCATGAAAGTCACCAAGGGGGAGGCTCACCTCGAGGCGGAGAGCAGGCAGGTGCGCGCGGAGCTGGATCAGAAGGAACGTGAGGACCAAAGTGCATTGGCACTCCTGACGCGAGTTGAGAAATTGGCAACCCGCTATCTCCTGGCGGACGATGTGGTGGCGAAGGCTGCCTATGTTCGGCATCGGGAGCGGGTGCTCCCCTTGATGCAAGAACACTACCAACGGCACGACTTCAAGACGGCCCACTTTGAGAGCATCGAGGAGTTTTACCCGATTGGCATCGGAAACTACCCCTTCTTTTACCTCATGGGGAAGGGGGAAGGCGGGGAATCGATTCCACTTCTTGTCGAGCAGCTCGCGAACGGGGATGTTAAGTTCGACTGGGAGTCGGAGGTGAGCTACCAGCCCATGGAGATCGCGGAGTACCTCGAGAAGAAACCGACCGAGCCGATGGACTTCCGGGTCTACGCGCGGCTCGATACCTTTTACGGCTTCGAATTCTCGGATCCAAAGCGCCACCTGCCGCTCTTTCTCACCTTCCGGGATACGGATGAGTTTCTCTTTGGCTACATCGAACGAGGGACTCCGGGTGAGGTTGGGCTCTCCAAATTCCTCCGGCGCCAGATCCTGGTGGGACAGCCGGTCATTCTGCGGTTGCGCTTTCTGCCCGGAACCCAGTCACACCGGTCCGTCCTGGTCGAGAAAGTGGTGGCGCCTCGCTGGGTGCTCATTGATGTGCCCGAGGGTGAGCCGGAGCGGTAGGGCGCTTGTCAGGCGATTGTCGCCCGGGGCGGGACTACTAGTTGCGGGAGGGCCCGAGGGGTGGTAGGAATCGGCATGCGACCCGGAGGTTCAGAAGGGGGAACAGGCTCGTTTGTCTTGGGAGGAGGGCTCGTTCTCTTCGGCCTCGGTCTCTACTTTCCTGCTGGATTCCGTCCGCGTCGTCTCAGGGCAATTTGGAGTGATTTCCGGAGCAATGCAGCGGGGGGGAGGCATCGGGGAAACGACCTCGATGGGCATTCTTTTTGTTCCGTTCCTGATCGGTGCGGGGGTCTTGTTTTTCGATGCGCGCAAGAAGTGGGGCTGGGTGTTGCTGGGCCTCGCGCTTCTCTCCATCGTGATAGAACTTCTGAGTCGTGTTCGTTTTCACATGGAGACGAAAGTCACCCACCTCTTGTTGATTCTTTTAATGATCGCGGCTGGGGCAGGGCTCATGGCGCGCGGTTACCTCTCTCGCAGATCTCCAACGGAACCCAAGACTGATCAAGCATCCTCATGAAGAAAATTGTCCAGATAGCCGGCTTGGTTGCGAGTGCCCTCATGGGTCTCTCTGCAATGGCCACCGCCCAGGAGGTGCCAGCCGTGTTGGGGAACTACCTGAAGCCCGGTGTCAACGCGCGGGGCCAGGTGGTCATCGTCGAGCCGCCCAAGGGAATTGCGGCCTACGTCAAGAAGGTGGAGATCGCGGCCAAGGCGGATTCGAAGTGGTTCACGGAGTATTCGAAGAGCGCCAAGCCCGGCGTGCCTTTGCCTTACCACGAAAGGCTGGGGCTCACCCAGGAGGAATATGACACTTACAACAAGCTGTGGGACGAGCGGAAAATGAAGCCCGTCAAGGATGGCAACGTGATCGTGCGCCTGGAGCATACCAAGAAAGGGGACTGGATGATTCGCGTCTCAGGAAAGGGCTCACCCATCTCGCTGCTGCATTACCATCCGGAAGCGGACTCCATGAAATCGCCGAACGGCATGTTGACCCGGTTGAAGGATATTGATGCAGACCCGCGGAGCACCCTGGGCAAGTGGACGGGGCACGAGTGGAAGTTCGAGCAGGAAGATGGCCTCGGGAAGACGAAGGAAAACTTCGCAATCGGGAAGCTGGTGGGGACCAAGTACGGACTGCTTGTCTACCACCTGCAATCGATCTCCCCGGCGGGCCGGCTTCTCTTCGACAAGAGTCTGGTCATTCGCTTCCCTCTTGCCGTGAAGTAGCGCTGCAGATTATCTTTTGAAGAGTCGGTTTCCACCAAGAACTGGGGATTTGATCATCCGCTGGTTTGTCCTGCCTGCGATGGTCCTGGCAGGCGGCCTGTTGATCGTGTCCAACCTCGTGCTGCAAACGAAGACGGTGCGGGGATGGTTCGAGCAGAAGCTGGCGCGAAAATCGGGGTTGGAGTGGACGATCGGATATCTCTCGTGGACGCCGTGGACTGGATTCCAGATCAGCGAGGCGAAGGCGGAATTCCGGAACTTGGAATTGCAGGGAGCGCGGCCACTCTATGAAGTTGATGACATCGACGTGCAGATCCACTGGGCGCAAGTGCTCAAGGGATCGCTGGAGGTGCGGGAGATTCGCCTCAAGTCCGGGCGGGTGGCCATCCCGGTTGAACTGATGGCGCTGCTCTCCAAGCCGAAGGAGAAGGCCGAGTCAAGTGCGCCGGAAGAAGTCCCTTCTCCACCAGGGGTTAAGCCCGGGCCGGAGCCTGGTGCGAAGAAACCCGGGCCCAAGACCCCAGGGCGCAAGCCCGGTGGTAAAGGACCGGACGGGAAGACCCCTTCCGCGGAGGGGACGAAGGAGTCTCCCCCAGGGCGCCCGCCGGCCCGAAGTGCCGTGAAGCTCTTGATCGAAAACTGTGAAGTGACGCTCTACTCGATTACGGGTGGAGGGACGGGAGTGACCCTGAAGAACCTGAATGCCGAACTACCCCTGGCCGGAGAAGATGCGGAGGGATGGGTGGCTGCCGATGGACTGGCCGTGGGCGGAAATTCCACGACCGAAGCGCTTCGCATGAAAGTGGCCTGGAGGCGGCCGTTCCTGATGTTGCCCACCACCACCATGGAGTGGGCCGGGCTCGAATTCCAGGCGGTGGGCTGGGTCCGCACGTGGGGAACGCCTAGATTTCGCGCGGAGCTGAAGGTGCCGGCTGCCCCGCTGGAAACCACCCCGGTGCCCGGCTGGTCGGGGCTGGAACTGACCGCGGGCAAGGTGGAACTACTGGGGCACTTCGCTGGAATCGTGGCCGATCTGCACAGCTGGCAGGGGAGCGCGGTGGTGGAAGCGAGCGATCTCCAATTTGGTCAGAAAGTACGGGGCGATCATCTCACCTTCGAACGAGGAATCGTGACCACCGTGATGCGCGGTGGGACCGTCCAAATTGTGGACGCGCGACTTCTCAGTGAACGCCTCTCATTCCTTGGGAACGCCATCGCGGTTCCGGACGGACGCGTGCGCGGCGTGATGCGGGTCGTTGCCGACCGGGAACACGCTGCCGCAATCACCCGGATGGCAGTGGGCTCGCTGATCTCAGGTGGCTGGACGCGCTCCTGGTTTGAGCCCCTGGTGACCCCGGATCGTCAGTATCGGGACCTTCACCTGGAGGGCACGCTCAACAAGGCGATGATCGATGTGGGGAGGAAGGGCGAAGAGATCGAAGTGAACGAGGCGTGGAATCGCATGGTGGCATTCGTGAAGAACGAGGTGGAGGAAACTGAGCGGGGCATCAAACCAACCCGGCCGCGCGAGCAATTCGTGCCGCAATGAGAGTGATTGCGGGAAGGGCGAAGGGAACGCGGCTGAAGGTCCCGCCGCGGCTCACGCGACCCAGTACCGATCGCCTGCGGGAGGCTCTCTTCTCCATCCTGGGCTCACGGGTGGACGGTGCCGAGGTCCTGGATTTGTTCGCAGGTTCCGGGGCCCTGGGGCTTGAGGCGCTGAGCCGGGGTGCCGCCAGGGCGACCTTCGTGGAGTCGAATTGGAACGCGGGCAAGGTGATCGGGGAGAACTTGGCGAAGGCGGGATTTGAACGGGCCGGATCGGTGGTGGAGCGGGACGTGTTCGATGTTCTGGCCACCTCCTCCCAGGTCTTCGACTTGATCTTTGCGGATCCTCCCTACGCCTCGAATGCGCCTGAAGACCTCGCAGGAAAGCTCATGGCGAACGAGAAGCTTCCGGAGCGACTGGGTCCGGAAGGCCTCGTGGTGTTGGAGGTGGAGACCGAACGGGAGGCGCCGGCGGCGCCCTCGTGGGAGTTGTTGGATCGAAGGAAGTACGGGAGCAGTGCGATTCTGTTTTACGCGTTAAGGGAGGGCGCCTAGGTTTCGCGCCGATGATCTTGGCGGTGCGGGTGCTCTACAACCTCCTGCTGCCTGTGTTTTGTGTGGTGGCGGCCCCGGCGTGGATCCTGCGCATGGCCCGGCGGGGGGGCTTGAGTCGACACTTGTGGGAGCGATTGGGATTCTACGACCGGCCAGCGGAATTCGAACCTGGCGGCGGAGTGTATCTGCATGCTGTGAGCGTGGGGGAGGTGATGATTGCGCTCAAGTTGATCGCGCAGTGGCGGCAGGACGATGCGGAAGAGCAGTTCGTGCTCGCGGCCACGACTTCGACGGGCTTCCAGGTGGCGACCGAGAAGGCCCCGGAGGGTGTGCGCGTGATCTATAGTCCGGTGGATTTTCCATTCCTGATTCGGGGTCTCTTTCGGCGCTTCAAGCCGCGCTTGATCGTGCTGGTGGACTCGGAGCTTTGGCCGAACATGCTTGATCTCGCCCATCGACGGGAGATTCCGGTAGCCCTGGTGAACGCGCGGCTCTCGCCACGCTCCGCTCGTCGCTACGCCAGGTTCAAGGCGGTGACGGCACCCCTCCTTCAATTGCTGAAATTGGTATGTGCGCAGGCCGAAGAGCATCGGGTGATGTGGCAGGAAGTGGGTGTTCCGGAGAATTCGGTGGTGGTCACCGGGAGCGTGAAATTTGACTTGGAGCATGTTGCCGCGCCCAAAGTGCGAGCCGACTTCCAGCACATGCTGGATGCCTTTGGGGCGGGACGACCGGTTGTGCTCGCCGCGAGCACCCATGCGGGGGAAGAGGTCATCGTTGCGGAAGCGGTGAAGACGCTGCCGGGAGCGCTGGCAGTCTTGCTCCCGCGCCATGCCGAGCGCCGCCGGGAAGTGCAGGCCGATCTGGAACGGGCAGGATTCGCGGTGGTCCTTCGAAGTGACTTCAGCCCGCCGAGAGATCCGGTCGGCACGGTGCTGGTGGTGGACTCGACCGGCGAGTTGGGCGAGTGGACCGCGCACGCTGATGTGGTGGTGATCGGGAAGAGCTTCCTCGCGCGCGGAGGACAGAATCCAACCGAGGCGATTGCGGCAAGGATTCCAGTGGTTTGCGGGCCGAACATGGAGAACTTTGAGCCGCTCATCTCGGAACTGCGTGCGGCCTCGGGTGTTCGCACGGTGAAGGAGGGCGCATCGCTCGCGGAGGCGATCGCGAGTGTCCTGAACCGGGCGCGCGACAGGAAGGAGATGGTGCAGCAGGGGAGCGCGGTGCTTGAGCGGCACCGGGGAGCGACCGCGCGCACCGTGGCGCTGCTCAAAGAGTTGGGGTCAGGAATAAGACTCTAAGACTCGCGCGGTCTCCCGGTCGTCCTGCTGACGGAGGGGCGGGCCCCTCGGGACGAGCACCCTGGTGAAGTGAGCCCCCTTACGATCCAAGCTCCTTTTTGCGGTAGGCCTCGTCGCGGCGCTTCTTGAGATACTCGTAGTAGCGCCGCGCGGCCTGGAGGTCTGGATTGGCCTCCGGGTTGATGAAGGGGTTGTTCTTCCCGTACCATGCCCAGGGCCCGCGTGGGATATTGCCGAACTCGACGAAGCGCCAATGCAGCTTGTCACCGGACTTGAGCCCGAGGTAGTCCCGCACGGCCGGAGAGACATCGATACCGGCCTTGTTGTTTGCGTGGTTGCGCGGAGGGTGGCCGCCGAAGACGTATTTCCAATCGTCCGTCACAAACGGTCCACAGTCTTCCCACTGCGCGTAGCAGACCTTCTTCTTGTAATAGATTTGCAGCCAGCGTCCCCGGCAGGATGAGTGTCCGGCTGGGAGTTTGTATCGCGTGAACCAGGGGATCACCCGCGAGGCCTCCGGACGGTGCTGGCGGTGGTTGACGCAATCATTGTAGGGGAGCGCGATGTAAAACGGATTGAGGCCGGGGCGGAATGCTTTCGGAGCGTAGTTTTCGCGCGCGGTTGCGTCGGGATTGTCGTAGCCGCCGTAGTTCTTCTCCCACTCGCCATCCCAGGAGGACTGGTGGTTGGAGGTCGGGTTGCGTCCGCCTGGTTTCTCGCCAATCCAGAATATGGTGGCGGTGATGTTCTGGCGCCATGGGTAGACCGTCTTGCGGTACTGATAGGGATCGGGGGGCGCCTTGGTGGGGACGTTGACGCGCGGTCCATCCTGGGCACAAAGGGAAGCCCAGAAACCGAGGATCAGGAAAACAAGAGGGAGTCGTGTCACGGTGAGGAATTCATGATAGCGCAGGGGTCAGGAGTGGGAAAGGAAAGAGGCTGGAGATGCCGCGGACTCAATCACTCAACCACGATGGTCGCCTTTTGATCACCGACCATGACCTCGAATTCTCCCGGCTCGACGATGGGATAGTTTCGCGGACCGAAGAAGGCGAGGTCGGTGACGGGGATGTCAAAGGTGACGGTCTCGGTGGTGCCTGGCTCGATCGTCACTTTCTTGAAGGCGCGCAGTCTCTTCACCGGCGGGACCACCGACGCGAAGAGGTCGCGCACGAAGACATGGACGGTCTCTGCTCCCTTTCGCGGACCGGTATTGGTGACTTCCACAGAGAGGCTCAGGCTGTCCACCTGCGTGAGGGGGATGGGAGGAACATTGAGCTTGTCGTACTTGAAGGTGGTGTAACTCAGTCCGTGTCCAAATTCGTAGAGGGGGTTGAATCCGCCCTCCCCGTCCTTGTTGCCGGCAGTGTCGCTGAGCTTATGATCATAAGGGAGGATGTTGTTGGGATCGCGCGGGTAGGTGAAGGGGAGTTTGCCGGACGGGTTGATTGCGCCGCTGAGCAGGTCGTAAAGGGCGGCTCCTCCCTGTGGGCCCGGGTAGCCGGCGTAGACGATGGCGTGGCAATGTCCCACCACGTCAGTGATCAGGCGGGGCCGGTTCTCGAGGAGGACCAGCACGAGCGGTTTGCCGATTGCGAGCTCCCGAATGAGTCGTCGCTGCTTGGCAGGAAGGGCGAGATTTTCAATGTTCCCGGGGGTCTCCGTGCTCGGCTGCTCGGCGAGCACGCACACGATGACATCCGCATTCTGGGCGGAGCGCACCGCACGCTCGTAGTCTGCGCGGCGGTCCCACCTGACACCGGGGGCGTAGAGCACGTTGTCCCGACCGTGCCCTTCATTGAAGGCCTCGAGGACGGTCTGCAACTCCTGGGGGTAGGCCGCTTCGTCCGTTCCCTGCCAGGTGTAGGACCAGGATCCGTGGAGGGCGGCGAGCGAATTGCATCCCGGGCCGGTGAGCAGGATCTTGGCGTCCCTGGCGATCGGGAGGACGCCCTCATTCTTGAGGAGGACGAGCGATTCCTGGGCGGCCTGCCTGGAGATCGCGGCAGCTTGCTCGCTGCCGATGTCGGCGAGGAGAGCGGGATCGGGATACGGGTTGTTGAAGAGTCCGAGGTCGAATTTGAGACGGAGGATCCGGGCCACTGATTCGTCGATGAGTTCCTCAAGGATGAGTCCTTCCTTGACGAGTTCGACGAGGTGATCGGTAAACTGAAAGTCGTAGGGTGCCATGCAGATATCGATGCCGGCTTCCACGGAGAGACGCACGGCCTCCTTGAGATTCGGTGCGACGCGGTGGAGTTCGTGCAGCTTCTTCACGTCTTCCCAGTCGCTGACCACCACGCCCTTGAATTGCATTTGTCCCCGCAAGAGCTTGGTGAGAACGCTGTGGTTGGAGTGCACTGGCAGTCCATTGACCTCACTGGAATTCACCATGACGGCGCGCACGTCTTCCTTCACCGCACTCATGAAGGGGGGGAGGAAGTGTTCGCGGAGATAGCGTTCCGGAAGAAGGGACTGCGTGCGGTCGCGGCCTGAAAGAGGATAGCTGTAGGCCAGGAAGTGCTTGGCAGTGGCCGCCACCTGGTGCGGCGCGGAGATCTGGTCGCCCTGCAGCCCGCGCACGGAGGCGGCCCCCAGCACGTTGGTGATGTGAACGTCTTCGCCATAGGTTTCAAAAAACCGGGACCACAACGGTTGCCGCCCGACATCGAGGACGGGGCCGAAGTTCCACGGGATGCCGGCCGCCCGGGTCTCCCTCGCGCAGACCTGATGGCAGAGTTCGACCAGTTCGGGATTGCGGGTGGCGGCCAGTCCGAGGTTGTGCGGAAAGAGCGTCGCCTCGAGAATATAGTTCGCTCCGTGAACGCTATCGATGCCGTAGAGGATGGGAATCTTATGCTTGGTCTCCTTGGTCGCGAGGTCCTGGATCCGGGTGAGGATCTCCTGCCAGTGCTTACCGGTGAACGCCATGTTGTGGACATTCAGGATCGAGCCAATGTGCTTCTCCACGATGGCATGGCGCAGCTTCTCGTCGTCCAGTTGGTGGGCCTCGGGGTTCTCCGGGGTGGCTTCCCCACTCGAGAGGGCTCCAAGGGTCAGCTGGGTCATCTGGCCCACTTTCTCTTCGAGGCTCATCTCGATGAGCATGAGCGAAATCGCGTCGTCGACCGCGTCCTGGGCCCTTCCCCGGGTCGAAAGGGCGAGCAGGGAGGCGGCGGAGAGCGCGAGAGAGAGGGGGCGGAGTGCTCGCATGATCACTGAAGCACTAAAGCAAACTATCGGGAGGTGGCAATCGCGAGCTTGATTTGGAAGGCGATCGCGCCCCAATCTAGGGCATGTGGCCCCATTTTCTTGTATTGTTGAGCGTCCTCCTTCTTGGAGCAGGAGTAGCCATGGCGGAGGAAGAGCGTCCGATCGTCTATCCCTTCGATGTGACCGTTGGGGGCCAGAAGGCCGTCGTGCAGAAGGACAATATGCTCTTCGTCGTGATCGAGAAGCCCGTGAAGCCGGATGCGGTGGTGGCCCTTGAGAAGGAATCGGCACTCTTCGTCATCAATGCCTTCCCCTGCAAGCTGGACGGAACGATCCTGGAGAACCAGGTGGCCGCCGTCATCTTCAAGAACAAGGCCAGGGAGATGAAGCTGAACGAGACCATCGACAAGAAGGTGCTCAAGCCCGGCACCTATCTCATGAACGTGGTGGCCCACAACGCCACCTCGCGGGTGGTGTTCACCGTGAGTGAGAAGAAGGGCGATGTGAAGTTGCCCGACTTCAAGAAGATCCTGCAGTTCCTCAAGAAGAAGTGAGGGGCTGCGCCCCGATTTCAGAATTCAGAAGATCTGAGATCCTGAAATCTGAAATACGGGCCGATTGGTCCGTCCACGGATGGAGCCAGTGGTGTTTGCCGTGCCAGTCCTCGAGACGACCATAAGCGGAGATGGCGACTCCGGCCCACCAGAGCAACGGTAACGCCACCAGTGAGATTCCCACCGTGGCGATGGCGAGGAGGAGCTTAGCCTGGGATGCCGAAATACCGGGGAGGGACGTGATCAACGAGCCAGACACCATTGTCCGAGATGAAGAATGGGTGACCGTCTGCGCACATCGTTGCGGCCCGCACCGCGAGCACGATGGGGCGGCCATGGCGCCTCCCGACTGCGGTCGCCGTTTCGTGGTTTGCCGAGAGGTGGACGTGATGACGATCTCCCTTGAGAAGTCCATGCGCCTAGATCGAGTCGAGAAAGCGGGTGGTGGTTCCGTGGTAGAGAATCTCAGGAGGGTCAACTGCCTTGAGACCGAGTTCAATTGGAATCGAGTGTCCCTGGTTGGCGCGGATGCGCTGTCCATCATCGGAGAATCGGAAGCGTTGCTTGTTGTTCTCCGCCACCACCTGTGCGAGTTCGTCACGCGAAGTGTTCTTGCCGGCACCTAGCCAGGCAAGCGAGCAGGTGGTCCACCTCGGTCCAACCCTCCGCGTCCGACTGCAGCCCGATCCTTGCGGGGGTCGTGACGGAGAACGAGACTGAGGAATCTACTGAGCTTGGTGGGGTTCATGGTTGCTGCGTTGAACTTGGGTTGTGGGAGGCAGCGGTATCGTGAAGACGGTCGGCGATGCGAGTTAGTCGGTCCCGCCAGGCAAGCTTGCTGATCCAACCGTCCGGGATCCTGTCGGCGCCGTAGTGTGCGCCGGCGAGTTGACCGAAGATTGCACCCGTTGTATCGGCGTCGTCACCGAGATTGACGGCCATGAGTGCGCCCTCCCGGAAGCTTGAGCTGTTCCAAAAAGCCCAGAGCGCGGCATCGAGGCTCTCAATCACGTAACCCTGGAGCTGAAGCCTATGTGGGAATTGGGGTATGGACCTATCGCCGGGGAGCCGGGTGCCCATCCTGGACGTAGAGAGGGGGACGAGGCGGAGCCCCGTCCCAGCGCCATTCCTCCTAGAAGCGGCGCATGATGGTGTCGTGCTGGAACTGCTCGCGCGGTTCCGGGTAGTCGAGGGTGTAGTGGATGCCGCGGGATTCCTTGCGGCGGATGGCACAGTCGATGATGAGGGAGGCGACCGCGACGAGGTTGCGGAGCTCGAGAATGTCGGCGTTGGCGCGATAGCCCCAGTAGAACTCGCGGACTTCGCGCTGCAGATTGCGCAGACGGAACGCGGCGCGCTGGAGTCGCTTGTCAGTGCGCACGATGGAGACGTAGTCCCACATCGTGCGGCGGAGTTCGTCCCAGTTGTGATAGATGTTGACCAGCTCGTCGGGCGGGGCGGTGTCCCCGTGTTCCCAGGCCGGAATGTCCGGCGCGGGGGCATTCCGGCCCGGCGGGTAGAGGTGGAGAATCTCGGCGAGGGCGCGACGGGCCAGGACATTGCCCTCCAGCAGACTGTTGGAAGCCAGACGGTTGGCGCCGTGCAATCCAGTGCAGGCCACTTCGCCGATCGCAAAGAGGCCGCGGATGGCGGTTTTGCCTTCGATGTCGGTGACCACCCCCCCGCATTGATAGTGGGCCGCAGGCACGACCGGGATGGGGGACTGCTCGGCGTCGTGACCGAACTCGAGGAGGGTTTTGTAGATGAAGGGGAAGCGGTCGGCCATGAAGCCCTTGGGCTTGTGAGTGACGTCGAGGTAGATGCAGTTGGCGCCGGTCTTCTTGATCTCGGTGTCGATCGCGCGGGCCACGATGTCGCGGGGCGCGAGCGAGCCCCGCTTGTCGTAGGAGGGGGTGAAGTCCTCGCCCTTTTCATTGAGCAGGATCGCTCCCTCGCCGCGCAGCGCTTCCGAGACGAGGAAGGAACGCGCTTCGGGGCCGACAGCGGCGGGATTGTAGAAACAGGTGGGATGGAACTGCACGAACTCCATGTTGGCGATACTGGCGCCCGCTCGCCAGGCCATGGCAACCCCGTCGCCGGTGGCGGAGTCGGGATTGGTGGTGTAGAGATACACTTTGCCGCAGCCTCCGGTGGCGAGGACGAGCCGATCGGAGCGGATGACGTGTACTTCGCCGTTTGGTTCGAGGACATAGGCGCCCAGCACGCGATCCTCGGTCACACTGCCGAGTTTTCCGGTGGTGATGAGATCGATGGCAAAGTAGTCCTCGAGGACCGTGATGCGCGGGTGGCTGCGGGCGGTTTCCACGAGCGCAGAAGCGATCTCCTGGCCGGTGGTATCCTTGGCATGAAGGATGCGCCGTGCGGAGTGGCCGCCTTCCTTGCCGAGGGAGAACTGGTTGCCATTCTTGTCGAACTCAGTGCCCCAGGCCACCAATTCGTCGATGGTCTGGGCGCCTTCCCCGATGATGGTGCGAACGGCATCCTCCTTGCAGAGCCCTGCGCCGGCATCGAGAGTGTCGGCTACATGTTTCTCGACCGTGTCGCCCTCGTCGCGCAGACCCTCCGGAAGGACCGCGGAGATGCCGCCCTGGGCCCAGGCAGTGTTGGAATTGTGGGCCTTGTTCTTGGTGATAACGGTGACGCTGCCATGTTCCGCGGCCTTGATGGCGAAAGAGAGTCCAGCCACGCCGCTGCCGATGACGAGAAAGTCGGAGGTCACGGGGGAAGGATGGGAGGAGGGATGCAGGATGCAAGATTCAAGATGCGGGGTGCTGGATGCGGGATGCGGGACCGAGGGCTTTGTCGTCAGCGGGGCGAACATTCGATGTTCCAATTTCCAAAGAGGCTTCAGCACCACGTTCCAAATCCCAAGGCGGAGCTGCGTCCCGGCGATTGGATCCTGAATTCGGGCTCTGAGATGTATTTCGGAATTGGAATGTCGAGTTTTTGCCGGAAACCATGTGACTCCGCACTGACCGCCCAGCGCCGAGGACCCTTCCGTCCTCCGATCTGCGTATTTGGCTTTGCGGTCCGGCGGGCGGGTGGCTTAGAAAGGGAGGGGATGGATGTTAGAGTATTTGGGTCGAAGGACGAGATGGGGGCGGTCGCGGCGGCGGCGGGAGCGGAACAGATTCGCGGAGCACTGGCGGAACGAGGAGAGGCGAGGATCGTGATGGCGTCGGCGGCCTCCCAATTTGAAGTGGTGGAGGCGTTGAGCAGGGAGGACCTCGACTGGCAGGGGGTGACCTTGTTTCACCTCGACGAGTACATCGGACTGCCGGCTACCCACCCGGCGTCCTTCAGCAAGTTTCTGCGGGAGCGCTTCCTTGCCAAGTTGCCGGGAGAGCTGAAGGCCTTTCATGCAATCGATGGTGAAAACGACGCGGCGGCGGAATGTGCGCGAGTGGGAGCGCTCCTCGCTGAGCGCGCGCCGGACGTGGCCTTCATTGGAATTGGAGAGAACGGCCACATCGCCTTCAACGATCCGCCGGCGGACTTTGAGAGTGAGGATCCCTACCTCGTGGTGGAGCTGGATGAAGTGTGCCGCAGGCAGCAAGTTGGGGAAGGGTGGTTTCCAAATCTCGAAGCGGTGCCCACCCACGCGATGTCGATGTCGGTGCGCCAAATTCTGAAGGCGGAACGAATCGCGTGTATCGTTCCCGATGAACGGAAAGCGGAGGCGGTGCTTGGTTCGGTGGAAGGTCCGGTGACCGTGGACGTTCCCGCTTCCATCCTGCAAGAGCACGGAGACTGCATCCTCTTCCTCGATGAGGCGGCTGCCAGCCGCTTGCCGCGATGAGTTACTTCGATCTCCAGGTCAACGGCTACGCGGGGATCGACTTCAACGCGGAGTCGCTGACGACCGGGCAGATCCGTTCCGCTTGTGAGGCGATGAAGGAGGACGGGACGGAGGGGATGCTGGCGACGATCATCACCGACGGGATGGAGTCGATGAAGGGGAAGCTGCGGCGATTGGTGCAGGCGCGGGAGGAAGACGAGTTGGTCCGTGAAGTCATGGTGGGACTGCACATCGAAGGCCCGTTCCTGAACGCGGCGGACGGATTCATCGGGGCCCATCCCCGCGACCATGCCCTGGCTGCGACGGTGGAAGGGATGGCGGAGTTGTTGGATGCCGCGGGTGGGCTGACCAGGATCGTGACGCTCGCTCCGGAATGCGATGAAGGCTGCAAGACCACCGGGTTCCTCGCGGATCAGGGCATCGTGGTTTCAGCCGGTCACTGTGATCCGACCCTGGACCAGTTGCGCGCGGCCATTGATGCCGGCCTCACGATGTTCACCCACCTTGGAAATGGCTGCCCGCCCGAACTGACGCGGCACGACAACATCGTGGAGCGGGTGCTCAGTCTCTCGGAGGAGCTTTGGATCTGTTTCATCGGAGACGGCGTGCACGTGCCGCCCTTTGCCTTGCGCAACTACCTTCGGGCCGCGGGGATGGAACGTTGCCTGATGGTGACCGATGCGATTTCGGCTGCGCGAGCCGGTCCGGGAAAGTATTCCCTGGCGGGCTGGGATCTCGAGATCGGAGATGACCTGGTGGCGCGCTCGCAGGACGGATCGCACTTCGTGGGGTCGACCGCGACCATGCCCATGGTGGAGGGGGTCCTGAGGGAGATGGGACTTGGTGAGGAAGAGGTGCGCGGATTGACCTGGGAAAGGCCCCGCCGCGCGGTGGGAATTGGTTGATTGGTGGTTGGTTCTTGGGAAGGAGTGTAAGAGGGTGCGAGGAACGGATTGTTGGAATGAAAATTGAGGAGTCACTGCGATCGTTTGGGCCGGCTATCATTGTGGCGGCGGTGGTGCTGGGACCGGGGAGCATCCTGGCGAGTTCCAAAGTGGGAGCCGAGTGGGGATGGCTGGGTTTGCCGGTGTTGGCCTTTGCGATCTTGTTGCTGATCGGAATGGTGGCGCTCTCGGCGCGGCTGGGCGTGGTCTACAAGGGCAGTCTTTGTGACGAGCTGGCCTTGCGGCTCGGGCGTCGGGTCGCAGCGGCGGTGGCGATTGTTCTCTTCCTGATCGTCGCTCTCTATCAATCGAGCAACAACCTCGCGCTGGGGGCCGGACTGGAACCTCTTTTCGAATCTGAAAACGGCGACCTTCCCGAGGGGTGGGTGACTATCCAGATCGTCATCCTGATCGTGGCAAACGGTCTTGTGATCGTCTCGCTCTACCTGATGCGGTCGCTCTACTCGGCGGTGGAGAAGGCAATGAAAATATTGGTCCTCTTCATGATCGTGGCCTTCCTGCTCAATTTGCTGGCCGCAATGTTTGGTGATGCACCCGAGCGCAACGCGCCCGTTGCGAAAGAGCGGGATTGGATTCCCCTGATCGCGCTGGTGGGAACGACTTTCTCGGTGGGCGGGGCGTTTTTCCAGGCCTACCTCGTGAAGGAGAAGGGATGGGGCCTCCGGGACATCAGGAAAGGGACCATCGATTCGGTGGTGGGAATCTCGGTGCTGGGATTTGTCTCCGCAGTGATCATGGTGACTTCCCTGCTCGTCTTTTACCGGGTAGCGGGAGCTCCCAAGCTGACTGGAATGGGCGACATCGCGCGGCAGTTGACGCCCTTGTTCGGATCGGGAGCCAAATACGTCTTCTGCGGAGGCTTCATGGCCGGAGCGCTCAGTTCGTTCATGGTCAACGCCGCGATCGGAGGAACGGTACTTTCCGACGGATTGGACAAGGGGAGCAAGATGGCGGGTCGTTGGGCCCGTCACTTCACGGCCCTGGCGCTCGTGATCGGGATGGTGATCGGAATCGTGGGGCTCCTCGCCAACGAGAGCAGGGTGACCCTCATGCTCGTGGCCCAAGCCCTCACCGTACTCGGAATCCCGGCCCTGGGATTGGCCCTGCTCTACCTCGCGACCCGCAAAGAGCTCACTGGCAAGCGGCGGATTCCCACCACCTTGAAAGTGACCGCGGTGGTGGGGATCTTGTTGGCGGTGGCGATGGCGATTCGGAGCGGGATCTCGGTGTGGGGGAAGATCATGGGCTGAATGGTCCAGCTAGATCTCCACGTTGTCGATCAAGCGCACATCGCCGTAGTAAACGGCAGTGGCCAGCAGGGCGGGGACGGTCGCTTTGGGGAGGAGTTGCAGGGAATCGCGATCGACCAGTTCAAGGTAGTCGATCTTGAGTCCCTCGGGTGCGTTTTCAAGGAGGTGGTGGCGCGCGGTATCGAGATAGGCATCGGTTCGTTGTTCGCCATTGATCGCAAGGTCGCGCGCGGCGAGGAGAGCGCGGCGAATGCGTGGAGCGTCGGCGCGATGCTCCGGAGTCAGGTTGGCATTACGCGAGGAGAGGGCGAGGCCGTCCGCTTCGCGCACGGTTTCCACGCCATGAATCTCGACCGGCAAGGCGAGGTCGCG
Source organism: Roseibacillus sp. (assembly GCA_046581525.1). Classification (GTDB taxonomy): domain Bacteria; phylum Verrucomicrobiota; class Verrucomicrobiia; order Verrucomicrobiales; family Akkermansiaceae; genus Roseibacillus_B. The sequence goes on along the minus strand of JAYGGC010000031.1, from coordinate 4,632 downwards.
GACGAGCCGGCGAATGATGGCGAGTTGCTGGAAGTCCTTCTTGCCAAAGAGGACGTGCGCGGGGCGTAGGAGGTTGATGAGCTTGAGGACGACGGTGCAGACACCGTCGAAGTGCCCGGGCCGGGTGGCGCCGCAAAGGTGCCTGGAGAGCAGGCTCTCGCTGACCGTGACCGAATGATCCGCGGCGTAGAAAGCGACGGGGTCGGGAAGAAAGGCCCCATCTACTCCAAGTTTCTCGCAGAGGGCGAGATCGGCCTCGAAGTCACGGGGGTAGGCCGCGAGGTCGGAGGGACGATCAAACTGCAGGGGATTCACGAAAATCGAGACGAGGACCGACCCCTTGGGGCCGGCGATTTCGCGAGCAGACCGGATGAGAGCGCAATGCCCCTCGTGCAGGGTCCCCATCGTGGGAACGAGGGCACCGGGACCCGGGAGCTCGGCGGGGGTCTCATCGAGGGTGTGGAAGCGAAGCATGCTGGAATACTGGGGATTTCGTGATTATTTAATGATCTTGAACTTCGCGGAGGAGAGGTCTAGCTTCAGGCCTTCGTTGCCTGAGCTGATGAGACGATTGATAACACTGAGTTGCGGAGTGGTGATGCTGGCGGGTCTGGCGAGAGGGCAGGAGGACTCTGAGGAAAAACCGCGGACGGCCGTCGTCAACATCCAGAAGCTCTTCAAGAACTTCCACAAGGTGGAGAAGACCCAGGGGGAAATCAACACCGAGCGGGCAAAGATCCAGAAGGATCACAACGACACGATGGGTCGGATTCGCAGCATGGACGAAGGGCTGCGGCAACTGGTGGCACGGTTGCAGAAAACCGATTTGGAGTTGCGGGACCGGGCCTCCCTCGAGCGGGAGAGAGGCATGCGCCTGCAGGAACGCGAGTCTCTGGACCGGGAACGGATTTCCACTGCGATGGCTCGGCACGGTGAACTGAATCGCAAGATGGTGGTGCGGATGGAGAACCTGTTGGAGGAGATCAGGGAGATCGTGGCCGGGCACGCGGAGCGCACCGGATATGATCTCGTTTTTGACATCGAGGGCCTGAACACCTCCCAAGTTCCGATGCTCCTGTTCGCCAGGGATGCCACCGACATCACGCCGATGATCCTCAAGGAGCTCAATAAGAACGCTCCTGTGCGGGAATGACTGGGCCAGGAGGGGGTCCCAAATCCCCTTGGAAGCAGCCTCCATGCTTGGATCCGGGGTTGAGGTTTGACGATTCCGAGATTTTTCTCCAAGCTCCGCGAAATCCTAAGAATCGCCAACTAAAAATGACCCTTCACCAACTGACCCTCGCCGCCGCCGGAATCCTGATGCTCACCGTTCCTGCGGTAGCGCAGGACAACAAGCTCAAGATTGCCACGGTGGACATGCAGACGCTCTTCAAGCAGTACCATCGCACCAACGAGGCGCAGAGGGAGATCAACGTCGAGCGTGCCAAAATCCAGCAGAACAACAACGAGCGGCTGGAGACCATCCGCAGTCTGGAGGACGAGCTGCAAGGCCTTCGCAAGCAGCTCGATGATCCGTCCATCAGTGACAAGAAGAAGCAGGACCTCTTCAAGAACTTCCAGATGAAGACGCAGGAGGGAGTGGCTCTCGACCGGGAGCGTCGCGAATTCCTCCAGCGTCGCAACACCGCCCTCAATGAGAAGATGGTGCAGAAAATGCGCGGGATTCTCGAAGAGATTCGCAAGCTGGTCGAGGACCGCGCCAAGTCGGACGACTACGACTATGTGTTTGATAAGTCGGGATTGAGCACCTCGCAGGTTCCCTTCCTGCTCTACACCAAGGATGCCACCGACATCACGGGTGGTCTGCTCGAGCAGCTCAACAAGGACGCGCCGGCTCCTGCCCCCGGCGAATAGTCATCTCCTTCCTCACTCCGCTGTGGAATTACGGCTCGATGAAGTCGTCGCTCTCGTAGGCGGCACGCTCCTCGCTGGTGATGGGGAGACGCGTTTGAGCGGAGTCAACACCCTGCAAGATGCCGGCTCCTCGGACCTGAGTTTCTTCGGCGTCGCGAAGTACCGTCCGCAATTCGACGCAACCAAGGCAGGTGCGGTCCTGGTGCCCCCTGATGTGGACTCCGGTCCGGAGGGCGTGGCCCTGATCCAGGTGGAGAATCCGTCGTTGGCATTGGCCGTCCTCGCGAAGAAGGCGGCAGAGATGACGCGCTCCATTGAGCCGGGAATTCGTCCGGGAGCGCACGTGGCGCAGAGCGCGCAAGTCGATTCGAGCGCCGCCATTCATCCTGGCGCGGTGATCGAAGCCGACGCGGTGGTGGGAGCGGGCTCCGAGATTCGCTCCGGAGCAGTGGTAGGCTGTGGAGTGCGGATCGGATCCGACTGCTTGCTTTATCAGAACGCGACCGTGCGGGAAGGATGCGTGCTCGGCGATCGGGTCATCCTGCAACCTGGCGCCGTGATCGGCTCTGATGGCTTTGGCTATGAGTTCTCTGCGGGCAAACATCAGAAGGTGCCCCAGCTTGGGATCGTGGTGGTGGAAGACGACGTTGAGATCGGCGCCAATTCCTGTGTGGACCGCGCCCGCTTCGGCAAGACCGTGATCGGGGAGGGGGCCAAGATCGATAATCTCGTGCAGATCGCGCACAATGTAGAGGTCGGGAAGCACTGCCTGTTGGTGGCCATGAGCGCGATCGCAGGGAGTGTAAAACTGGGCGACTTTGTTACGATCGGGGGCCAGGCCGGAATCAGCGGCCACATCGAGATTGCGAGCGGAGTGCAACTTGCCGGGCAGTCCGGAGTGCACCAGAGCATCAAGGAGCCGGGCGCCTATCTCGGTGTGCCTGCCAAGCCGATCAAGGACGCCATGCGCATCTGGCGCGGAGTGGCCAAGCTTCACGAAACGACCAGGGAAGTGAAGGCCCTCCGCAAGGAGCTGGATGAATTAAAGGGCGACTAGCAGGTTCGGAGGTCGGATGAGGGATGCTGGACCCGGGATGCTGGATCCGGGATGCTGGATGCGGGAGTCGGCGGGATGCGGGAGTCGGCGGGATTTTGCGGAGGTAGGAGTTCCGACTTGGGACTTGGTGCTGAAGCCTATTCGGGAATTGGCCCGTCGAGATTTCGTCGTGGCGGAGGGGCGCCCATCGTCGGCGTAGGGAGACGAAGACGGGAGGACGAAATCGATCGTCGAGACCTGGGGGCGAGTCAAAGGGTGATCGCTTTTCCCGACGGCGGAAGGATCGAGCCCTTCAGCTGATCGGCGAACCAGCGGGAAGCAGCGGGGTCGCCGTGGACGAGGATGGTCTGTTTGGCCTCCGCGCTCTGCATGAACTCAAGCAGCTGGTCGCGGGGGGCATGGCCGCTGAAGTCGTAGATCTGGAGTTCGCACTTGAGTGCGACTTCTGGGAGATCCGCATCGAGTCGAATGGGATCGCCATTCTTGCTGGCGCGAATCTTGCCACCCGGACTGTCCGGATCGGCATAGCCGACGAAGAGAAGGGAATTCTTCGGGTTGTCGATGAATCCGCGGGCGAACCCGTTCGAAGTGGTCTTCTCGGTCATCATGCCGCTGGAGAGGGCGTAGATGCAGCCCGGCTCCTTGGGGATTTTTCGTCGTCCACGCCGATTGCCGGTGATGGGATTCATGTCCCGCAGGATCTTGAAACCGGGCACCATCCGGCGCGTGGTCTCGGAGAACTTGTCGTAGACGATGGTCATCTTGGTGCTCAGCCCCCCGATGTAGACCGGAACGTCTGGGAGCCGGCCCGCTCCCTTGCACTCGTGAATCATGGTGAGGACCTCCTGGGTCTTGCCGATCGCGAAGACGGGCACGAGGGCGGAGCCACCCCGGTCGAGGCAGGCCCGGATGTCGCTGATGAAACGCTCTTCCTCATCTTGGCGGCGGTAGCCCTCCTTACGGGCAGTGTCCCCGCGGGTGCTCTCCACGATGAGGGCGTCGAGCTTGCTGAGTTCCGGGAAGCGGGAGCCCCGGATGAGGGCGTGGTCTTCAAAGTGCACATCGCCGCTGTAGAAGATCCGCTTCCCGCCACCTTCGATCAAGACTCCGGCAGAACCGAGAATGTGTCCGGCGTCGTAGAACGTTGCGCGCACTCCACCGTTCCAATCGAGATCAAACTGTTTTTCGTAGTCGCGTGGTTCGATGCGCGGAACGAGTTCGTCGATCGCGCGGTGGGTGAAGAGGGGATACTCTTCGATGCCCAGTTCCACCCGCTGCGACTTCATCACGTTGACCGAATTGTGGAGGAGGGCTTCCGCGAGGGCGGCGGTGGGGGGGGTCATGAAAACCCGGGCCGAAGGCTGGTCCCGCATCAGGATGGGAAGGGTTCCCACGTGGTCGAGGTGGGAGTGCGTTACGATGATGGCATCGATGCTGTCATGGCGCAGGTCCTCGTAACGCGGAATGGACCTGGCGCCGTTTTCCTTGGGGTGCATCCCGGCATCGAGGACCATGCGGGTATCCCCGATTTCGAGAAGATAGCTATTCGCTCCGATCTCGTTGGTGCGGTTGAGAAGAGTGAATCGAGCGTCGGCCACAATTTGCGAGGACTCTGCGGAGATCGAGCGAAGTTGTCAAAGCAATGCGGGCGGGGCGCAGGCGGGCAATTTTTGCTGTCGACAGCGAGGGCTCCACGATAT